>JAFGWE010000052.1 GCA_016937345.1 Methanomicrobiaceae archaeon
AGCAATTTTATGCTTCAGGGGTATATCCTCAGGCATAGCACAAAGAATTGAGACAGGTAAATATACTAAAAACTCCTTAATCCTTCTTAGGGGGGATTAATTTTTATGCTGAGGATGAGATTATTCAGGCAAGGTATGTAAACAGGTTTATATGACTCCCATATCGAGCATTGAATTGGCTACTTTCAGGAATCCTGCAATATTGGCTCCTTTCACATAATCAATATAAGCATCTTCTCTCTTTCCATATTTAACACATTGCCTGTGTATGTTGCACATTATTTCGTGAAGCCGTTTATCAACTTCATTACTGTTCCATCTCAGTTTCATCGAATTTTGCGTCATTTCAAGTCCTGAAGTGGCCACACCTCCTGCGTTAACAGCCTTGCCAGGGGCAAATAGGATTTTGTTCTTCTGAAATTCCTCAACAGCGTCGGGAGTACATCCCATATTCGAAATCTCAGCTACAAGCCGTACTCCGTTGCTGATCAGTTTCCTGGCATCTTCTCCGTTTAGTTCATTCTGTGTGGCACAGGGCAATGCAATATCTGTTTTAACTTCCCAGGGGCGTTTCCCTTCGTGGAATTCCACACCTTCGAAAGCGTACGAATATGGTTTTACTATATCTTCATTTGATGCCCGCAGATCTAGTAAAAAATCTATTTTTTCCCCGGAGATTCCCTGAGGGTCATAGATATAACCATCAGGTCCCGAGATGGTTACTATTTTAGCTCCCAGTTCTGAAGCTTTAAGTGCAGCACCCCAGGCTACATTTCCGAATCCGGAGAGAGCAACGGTTTTATCCTTGAAAGTCTCTTTTTTTGCAGTCAGCATTTCCTGTGCAAAATAAATCCCTCCGAATCCTGTAGCTTCAGGACGAATGAGCGAACCTCCCCAGTTGCTTCCCTTTCCTGTAAGAACGCCTGTATGGTCACCTTTCAATTTTTTATACATACCGTAGAGGAAGCCGATCTCACGACCTCCGACCCCAATATCACCAGCCGGGACGTCTGTTTCAGGGCCTATATATTTCCACAGTTCAAGCATAAAAGACTGGCAGAAGCGCATCACTTCAGTGTTTGATTTTCCTTTGGGATCGAAATCTGAACCACCTTTGGCACCTCCCATGGGAAGAGTTGTCAGAGCATTTTTGAATATTTGTTCAAATCCGAGAAATTTTAAGATAGAAAGGTTAACACTCGGGTGGAAACGTAAACCTCCCTTATAGGGCCCTATCGCGTTGTTGAACTGTACACGGTAACCCAGGTTGATCTTCACATTTCCCTCGTCATCGATCCATGGGACCTTAAATTGCAGGACACGATCCGGTTCAATGATCCGTTCAATAATGTTTGCTGTTTCAAATTGAGGATTTTCATTATAAACCTCTTCAATGGATTCGACCACTTCTCTTACAGCCTGTAAATATTCAACCTCCCCGTGATGTTTCTTTTCGAGGTTGTTCATTATTTTATCTACATTCATGTTATTCAGGAATTTTTGTTAGTAGTTGGATTATCAGGATCAAAAATGGAGTGTATTTTACTCATTAAAAATGATTTAACTCATGTTTGGTGCTGTACTGCCTCAATTTTCCGGACAATATGAGGAGAGTGACTGCAGGAGATTTTTGCTTTGTTCTTTTGTGAGAGCACTAATATGGACCGGGGGAAATTTTGCCACCCCCTGTCCTAATTTCTGGAGGAGAATTATGCTTCTTTTCCTGCCAAAATATTTTGATACAGTCCGGAAGCCGGCAAATGCATTTTTATTTATCTCAATTGAGTTCTTTTTACCTCCGGTAATTCCGGCATTAAAATAACGGAAAATAATTTTTTCTCCTTCATCGGAATAAAATATATACTGATAATTAAGAATCATGGGCATAAAAGCAATTAATGCCCATATTGCTATTACGACGAGGGTACAGATCCCATCGTCAATACCCAGAAGGGGGAACCTAATAAGTTTGATCAGGTAAGCCAGAACAATCCAGACTATTGCACAGAGTGTGGCAAAAAACAATCTGATCCTGAAGGTTATTATGGTTTTACTGTTATCGAATGTCATATTTTCAGTTTTTATTGACCTTTCTGCAACGTCACTACGAAGTTAAACTAATCTTCTGGATTTAAAGAACTGAAGGATCAATTCACTGCACGCTTTTTCTCTTACACCTTTCACAACCCTGGTTTTTGGATGAAGAAGCTGTCCTGTGATAGTAGTAAAGCCTTTTTTTTCGTCATCAGCGCCATAGACCAGTCGTGATGCATGACTCCATCCAATGGCAGCAGCGCACATGGCACATGGTTCAAGGGTAACATAAATCGTACAGTCGTTAAGGTATTTTCCTCCGAGCCAGTTTGCAGCAGCTGTTATCGCCTGCATCTCAGCATGGGCTGTCGGATCTTTCAGTGTCTCGGTAAGATTATGAGCCCTGGCAATTATAGTATCATTGCAAACGACAACGGCACCTACCGGAACCTCTTTTTTTGCAGATGCTTTTGCGGCCTCATCGAGAGCTGCCTGCATGAATATCTCATCTTTGGACCTTAACATATTATCATTTTCAGTTATGAATTTACAAATATACACGGTATTATTAATTGTGTGAGAAGAATCAGCTGCAGAGATATTTTGGTAATGAACAATTAATATACCCTGAACACAAATTTTCTTATTTTTGCTGATATTAAATGAAATAAAATGTACAGAACACATAATTGCGGAGAGCTGAATATTAATGATAGCGGAAAAGACGTGATCCTTTGCGGGTGGGTTCAGAGGTCCAGAGATCTTGGAGGAATGACTTTTATTGATTTACGTGACCGTTACGGCATCACCCAGCTGGTCTTTAACATGGAAACAGATGCAGATCTCTGCAGAGAAGCCCGGAAACTGGGACGGGAGTTTATTTTGCAGGCGGAAGGGAAAGTAAAAGAAAGGAGCAACAGAAATCTTAAGATATCTACAGGGGAGATTGAGATTGAAGTTGCTGAGATGAAAATCCTGAACAGCAGTGAGCTGCCCCCGTTTACTATTGAAGAGAATACCGACGGTGGAGAGGAGCTGAGAATGAAATACCGTTATCTGGACCTGCGCAGAAATTCCGTAAAAAACAATATTATCCTTCGTCACCGTGTGGCACAGGAAGTGCGAAAATACATGGACTCAACAGGTTTCATTGAGATAGAAACGCCTGTACTTATCAAATCAAC
>JAFGWE010000007.1 GCA_016937345.1 Methanomicrobiaceae archaeon
ATAAAGAAAATTACTTCGCTGAAAAATTATAAAACAAGTAGAAAGACTACTGCATTCCATCGCTAGAATGTCTTAAATATAATAAAATGAATTTAAAAAAATTCGCCATTAAATTTTTTTAACTACCAGAAAATATGAGATATAATCAGAAAATAATCTACATACATTATTTTTATCAAAATTAACGGCCTTCAATAATTCTAAAAAAGACGTTTTAAAAAATAATGATGAAAAAACCTACAAATTAATCTTTTTATGAGTCCACCTGGAAATATATTTTTGGAAATAGATGCCTATTGCAGCCAGTATAAGCCCTATTGAAGTGGTATAAACAATGGCCCTTATACCCTCTATTCCAAGGAAAGGAAATTCCAGGTTGCTGCTGACAGCAATTATATAGATGCTCGCACCATAGGCGATTATTCCGACTGAAACAGCAAAAAAAGGAATGGCAATATATCTTCCAAGAGCTGTAATATCATTCAGATATACATCGATGATTTTTCCAACAGAGGCAATAAGAGCTGCAATTGTAAAATATCCAATTGAGCCGTATACAAATGTAAGCAGGTAGAATATTATTCCCTGATCAGCTGTGTACCACTCCAATAAACTTGTGAATCCAATAATTATTCCAATAGTACCAATTATAATTGCAGATATATACGCAATAAAAGAAAATCTTCCACCAGTAAATGAGGAATGGAGAGCATTAAATGCATAACTAAAATATTCATCGACTCCAAAGCCTTTGAATAGCAGAAATATTCCAATAACGCCCACCACAATAACAACTGCAATCTCCGGACTACCCAGAAGATTTGCAACTGCATATAAGAGCATAGCAAGACCTACGGGGACCAGAAATGTTTTTGCAATCTGCGGATCATCTAAAAATTTTTTAATAATATAATAAGTGCTTTCAAGATTTGGCATCTGCTTGACAATTACCCGCTGGATACTTTTCACATCAACAACAGACTGTATTATTGGAAGGACAAATTCATCCTCTGCACCGTCTGTAACAAGTATGCATTCATTTATCTCATTATCCCATACGATTTTTCCAAGCTCATATGAAATTCTTCTATCGCCTTCTATTTCATTAGAATAACTTCCGCCAATAACTGAGATATAGACATCTTCACCTTTTGCTTTCAGCTCATCAAATATTTTTAAACCCTGAAATATGGCATTTACATCTGAATCTTCAGGATCCGCTAGAGCTAATCTATTTGCTGCATCAAGACAATTATCTCTTCCCAAAACAGGCTCAGTGATTTTTGCCTTCAATCCAATATCATCGTCACGATCGACACATAATATTAGTGTCTTCACATCTGGCATCTAATATAAAATTCATTTTGTATGTATAAAAAATTGCCTAAAAAAAGAATAAAATGAATTTAGATAAGTTTTGCACGCTGAAGAAGAAGGATATCATCAGTCGTAAGCTTTTCACCGCTTCTAAACTGCTGGAACACCTGTTCTGCTTCTTTACGTACTGCTTTTTGCTCTTTAGTAACTTTTGTCTTCTTAGTTTTCTTGCGAAGGCCGCCGATTACCTTGTCGTAGTCACGTATTTCTTTTTGGCATGCGATGAAGTTATTATGTTCAGCATCTGCTGCTTCCTGAGCCTCAACAAATTTCTTGTGGGCTTCATCAGCTGCTTCGCGTGATTTATCTGCCTTACGGTAGCACTCAACCATCAAATCATGATATTTCTGCGCAAGTTCTGCAGCCTCGGTTACCTGGGCATGAAGGTCTGATGCATTTTTACGAAATTCACGTGCTTCCTGAAGTTTTGTATGAATTTCCTTATTCTGTTCCAGTTCATCTTCCTGTTCCCGGATAGAGAGTCTGAACTGCTTTATTTTTTCAATTAACTCACGCTCTTTTTCAGCATTCATCACCCGGGTCTGCTGTTCCATCTCAAGGTGTTCGATCTGCTTCTGAAGCTCTTTTATACCACGATTGTTGCTGATTGCGCCATGCTCTTTTTTAAAAGCGTCAATATCTTCAAAAAGTGCATTTGCTTTATCATTAAAGACGTTTCTCTCAGCCTTTAACCGGTGAACATCATTATTTGATTTGTCACGAAGATCTTTGTCCTTCTGTGCCTCATCAACAAACTCACGAGTCTGGGCATTAAGCTGGTTTCGCTCGCGTGCCTGTGCGCTTGCAAGTGCATTCAGTTCATTTCGTTTTTCTTTATGTTCCTCCGACTGCTGGAGAACAACTTTTCTTTTTTCTATCAATTCGCTCAACATGCTCAACACATACCTATAGTAATAAACAAGGCAGCCTTAAAACAAAAGAATTTTACAAATAACATTTTTTGGATGATCAAGGATAATGAAAATTACGAAACAAAAGATCTCATTCCGGCTATCAAACCTATATTTTGATATCCGTATTCTTCTGGCTGTTCGTCTTTTGTTCGACTCCCGATTCCATAACAGGCATCAAAAAATTTAATGCCCGTATAAGTTATTTGCGCACTCTTTCAGAGACTGCACAATGATTTCTATAAATTAGAGTCCTTATATTAAATAAGAGTTTCGTACGGAATCTAAAACAGAAAACAAAAATTCTTTTTTTTAAATTACCGAAAATTTTAGTATTTTTTTATTTACCCGTTATTTTATGACATACCTGCAAAAAATATATTTTTGCGGAGTTATGGAATTTTTTAATGGCATTTTTAACGGATAAAATCAATTAACCCGCCGCTTGTCTGCTCTGCAGCAGCTCTTCTCCCAGATGAGCTCATGGCATTTGAATTATAACCCCTTCTCTCAAAAGGACCCTGTGCAATTTCTGATCTTGACATAACAGGACTGCTGTGTCCCATAACCTGGGCACTTTTCACACCGGTCATGATAGCCATAACTCTTACTTTTCCTTCAAATTCGCTGTTGATGCGGGCACCCCAGATTACATCAGCATGAGGATCCAGCTCATAGGTTAGTGAACTTGCAATCTCTTCCGCATCTGAAAGAGTAAGGTCACTTCCCCCTGTTATATGGATAAGACTGCCTGTTGCACCACGATAATCAATGTCAAGAAGCGGATGGTTAAGGCATTCATGAACAACACTCTCGGACTTATTCTGCTGCTTGCTTTCTCCGACAAGCATCACAGCAACACCGCCCTTACTCATTATTGCACGAACATCAGCATAGTCAATGTTTATAAGTGACGGTTCTGTGATGGTTTCTGAAATTCCCTTTACAGTTTCAGCAATTAACTGATCCATAACAGAAAAAGCCTGACCCAGTGGCAGGTTTGGTACAAAAGTCATCAAACGATTGTTATCGAGTACTATAACTGAATCTGCTGCATTTGAAAGTGCTTCCAGACCCTCTTCAGCACGAATGAGGCGTGCTTTTTCTACCTGGAAAGGATAGCTCACCATTCCAACTACAATTGCGCCCTGCTCCTTTGCAATCTGTGCAACCACAGGTGCCACACCAGTACCTGTTCCTCCACCCATTCCTGCAGTGATAAAGACCAGATCTGCATCCTGCAGAAGACCTTCAAGAGTCGTTCTTGCCATTTCAGCTGCACGCTTTCCAACATCAGGAAAACCCCCTGCACCAAGACCTTTTGTTAAGGACTTACCTACAAGGACCCTCTTGTCGGCCTGAATCATCTCAAGATGCTGTTTATCCGTATTGACAGCAATTGTTTCAGCCCCTTTTACCTTCATGTGGTATAAGCGGTTGATAGTGTTGTTTCCAGCTCCCCCGCATCCGACAATGACAATTCTTGGCTGACCAATAAAATCCTCATCACCGATTACGCCGGATTTTTTCATTCCCTGTTCATATTCTGTGTGCTTTAATGCCTCGTTAATTATAGATTGCATCCAATAAACCTCCTTAAAGACCTCTTTTAAATTTGAATTAGACACCCGGACTTTTCAATAGATGTAATTTTACACTCCTTTTAATTGCAATCATCACATCTCAAATGAGATCTGTTCGCTGTCTCTAATTACCCGGTTTGCGTGTTTTCCAATGAGTTCTCTAACACCATACCTGATTGCCTCAGATACGTTAGGAAATTCTCCTGCATCCACCAGTTTTTCAAGCATTGCAACCTGCTGAGGGGGCAATCTGATTGTAACTCTTTCCATCATTGAAACCACGTGTCCGACATTTGACAGACATAAGTCTGCCATTTGTCTGACAAGAAGCTACTCTTTGTCAGACTTTTGATTTCAGACAACCAATGATAATATCTATAAATATATATATCTTTGCTTTCCCGAGTAGAGAGCCACTCCCAAATTCTTTTATTCCACTAAATTCAACTAAATTTGAAAAGGAGAGATTATCTTTTGGAATATGATTTTCCGGACAAAGTGAAACATGGAGGAGCATCACAACTTTGTGAGAGAGGGGATTGCGCACACATAATCGACTTCAGTGCCAATTTGAATCCATATCCTCCGGATTTAGGCTGGAAACCAACCCAGGACATGATCTCTTCATACCCCGATGATTCCTACCACAATCTAAAAGATTCGGTTGCGCGTAAATTTGGATGTAAAAATGAGAACGTCTGCGTTGGAAACGGTTCAATTGAAATTATAAGGACTTTTTTTTATGCTACAGTGAGCAGAGGCGATCAAGTCAGAACTGATCCGCATACATTCGGTGAATACTCTCTTTCAGCCAGACTTGCAGGAGCAGAATGTACCTATCAAAGCAATAAAAATGTAAAGGTGCATGTTATATGCAACCCAAATAATCCAACCGGAAAACTCCTCTCATTCCAGGAATTGTCCGAACTGGCAAAAAAAGAGGACGCTTCAGGGAGCAGACTTTTTATCGATGAGGCATTCAATGAACTCTCCGATGGTGCCGAAACACTCATAGGAAAAGGTTTTTCGAATGTCTTTGTAAGCAGATCTCTCACCAAATGCTTCTCAGTTCCCGGTCTTAGAATAGGGTTTGGTTTCGGTGACCCCAAGCTTATTGAAAAAATGGAAGTCATCAGACCGCCATGGACACTTAACGGTTTTGCAGAAAGTTTTGCTCTTTTGGCATTGGAAAATTATGATAAACTGGAGAAATCCCGCCAGCTAATAAGAACAGAAAGAGAGTGGCTCTGTAATAAATTCAAAGAGATAGGAATAGATTATATTCCCTCTCCGACAAATTTTATTCTTCTCAATATAGGACAGGATTCCGGCAAATTTACACAGGATATGTTAAAACAGGGAATTTTTGTCAGAGACTGTTCATCATTTGGCCTTAAGGAATCAATAAGAGTTGCAGTCAGAACAAGGGATGAAAATGAATATCTTGTGGAGGCTTTAATCAGGTGCTGTCACTAATTATGGCCGGCGGTCTTGGGACAAGACTGAATCTTGGAGAGAAACCCCTTGTAACTCTGGCAGAAAAGCCCATGCTCTCTTATGTTATATCCGCTTTTGAAGATGCAGGTTACAGCATCCTTGTTGTTGTCACACCAAAAGTCCCTATGACAAAAAACTGGTGCAGGGCAAATGGAATTGAAACATATCAGTCAGATGGAAAAGGTTATGTCGAAGATCTAATCGAATGTATAATGGAAACCGGAGAACAGGCGCCTTTTTTTTCGTGTGTCTCAGATCTTCCGGGTATCAGCAAAGATATTATTGATCAAACATATGATCTTTACCATAAATCCAAAAAGGAGGCCTGCTCTGTATGGGTACCTGAGAACCTTTTTTCCAGGAACAACTGCAAATGCAACTATTCAGAAGAGATTGAAGGCATTGTTGCATGCCCCGTTGGCCTCAACATATTAAACGGTTTAAATATCGACAATGAGCAGGAAGAGCTCAAAATTCTTTTAGAAGAACCAAAGCTTACATTTAATGTGAATACAAGAGAAGAACTAAAAAACGCTGAAAAATTTTTCAGGAATTTATAAAAAAATCGGAATATTATGAGATTAGCGTTGATTAAAAACTGAATTTTCATTTTAATTTTACTCAATTTATGATTGAAATACTGAAATCACTAACTATTCTTTATAAAACATATGAATTTAGCTATATTTCCTAAAATTATGGCAAAAAATAATAGTTTACAAAGCATATAATATGAATATGGAAACGTCCCGTGAGATTGAACTTGAAGGTCATATTATCGACTCAGGAATTATGACCCGTATTTTTGACAAAGTTCTGGATATGGGCGGCAATTTTGAAATTACCACCTTTGATATAGGAAAGAAAAAACAGGATATCAGTTATGCAAAACTCATCATAAGCGCAGCTGATGAAGAAGAGCTTGAAAATATCCTCAGTGAACTCCACCGCCTCGGTGCACGACTCCCTGAAGTGGAAAACGTAAAACTTGAAGAGGCAGAGGGGAACAGAATCCTTCCGAAGGGTTTCTACTCAACAACAAACCATCCCACATTTGTTAAATATGATGATAAATGGATTCCTGTCGAAAATATCGAGATGGACTGCCATATTGTCATTGATAAAGAATCCTTAAGTGCATCCTGCACACCACTTGCAAAAATTAAAAAAGGAGATCTCATTGTAATAGGTGAAAGAGGTGTCAGAGTTGTCCCGCCGGAGAGATCAAGAAAAGTAAACCAGTTTGAATTCATGCAGAATACTGTCTCTTCAGAAAGACCAAGTGAAACTATTATAAAAAAGATCTCAAAGGAAATGAAGGAAATAAAGTCAAACGGCGGAAAAATAGGGCTTGTTGGAGGCCCTGCAATAATTCATACAGGGGCTGCTTTCGCACTTGCAGAAATGATCCGCAACGGATACATAGACGTCTTATTTGCCGGAAATGCCCTTGCAACACATGATATTGAATATAATCTGTTTGGCACATCTCTTGGAATGAACCTTGATACAGGCACTATTGCAGTGGGCGGCCATAAGAACCATATAACAGCAATAAGTGAGGTCATCAGAGCAGGTTCAATTAAACAGGCAGTTGAAAAAGGGATAATAAAAAAAGGAATCATGTATGAATGTGTAAAAAATAATATTCCGTTTGTTCTTGCAGGCTCTATTCGCGATGACGGACCATTACCTGATGTAATAACCGATGTTATGGTGGCACAGGAAGAAATGAGAAAGAATCTGCACGGACTTGACATGGTAATTATGATAGGGACACTTCTTCATTCGGTTGCTGTCGGAAACTGTCTTCCGTCATACGTCAAAACAATCTGTGTTGATATTAACCCTGCATCAGTGACAAAACTAAATGACCGGGGCTCTTCACAGGCAATAGGAGTCGTAAGCGATGCAGGAGCTTTCCTCCCGCTCCTTGCAAAACATCTAAAATCAGATGACTAAAAAAAATATTTTTTATTCAGTAAGTGGCATGCAGAACGGTTTTTCCTCTTTTAATACATAACGCCACTCCTCCATGCAGTCACATCCCTTATCAAAATATACCTTGAGCAGATCCTTGTCATTTGTGAGCGAATAATCTTTAATAGCATCAACAATATCCCAGTCACACTTGCCACAATTATGAGGCCCCCTCCTTTTCCCCCCGCCAACAGGATCAGAGTGGATATGAATATCTGAATCAATTAAGACCTGAAGAACACTCCAGAGATAAGGGGGCCGGTATGCTTTCTGCTTCCACAACCTTTCAACCTCGGTTCTGTTCTGTACAGTACAAAGGTTCATTGAGATAATATCAGAGTACGGCGCGGATTCTTTTATCGATTTTTGCATATCCAAAAGACTTTCTGATTCTGTAAGATACGGAGGCTTCATCATTAGATATGTCTTTATCCCCGCCCCGGCATCTCTGCCCTCCCTGACTGCATCCTTAAAATCATCAAAGGTATGGCCTTTATCAATACATTTTTCCCGGATATAATCATTTGTAGTTTCAAGACCCATCGCAACATAAAAAGGCTTTTCCCAGGAGCTATCATCAATTATTCCTATAAAATCCGAAACAACATCCTTTTTGACATACTCTGTTCTTGATTCGGCAATCACAATTTTACCTTTGAATGCCTCACCTATGGCATTTCGTGCATCTGAAGGCACCTCTGTTGTATCAAAGAAGCTTCCTGAAGTAAAAATTTTGACCATCTGATAACTATCAGGCCTAAATTCACCCAAAACCCATGACAGCTGCTGTCTGATTCTTGCAGAAAGCTCCTCTGCAGCCATTTTGTGGTACCTTTCGCTTTTATATCCGCACATTTTACAGCGATTCCAGGTACAGCCTCCAGATTTGAATATTACAGTCAGACATTCAATAATCTCTCCTGCATACTCTTCTTTGCTCATCCAGCATGCAAGAGGTTTTTCAATTCGTTCAGATATCATTAATGCTATAGTAGTTGATCCTGTAGATATGAAAAAGATCGCATGCCTCCTTATTTTATTATTGACATTAGTGTGCGGGGCAGATGCATACATAATCAATTTTGAAGTCCCTTCAAAGGTCAATCTTGGAGACACCATAGTAATTCAGGGAACAAGTACGATTAACCCCGGAGTTACAATGACTATTATCCTGTACAACCAGAAGAATACAATTCAGGAAATTTCAAGGCAGTCTTTTACAATTCAGTCAGACAACTCATGGTCTGTTACCTTTGAAACAGACGGACTTGAAAAGGGCTACTATAAATTGGAAATTCCGGCAACAAGCAATGTTGATCTCGGCTCCAGTTCCACAAGATACCAAATGTTTGAGATAATCGACAGAACCGGAGAAGTTGTTATCACATCACCTCTGACACAGGAATATACAGGATATCTTTCAGTTTCAGGAAGGAGCACGACACGCGGCAATCTTGGAATTAAAATATCGGTTGAAAAAGATGATGAGGTCATATTGCCAGAGGAATGGATCTCAACCAATTCAAACGGAGAATTCAGTAAAGACGTACCGATAGCAGGTCCCGGCACTTACTATGTATCATTTTCAGACAACCAGGGTCTTGTAAGACTTCAAAAATTCAGTTCGGAGAAAACCTGGCAAACGCCGGCCCAGACTGCATCAGCCACTACAGAACCCACAACTTCGCAGTCAGGCAAAACTATGGCCGCACAGTCTTTTGCCTCCAATAATGATCCTGCTTATTTTACAATTATAACAAATCCGGGGATTCTTAAGGTAGATATATCAGAGGGACACAACTGGATTCTCAAATATGCAGATGAAAGCGGAACGGTTTTTACAATCAACCAGTTTACAGACCAAAGAGCAGAATCATTTACAATACCGGTAACAGGAGGAATTGTCTATGTTAAGGTATATCCGTCTGATCTGTCAGACAGCGGATATGTGACACTTTACACCGACGGCGCTTCTTCAATTACCGTGAGTGGTGATGCAGCAGTCTTCTTTGAGTCACAGGCAACACCTGTTCCTACACAATCAGGATTCTTTTTCCCGATTGCCTTAATATCCTGCCTCATTGTATTTGGTTTTCTGCTCATTTCCTTCAGAAGACAATAACACCATATTTTTAAAGAAAAAAGTCAACCTATTAGAGGACGGGCCGAGATAGTCTAGCCCGGAAAGGCGGTGGCCTTGAAAGCCACTGGTGTTCGCACCTCAGGAGTTCAAATCTCCTTCTCGGCGCTAATCTTTTTAAAATTTAAAAATCTGATTATTAGTACAATCCGATTAAAAAAGGGGTTTTAAGACAATGTGTATTGCAGTTCCGGCAGAAGTGCTGGAAATCAAAGACGGCAATATAGCTGTCGTTGATTATGGCGACCTTCAGCAGGAGGTCAGAATTGACCTCGTGGACGTTGAGGTCGGAGAATTTGTTCTGGTCCACGTAGGCTTTGCTATTCAAAAATTATCCCGTGAGGAGGCACTCCAGACGCGTCAGGTATTCAAAGAAGTCTACGCGGCAATGGAGGAGTGATGCACGAATATTCAATTGCGTACGACATTTTTGCTACTGCTAAAAAAGTTGCCGAGGATAATTCCGCAACAATTGTAAAAAAAGTTTACATTGATGTCGGCGAGATGACAATGATAAACCCGGAACAGGTAATTTTTCTTTTTGAAACAATGTGTGAAGAGGAATCTCTTTTTAAAGACTGTAAAATTGAATCAAGAACAGTGCCTGTAAAATCAGTCTGTCCATGCGGATATACGGGCTCAGAAAAATATGTATGTCCGGAATGCGGTCTACTTCCTGAAATTGTTGAAGGAAAAGAAGTGGTTGTAACAAATATTGAAATTGAGGTAGAAGACGAATGAAAGTCAATCTTATGCATGGTGCCGGCGGGGCTGTTTTTTCAGAACTTCTGGGAAAAACACTCACAAAATACAAACATAATAATGCAGGCGGTATTGGACTGGAATCGCTGGATGATGGTGCCGTGATTCCTTTTGGAGAGAAAAACATCGTATTTACAACAGATTCACATGTAGTACGCCCGCTTTTTTTCCCAGGAGGAGATATCGGAAGAATATCAGTCTGCGGAACAGCAAATGATCTTGCCATGATGGGCGGAAAACCGGTTGCCTTATCCTGTGCAATGATTATAGAAGAGGGATTTGATATTGAGACTCTTGAAAAAATAGTGTCTTCAATGGATGAAGCTCTTGGCGAATGTGGTGCATCCATTGTCACAGGAGACACAAAAGTGCTTGAGAGAGGGGCACTTGACGGCATTGTAATTAATACCGCAGGGATTGGAATTGTAGACAAACCGGTCCGCGATAACGGTTTGAAACCCGGAGATGCGATAATTGTAAGCGGAACCCTTGGAGATCACGGCCTTTGCGTTATGACCACACGCGAGGGTTTCGATCTTGGCGAGCAGATCAGATCAGATGTAGCGCCTGTATGGGGACTTGTTGAGAATGCAATGAGTGCCGGAGAAATACATGCAATGAAAGATCCAACAAGAGGCGGTTTTTCAAATGCAATCAACGAAATGGCAGAGAAATCGAATGTTCAGGTAAGAATCCTTGAAGAGGCACTGCCTGTCAGAAAAAGTGTCAGAAGCGCTTCAGAACTTCTGGGTATTAATCCACTTGACGTTGCAAACGAGGGCAAAGTAGTAATGGGTGTTTCTTACGAGGAGGCCGAAGATATCCTGAAAGCTATCAAAAAACACAAATACGGCAAAGATGCAGCGATAATCGGCAGAGTCACAGAAGGAAAAGCAGTAATAATGGAGACTTCAATAGGCGGAGAGCGGTTTATTGAGGCACCTGTCGGAGACCCCGTTCCAAGGGTCTGCTAAACTAATTTTTTTAAACAAAATCATCTTTAAAATCGAATTACCTAAAGCTTTTTAGAATCCCTGTGAATATTAACTATAATAATACAAGGAGTGCTGCACTTATGTTACCCTGTTGTGATCTTATTTTGAAAAATTTATTAATGCCGGACGGCCTGATTTCTGATATATCAATAAATGACGGTTATGTAATCCATTCAGGTTTATCAGAAAAATCAGAAAAGGTAATCGACTGTAGTGATTACATCTGCCTTCCCGGTGCTGTTGACATGCATGTGCATATGCGTGGTGGACAAAAACAGTCGCATAAGGAGACCTGGGAGAGTGGCAGCAAAAGTGCAGTTGCAGGAGGAGTCACAACAGTTGTTGACCAGCCAAATACAATTCCTTCAATAACCAATGCAGAAACATTTACAGACAGATTAAATGAAGCAAAAAAGGCGGCATTCTGCAACTTTGGAATAAACGGAGGGGTTCAGCATGACTCCAGAATTGATGAAATGTACCGGGCAGGAGCTTTGGCATTTGGAGAGACATTCTTTGCGGAGTCCAGTTATGGTTCAGCAGTTGATGCACAATTTCTCAAAGAATCATTTTTGAAGATTTCAAAGATTAATGCACTTGCAACTATTCATGCCGAGACTGTGCTTGAGGGAGTTGACGACAGTCTCTTCAACCATGATATTCTCAGAAGTCAGCAAGGTGAAGCAGAAGCTGTGGATCTTGTCCTTAAAACTGCACCTTCGGATCTAAAACTTCATTTTTGCCATCTCTCCTCACCCCTGTCAATAGAAAGAATCCATAAAAGATCCAATACCACATTCGAAGTAATGCCCCACCATCTCTTCTTGTCAACAGAGATGTTTGGAGAAAAAGACGGTAAAGCAAAGGTCAACCCACCCCTCAGACATGAGAGAACAAGACAACAGTTATGGGAAAAATGGAATGATATAGATGTTATCGCATCAGATCATGCACCCCATACCCTGTCTGAAAAAACATCTTACGAATTTCATTCAGTCCCCTCCGGTCTGCCAGGAGTTGAAACAATGATGCCTTTATTGATGGCAATGGTAATTGAAAAAAAAATCAGCCTTAATTCCTTAATTCAAAAGACAGTATATAATCCTTCCAGAATACTGGGAATTGAATCTTCGGGCTATATTAAAGGATGCAAAGGAGATTTTGCACTTTATCCAAAAAAAACTGCAAAAATCAAAGCAGATCTCCTGCACAGCCACGCCGGCTGGACACCATATGAAGGTATGCAGGGCGTATTTCCGGATATTGTAATAATAGGAGGAGATATTGTCTATGACAAGGGAGAATTTTACAGGGGATCAGGCAGATGGATTAAGGGCAAGGGGTATATAGCGAATAAAAGCAAATAATAGTCGCCGATATTATGCGCATCGTTTATTAGGTCCCCGGGTGATCTATTGGCATAGGTCTGGAAGTGATCTTCGGGACAACCCGGATGCGCTACAGGCATACAAAGCCCGGCTTTTTGGGTATAACAGGTGAAGGCTGGCCAAAGTGCCTCTTGTGATCCATGTTTGTTAATGCCGGGCGACATTTTACTTTTAAAAAATTATTTCCGGTGATAATTTTTGGATATAAATGAGGCCATAACAGCCTATCAGGAAGGAATTATTATTTCACTTGATGTCTCTGCCGGCAGTAAAAAGACAGTCTTTCCTTCAGGATATAATAAATGGCGAAAAGCTTTTTTGTGCAGAATAAGTGCACCTCCGGTTGAAGGCAGGGCAAATAAAGAGATAACACTGGCAGTATCTGAATTTTTTTCAGTTTCTTCATCTGAGGTAATAATATTATCAGGAAAAACATCATCGCTAAAACGCATTCTTATAAAAGGAGTAGTATTCAAAGATGCAGAAGCCCTTCTTGGCAAATTCATATAAGCATTTATTCCTGATTTTTTATTGATGTTTCTTATATCATAGCATTTTTTGAAATTAATTTAAATAATTTTAGTTACTATTAGTCATCTTGCCTTATGATAAACTCTAAGAGCATATTTACAACTTTCACATATTCATCACATCACAACAGGAGGAATTATTATTGTACTCACCGGAAACTACAAAATATCAAATATATATTGAATTTGAAGCTGAAGGGGTGGTTGAAAAGTCAGATGTTGTCGGCGCAATATTCGGACAGACAGAAGGCCTTTTGGGAGAAGATCTTGACCTTCGCGATCTTCAGAGATCAGGACGTATAGGAAGAATAGATGTAAAGATTATCAGCAAAAAAGGAGAGACAAAAGGAGAGATACTGATCTATTCCTCTATTGACAAGGCAGAAACCGCACTTTTAGCTGCATCTCTGGAAACTATTGAAAGAGTCGGACCGTGTTCATCAGTTTTTCATGTAAAAAAAATTGAAGATATACGAATTTCAAAGAGAAAGAAGATAGTCGAAAGAGCAAAAGAAATTCTGATGATCTCATTTGATGAAGGTGCAATTGACACAAATGATATAATAGATGAGGTCAGGGAATATTCACGTATAGAGAAATTAATTGAGATTGGTGAAGATAAACTACCCGCAGGCCCAAATGTTGAGGATTCTGATGCAATCATTGTTGTTGAAGGAAGGGCTGACGTTATTAATCTTCTCAGATATGGAATAAAAAATGCAGTGGCAGTTGAAGGAACGAATGTACCCAAAACCATCATTGATCTGTGCAAAACAAAAACAGCCACGGCGTTTCTTGACGGAGACAGGGGGGGGGACTTAATCCTCAGCGAACTTTTACAGACCGCCGAGATAGATTTTGTTGCAATAGGACCAAGGGGCAGAAGTGTTGAGGATATGTCCAGAAAAGAGATAATAAAACCTCTCAGAAATAAGGTCCCGGTCGAAATAATTCTCGGACATGACGGTTCGGTTGACTTCAATATATATACAACGGCAATATATGAAGAAGAAAAAGTGCGTATTGAAAAACCAGAAAAAAACGATAATGTCTCTATTGCTGAAAAAGAGCTCTCCAGACAGATGAATGAAATTAAAGAGGCAGATATTACACGTTTTCTTACGAAAGATTATGATATCCTGAATGAATATCCTTCAGATGAACTGGAGGCGGCGCTAAAAAAAATATCAACAGATGCTCTCGGAATTATCACAAGCAAAAGTATAGATCAGGCTCTTTTAGATCAGATAGCAATGCATGAGCTTGATTTTGTTGCCGCACCGGACTTTAAGGGAATTATAAAAAAACCTGTTTCAGTTAAGCTTCTAAAGATACCTTAAACAGGTATGAGAAGCAATATTTATCCCGGATTTTAGTAATACAAGGAAGTGGTACTTGTGCACAAAGAAGAATTAATAGCCCTCCATCAGTTCATGTACTCGATAAAAGAGAGTTTTGAAAAAGAAAATTCAAACGGCATCTTTTCCGGGTATGAATCATTAAAAATCAAGCCAACCCAGATCCATAAAAGCAAAATGGAACATAAACATGCAATATTCGTCCTTGGAGAGGAGATTGCACAGGCAATGAAAGATGTTGAACCATCAGCTTCAAAGAGAATTTCAGACAGGATGCATGAACTTGCATTAAAAACTGAAAAAGAAATTGATGAAGAACCAGAAAAAAGATTCATCTAATTTATTAAAGACTTTTTTCCTTATTAATCAAATAATCTGCAATTAAATCAGGAATTGGGGCCTGCATACAGTGCCAGTTAGGCGTTCCGTTCACTTCAAGTACTGTATATGAATCCTTATCTAAAAGGAGATCAACTCCACAGTAATCAATTCCTATTGCTTTTGCGGCCTGTGATGCAGTCTCTGCCATTTCTTCAGGTATTTCTTTAAGAGCAACTCCGCACCCTCCCTGGTGAATATTATGCGCAAATGTGTCTGAAACTCTTTTAATTGCACCTACTGCTCTGCCGTCAATTACAAAAATTCTGTAGTCACAGTTATTTTTGATATACTCCTGAATATAATAAGGAGAATTTTCTTTCAACTCGCTAATGTCAGTGAATGGATATATTCCATTTCCGTCAAATCCGTAAACAGGTTTGTAGACAACCTTTCCGTGTTTTTCCAAAAAACTATTAACCTCATCCTTTGAACCGGAAAAAATAGTTTCAGGAGTTTTCACTCCTTTTTTTATGAGTCGGGCAGTTGTCTGCACTTTACTTGCACATATAGCAATTGCCTCAGGGGAATTTACAACCCTGTTTTTTATATTAAGTGCACTAATCATTTCAAACTGGAGTTCGTCCTGTTTTATTCCACAGACCCATATAAGATCATCCTGTATCTCATCAAAAAAAGGATTGATATTATCAAGATCAAGATATGAAAACCGGGCTCCTTTTTTCATAAGTGCTTCTGCAACCATACCTGTTGAATTATCAGTAGGAGTATCAGTCGGCTTTTTTACTATTCGTATCATAAAAGGCTCCAAAAAAAGAATAGAACAAATAATTTAATCAAGTTCTGCAAGCGGGTCCTGACTTACAATAGGCCTTGAATGCTTTTTCCAGACCTGTTCTCTGAATACAGGACCTGAATTATATGTGCAGAAAGGAATTAATTTGCCATCAGGTGTTGCATAGTGAATGCAGCAGCGTTGCACTCTTTCAACGTCATAATTATAATTATCCATAAAATGCATTGTTCCTATAAAAAGAGCATTCCAGTGGAAATCCTTTAATGCCTCAAAATCCTGCTTAATAAGAGCCTGATAAAGCATCTTCCAGAATTTTCCGGTTTTACCGCTGTCACTATGCTTAACAGAAGAATGGAACCCTTTAAGGCCTTCAGCCAGAGTAAGATATTTGTTCAGTGTTTTTTTATCACGAAGTTTATCAGACATCTGTTCAATGACTCTGAAAAATTCCTCTACATTTATCATTTCGTTAACAGGAACAAGACCTTCTTCTGTTACAAATGCATAGGTTGCTGCGCCACAGTGCTGATGGGTTGTAAATTCTATCTGTGCTTTTCCAGTATAGGCTTCAACCAGGTGAGAGAATGGTACTACACATGGGACCGGATAGAAATATTCCTGTTTTATTCTTCCTTCAGTCTGCTCCTCAATCCTCTTGGTAAGATCAGGTATTGTCACACGTTCTTTTATTACATTATCTTCTGATGCCGCTCCTGTAAATGCTACAGGCTGGAAATTGACACCCCTGATTACGTTGACATGATCTGCAGCAAATTTAATTATTGCACCGACCTCGTGATCATTCTGGCCATTTATAACAGTTGGAACAAGAACAATTCCCTGACCCACCTCAGAGCAGTTTTCAATTACCTTTTTGCTTATATTTAAAAATGGATTTGTTTCTTTTGTAACCCCGTCAAAATGAAGATATATTGTGCTGAGTCCTGCTTCTTTTAAATCCTTTACAAGTTTTTTATCCCTCGCCAGCTTAACTCCGTTTGAAGCCATCTGGATCTGCTTAAACCCGGCTTTCTTTGCGGCCTTAATTATTTCAACAAGATCATCTCTCATTGTCGGTTCTCCGCCGGCAAACTGTACGGCAGGAGCAGCACATGGCTTTTGCTCCCTTAACATATTGAGCATTGAGACTATTTCATCAAATGAAGGTTCATAAAGATAACCACAGGCACGCGCATTTGCAAAACAAAATTCACAATTCAGATTACATCTGTTTGTCAGATCAATATTTGCAAGAAGTGTTGTTGACTTATGGTTGTTGCATATTCCGCAGGCATTAGGGCAATCATCTTCTGATGCACAGGTCTGAGGATTTAAAAGACCACTTCCAACAACATCATACTCGTCAAAACGTCTGTACATCGCTGCGTCAGACCAGTACAGGTTTTTAAATTTACCATGTTCGGGACATGTCCTCAAAATCCAGATCTGATTGTCTTCCTCAATTATATCCGCAGGAAGAACTGCACCACATTCAGGACAAAGACCCTTTGTTTTTTTTATCACCATATTTGCTCTCACACATTGATTGATTAATTTTATTCTGAGTTTTATTAGATAAAAGGATTGTTTTTACCCTAAAAGTTCAATTTTACTCTTTCTTATCTTATTTAATACATTATTTATTTTATTAATTCTTTATATTAGTAATATTGTCGCCTATAAATTTTGATATTATTGAGATTCTGGTGTCTCTTTTTATGGCATTATGGATTATGCTGCCTGCATATGTCCCAAATTCAGCTGCTGCAATATTCGGCGGTGGAAAACCTGTTGATTTTGGCAAATACTGGGGTGATGGCAGAAGAATATTTGGAGAAGGCAAAACATGGAGGGGATTTTTTGGAGGTGTTTTTTCAGGAATATTTGTAGGAATTATTCTGATTCTGATAAGTAATTACGCAGGCTTTGAAGTTCATACACTGTTATCTGTAGTTCTGCTTGCAACAGGAGCACTTGTGGGGGATCTGATTAAAAGTTTTTTTAAGAGAAGACTTGACAAAAAGCGCGGCGAAGAGTGGCTCATTGCAGATCAATATGATCTTGTTGCAGGTTCTCTGCTCCTTGTCTTCTTATTTGACCCGGGATGGGCACTGGAATATATTACAATCCCGGTCCTAATCTGGATCTTAATAATCACACCTCTTTTACACAGAGGAGCTAATATTATTGGATATATTATTGGAGTAAAAGAAGTCCCATGGTAAATGAAATTGCAGAAATCTTAATAAAATACGGCGCTATTGAATTTGGAGATTTTACACTTGCATCAGGAGAAAAAAGCAACTATTACATTGATATAAAAACAGCATCCACAAACCCCCGGCTCTTATCTGTCATAGGTTCTTCTATTGCAGAAAAGTTTGATTTTGATGTTGTTGCCGGTGTTGCCGTTGGTGCTGTCCCAATTGCTGTTTCAGTCTCTTTATCGTCAGGGAAACCCTATTGTATTATCCGTAAAGAAGAGAAGGATCATGGAAAAGCCGGAAATATAATTGGAGATGTAAAAGGCAAGGACGTTTTGCTTGTTGAGGATGTTACAACATCAGGCGGAAGTGTTCTTTACGGAATAAATGCCCTTAAAAATGCAGGTGCAATAATCAATAAGGTTGCAACTGTTGTAGATCGCGAACAGGGAGCTTATGAAAAATTAAATGACCTTGGGGTCAGACTATATCCCCTTATACGCGCTTCTGAAATTATGAAAAAATAAAACCAAATTATTTGGCATATTGCGGTGATATAAATGGTTATGAAGGTTCTTGTTGTGGGCGGAGGCGGCAGAGAGCATGCAATAGCAAAAGCGCTCTCCCGCAACGAAGCATGTGAAATATATTCGGTAATGGCAAAGAGAAACCCGGGGATAGCAAAACTGTGCAGGGATTTTCTCATATGCCAGGAGACCGAGGTGGAGACCATAGCAGGGTTCGCTGTCAGGTCAGGAGTTAAGTATGCGGTAATAGGGCCCGAAGCTCCCCTCGAGGCAGGCATTGTTGATTACCTGGAAGACAGAGGTGTGGCATGTGTAGGGCCTAGCCGTGCCGCCGCCCGTCTTGAGACAGATAAAGCATTCTGCCGCAATATGATGGAAAAATACGGCGTTGCAGGTTGCCCCATGTACCGTGTATTCCACAATGCAGATGATGCATGTGAGTTCATAAAGAATCATGACGGTGATCTGGCAATAAAGCCTATAGGCCTTACCGGAGGTAAGGGCGTCATGATTATGGGCGAGCATTTCGGAAAAGAAGGCGCAATAAAATATATTCAGGAGATAGGCGGAGAAGTTGTTCTTGAAGAAAGACTTCTTGGAGAGGAATTTACCCTGATGGCTTTTGTTGATGGTGTAAATCTTGTCCCAATGCCCCTTGTCCAGGATCATAAAAGGGCATTTGAAGGCGATATAGGTCCAAATACCGGCGGGATGGGTTCATACACAATGCCGGATCATATGCTGCCCTTTGTAACAAAAAGTGATTATGATAAGGCACTTGCAATCATGAAAGAGATTGTGGCATTCATGAATGATGCAGGAACACCTTATCGCGGCATGCTTTACGGCCAGTTTATGAACACCTCCGAAGGGCCGAAAGTAATTGAATTCAATGCCAGATTCGGAGACCCTGAAGCAATGAATCTTCTGACACTCCTTTCATCTGATTTCTGTGATATCGTAAAGAGGATAGTGGAGGGTACTCTTTCTGATTCAAATATTAAGTTCGCACAGAAAGCCACTGTATGCAAGTATATTGTTCCGGAAGGCTATCCTGATTCACCAAAAGCCGGCGAACAGGCAGATATCGGAAATGTCGGAAGTGCACATTTATACTATGCAAATGTAACAGAGGAAAACGGCCATCTTTATACTCAGACTTCAAGAACAATGGCCTTTGTAGGAATGGCAGATACGCTTGAAGAGGCAGAATACATTGCAGAAGCAGCAGCAGCGTCTGTTAACGGGGCAGTTTTTTACCGAAAGGATATTGGAACAATGGCCGTACTAAACAAACGTATAGAACACATGAAGGAGATAAGATGAAAAAAGATATTGTTTCTGTTTTGGATCTCACAAAAGAGGAATTTTCAGAAGTGCTCTCCTTAGCAGCGGATCTGAAAAGAAAAAGAAAAGAAGGCATATTAATGGACATTCTTCCTAAAAAAGTCCTAGGGATGATATTTGAGAAAGCCTCAACAAGAACCAGAATATCTTTTGAAGTCGGCATGTTTGAACTTGGCGGCCATGCTATCTTTTTGAACCCTAATGATATGCAGCTTGGCCGCGGGGAGGAGATAAAGGACACTGCCCGCGTTTTATCAAATTATATCTCTGCAATAATGATTCGTTCGTTTAAGCACAGCACTGTTGAAGAGATTGCAAGACATGCAACAATACCGGTAATAAACGGATTATCTGATCTGGAGCATCCCTGTCAGATTCTTGCTGATGTTCTGACAATACAGGAAAAATTTGGAGATGATTTGAAAGGACTTAAAGTTGCATGGATAGGTGACGGAAACAATGTCTGCAATTCACTAATATTATCATCTGTATATACCGGATTTGAAGTCCGCATCTCAACACCAAAAGGTTATGAGCCGGATATGGACATAATGAAAACCGCTGAAAATTACGGGGCAGTTATAAAAGTGTTTGAAAAACCTGAAGAGGCAGTTAAGGATTCTGATGTTGTTTATACCGACACATGGATTTCCATGGGCTCTGAAGATGAAAAAGAGATGCGGGTAAAGGTTTTTTCAGCTTACTCAGTAAACGAAGAACTGATGAAAAAGGCGTCAGAAAACGCAATAGTTATGCACTGCCTTCCTGCACACAGAGGTGAGGAGATAACAGACGGTGTCATGGAAAGTGAACAAAGTGTAGTATGGAGACAGGCTGAAAACCGCCTGCATGCTCAAAAAGCACTTTTGGTGAAATTATTAACTCAATAAAATTTTTTAATTTAATATTTTTGTAAAATCAAGAATATCCGGACTTAATTCTTTCTTTGCTTTTTCAATAAAATAGATCATCTCCTCAATAATATCACTCTCACTCCGGGGTTTATCCCCTGCAAGAATATTGTCCAGAGCCCGGTTCTGAAATATCTTATGCTGAAGACGTGATTCCTTATAGCCTACGACTGCAACAAAAGAGTTGCATTTATTGTCAAAAGTTATCGAAAAAATATTATTGGCATTTACATAACTTCCTTCCAGAGATTTTATCCAGACCATTGCTTAAATTTTTAATTTCAGTCCTTTAATTCTTTTTCATTATAGAAATGTATAAAAAAGGTTTATGCCGATACTTTTAACAGAAAAGGCTGTAGATTTTTTTGATTACAGGCTGCCCGTGATAAACATAAAAAAAAGAAAACAGGGAGACTGCAGAGTATGGCAATGCCACGTTACATGAAACTTACACAAAAAGAGCTTGATGAAATCATAAACGATCCCAGGTGCACACTTGGGCATAAAATGGTTATTGCAGGAAGGGTTGAAAGAGGCGAATGGGAGATTACCGATGATGATGAAAAAAAGGAATAAATTTCAGATGAAGTACCAATATGCCAGTATATCAATTTCAGTGCCTTAAAAATTAAAACATCAAAATTTCTGTCTTTTTTCTTACCATAAACAATAATATTCACGCCTGTATACAAAAATATTTTAGAGATGTCTCCCAAAATGTAATGAATGACAACAAAGGTAAGAGCCTCACATATTCTTGTAAAAACAGAGGCAGAGGCAAAAGATATTCTATCCAAAATTAACGCAGGCGACAATTTTGAAGCTCTTGCAAAGAAATTTTCAACATGTCCATCAGGCAGAAAAGGGGGAGATCTTGGAATGTTTGGCAAGGGAATGATGGTTAAGGAGTTTGAAGATGCAAGCTTTAAAGCAAAGGCAGGCGATGTAGTTGGTCCTGTTAAAACCCAATTTGGTTACCACATCATAAAAGTAACAGAAACAAAATAAATTTTGTTTTAAAAAAAATTGTTTCTTAAGAAATTATTTTTCGACATTCATTTTTTTGAGGATTATTTCTGATAACCACACCATGCCAATTTTTTTCCCATAATGCTGCAAAAATAGAGACTTACTCATTTTAATTCAAAATATAAACCGTCCATAATATGATATGCCGGATTTTATTAATGTGAAAAAATATACGATGATATAAATAAAAAATTCTTATTCTTCTATAAACTTTTTTAGCTCAGATAACATGTATTCATGAACCTTTGTGGCTGTTTCCCGATCACACCTGAATGCAATAAGATTTCTTACATCACCATTCATATTTGCAAACTTAATTGGTCTTGGTCTGTCAATTATCTCAACATTAAATTTTTCAGAAATGTCGACAATGATTTTTCTTGGGACACCGGGGGGAACTATTACATCATAATATTTAGTCTCTTGGTTTTCCATAACACATATCTCCTTTTTATTTTCCAATTTTAATACGCCTGCTAATAATACACGGACCACCTCTGACGCCTCCGATAGGGTCTTTTGGTTTTCCCATCGAACACATGCATCTCCCCATTAAAGCAGCACCTCTTGCAAGACCATCATCAACAAAGAGTACATGATCATAAGGGTTATCATAAATTCCCCTCTCTTCGATACCTTCCATTATATAATCCGGCTTTCTGCCTGAGATTGCAGCGCGGCCGGTAAAACCTATGGATGAATTAGAAGGGACAAGATTTTGCTCTATTGCAACATCAATGAGTCTCAGGGCAATACTGGCACAAACATGATCTATTGTGTCGTTTAAAACTCCCGAGCCGTGTTTCTTATATATTTCTGCACCAATTGCCTTTAAGTTGTCCGAATTGCTGAAATTTATACCGCTGTCACATCCAATCATAGCAATACCTGATTTAATAGCTAGATCAGCACATACAGGCACTCTTCCAAAACGATCCCGATCAGCCGGGACTATTCTTATATCAATTAGCTGATGAATCTGATCTTCATAATCTTTAACAAGCGATGATTTTTTCCTTGAAAGACTGCTCTTTAGATTATGATCGCCAAAAAGATCAAGTGCTGTTCCCGTATTGTCCTTAACCATGCCTGTTCCACGTACAAGAGCATCAGGAATTGCACCTGCAAGACCACAGAAATTACCTATTGTCTTTGCAAAAGGCCATTCATCATCAGGAGGAACATCACTTGTGATACGACCGTCAAGAGTGGTCCCAAAATCTATTGAGATGCACGGATTTCTGAAGTCCACATTAGTCCATTTTGCACCTTCCTTAATCCCGGCCATCGCAAGCTCGCCCTCCATCTCATTAGCAACCATCTCCACACCGGAGGAGCCCATAGGCGGCGAAACACCTGCTACTGTCCCACAGAACGTAAGTTTGTCTGCAAAGCTGAATGCTCTTAGTTTCTTGGGGAGATTGTCAATTCCCATTGGAGGTGTCATCTTCTTCGGAGGAACGCCTGCATCAAGACATCCGTTTGCAAGAGCAATAACAAAATCCCCCACCTGATCGGGAGAGTCCATTGCCGCAACAACACCTGTACTTCTGACAACAAAATCCAGATCATCTTTTATAGAAAGATTTGCTTCTCTGTGACACTTTATGAGAGTATCTCTTACAAGCTCTGTGACAGACTCTTTTGTTATCGGAGTTCCGACAAGAGTCTCGCCAAATATTTCTTCACCCGGTTTTGGCGGACGAACATCACGACTCATGCTTACAGTCTTGTTTAGAATATAAGTCCTCCCTGTTTCCAGATTGGTGCCTGTCAGAATACATTTGGTAGTTGTATTGCCCATCTCAACAGATGCTACAATAAAATATGGTTTAGATTTATATTCAGGAACACGCATTCCTGCCCCCTGTCCTATTACAGGAGCAGGCGGACTTTCCACAATTATTGGATTTCTTTTCTTGAATGTGAAAAAAGCACACATGATATAAGTCAATAATTATTTTTTTTAAGGTTAAATCTTTCTTTTCGTTCAGATTATTCATAGAGAATCAGAATAAATATTATATGTTTAAAGAATTATTACTTTAAAAGCTGAATAAATGAGGTGACATTTTTTTTATTCCGGATATCCGGAAATCAAAAAAAATTAACCTTTGATTTTGGAGGACAAATTTTCGATAATCGGAAGCAGAAGTAAAAAGTGAGGAGATTTTGTATGGTAAAATTAACCGAAGACATGAAGGTCGTATTTACAAAGAATATGGAGAAACTCTTTTCAGTGCCCATGGCAACCGCTTCAAAGGAAGGTGTTCCTAATGTTGCACCTATGGCATCTGTGTGGCTTGAGGATGACGAAACATTCTGGATTGGTGATAATTTCATGGTAAAAACCCTTGCCAATGTCAGAGAAAATCCTAAAGTAGCCTTATTCTTCTGGGATCCAGAAACAAAAAGATGCCTTCAGGTAAAAGGGGAGGCAGAAGTAAAAACAGAAGGGCCAGAATATGAGATTATGCACAGAAGAATTAAAGAAAAAAAGCCGCAGATGCCTGCAAAATCATTAATAATTGTCAGGATTAAGGAGGTTTATGAGTGTACACCAGGCAGGGTGGCTGGAAATAAAGTATTATAAATTTTTTATCCTTTTTTAAAAATAAAAAAGATTATTAAAATCAGTTCAGGGACGTTTATTTGCGATCATCTCTTTCATTCTTGCCTGGAATCCAAAGTATGCAGAGAATCCGACGGCATCATTCTGATCTATTGTATTGCTCTCAAAGGATACAAGATCATCAGAATAAAGGGCATTAGGGGAGCTTCGTCCGGCAACTGTGACACATCCCTTATATAAAATTACATCCACACTGCCTGTAACTCTCTCCTGGGTTTTATTAACAAATGCGCTAAGAGCAGCAAATAAAGGCTCGTGAATCAGTCCCATATAACCTAGTTCAGACCATTTGTCATCGACAATATGCTTAAATGCAAGTTCCTGACGGCTGAGAATGAGTCTTTCAATATCTGCATGAGCTTTTAAAAGTACAGTTGCAGCAGGATGTTCATATATCTCACGTGCTTTTAGCCCGAGGATCCTGTCCTCTATCATATCATTTCTGCCTACTCCATTTCTACCGGCAATATGATTCAGCTCAATAATCAGATCCAGACCTTTCATTTTTTTGCCATTTAAGGAGGATGGAACACCCTTCTCAAATCCAATCTGAATTTCCTCAGGTTTATCCGGCGCATCCTGTGCGGATACAGTCCATCCATAGATATCATTTGACGGGTGGACAGAAGGATCTTCAAGTACTCCTCCTTCAATGCTTCTGCTCCAGCAGTTTTCATCAACGGAGTACGGTTTGTCTTTTACAACCGAGACAGCTACGCCATGCTTTTCTGCGTAATCCATCTCCCATTCGCGTGTAAGGTTCATCTCACGCATTGGTGCAATTATATCAAGACCTTCTTTCCGGAATACAAAATCAAAACGGAGCTGATCATTTCCCTTACCGGTACAGCCATGAGCAACCGTTTTTGCCCCCTCTTTCTTTGCAATTTTTACAATTTCTTCAGCAATTAACGGGCGGGCGAGTGCTGTACCCATAGGATAGCCTTCATATGAACCGTTTGCCTTTATTGAAGGAAGAAGCTGCTCCTCCACAAAACGGTCTTTAATATCAATTGTATAGTGCTTATCTGCGATTTTATTGCCTTTTTCGGTCGCATTCCGGATGTCTTCCGGAGGTTGTCCGACATCAACTGCAACGGTTATAACTTCATCAAATCCATAATGCTCCTTTAAAAGCGGGACACAAATAGAGGTGTCAAGACCGCCGGAGAAAGCAAGAACAACTTTTCCTTTTCCCATAAGTAATATCTCCTGATTAAATTCAAACTGATAATTTATCTGTCTTTATAAATTGTATCTTAAGATAATTTAACTCTGTTGTAAATATAAAAAAAGAATGAAATTCTGGCTTTTTTTAGCTTAAGGTAGTCGGAAGTTTCTCAGGGACAAGCTGATCCGAGATTACATATGTTCCAAGTGAGCCGTCATATGTAACCGTTACCTTCACCCTGTCTTTTTTATCCTTGTGACCAGCAAATTCAACATTATCTCCGACACTTGCAGCGCTAAGCTGCTTTGTTTCATGAGTCCCGTCAGGATAATATACATCAACTGTGATGTCTGAAACAAAGTTCTGTCCAAGCCCGCCTCTGAATGCTGCAGTAATTGTCCCGTATACAATATCCTTGTCAACCTGTACATCAACAAGATATTTTGCAGGCGGCTGTTGGGTAGGTCCCGGCACCATATCTGCTGTAGATACCACCTGTTCTGTTGTTGGCGAAACAGTTGCAGCCTGCGTTTCTGATGGTGCTGTACTACCGGAATCAACACATCCTGCAACAAATGCAAGAGCAATAAATGCCAGCATTAGTGAAATAAAAAACAATTTCCTCATAGTAATGCATACTATCACTCATTTTAATATTTTACTCTTTTGAATTATTATCCGGGAGGACCTCAGCACTCAAAACAGGGAGTCTCACCTCCTCTTTTGCCAAAAGACGTGTGGATTTGCGTATCTCCCTGATTGTTCCTGCCATCCCCTCAATCTGAAAAAGAGCACGTGAGAATGCACTTCCGGCAGGAGTCTTATGGAAAACATACCGGCGGAGATACTGGCGATACTGAAGTGTAATAATATCCCTTAATGCCTCATCTCTTTTCCTCATAGACTGATTTATATCATCTGTTATAACCGGAAAAGACTCCACCAGGGCCTTTAAATTCATGTTACACGGGACAATTGAGTCCATAATCGCCTGTTTTGATTCTGCAGTAAGTTTAATCTTTTTTTCCTGAATCTGATGAATAATTTCTGCCAGTTCCCAGGTCTGATCAGCAAGAACCTCACCCAGTTTGGAAATTCTTTCAAGACCTGCAAGATATGATACCTCCTTTGAAGTCAGTTCCCTGTATGACAGATCAAGTGCTGTATCACTTATCTGCATATCAAGATAATTTGCATATTCCTGAAGCTGATTTATTCTGGAAGAATGATATTTGGGATCATCCAATAACGGATGAATCTCCTGAAGCAGTTTGTCTGACTGATTAAAAAGATGAACAATCTCCTGTTCTATTATCCTGAAATTATCGGAGTTGCTTTCAGGCAGTGGTTTCTGCAGATATTTTGTGACAAATACAACATCATCCTCCCTGCCTGGCACAAGCCGGATAACCAGCCTTTCAAAAGGTCTGATAAGGATCAAAAAAAGGATGCAGCATGTAAGGTTAAAGATGAGATGGGCATTGGCAACCTGCTGACCGGGACTTCCTCCCAAATACTCAATAAAGGTTGTGAATGGGCCCAGAAGCGGCAGAAAAATGAGCACACCTAAAAAATTAAATAAAAAATGAGCTACAGCAGCCCTTTTTGCCGATGTGTTCATTCTGTATGCAACAAAAAGGGTTGTTGAGGGTGTTCCAAGATTTGCACCCATCATTATTGGAATTGCCATTGAGGGAGTAATCAGGCCGTTTTGGGTCATAACCACCACAAGCCCTGTAGTTACAGAACTGGACTGGAATATAATTGTAATAACCATTCCAAACATAATCTGCAGGAATACATTATCCATCAGGGTTACAAACTCAATCAGCTGAGGATCGTTTTGATAGGGCAGCATTACGCCTGATATCAGTGAAAGACTGAAAAAAACCAGTCCAAAATAAAAGACAGGTCTCCCGAATACTTTGTATCTACCGCCTGCAATGCTGATGACAAAACCGGCGAGAATAAAAACGGGTGCAAATGAGGTCAGATTCAGGGCAATAAGCTGTGAAGTCAGGGTTGTCCCAAGATTTGCCCCAAAAATTATTCCAAGGGAAGCTGTAAAAGAGATTATTCCGGCATTTACCAGGCCAACGGTGATAACCGTTGTTGCCATGCTTGACTGGATAACAGCCGTTACCAGACTGCCTACAAGAGTCCCTCTTAAAGGTGTGATTGTCAGGCGCTGTATAAAATTGCGAAAATATTCACCGGCAGCGAGCTGAACTTCATTTGAAAACTGCTCAATACCATAAAGGAAAAGAATAATTCCAGGAATTATTGCAAATATCAGTTCCCATGAAATCATTTTTCTTTCTCCTCAAAACAGTATTATTAAAGTTGATCCGGAAAATACCATAATATGCATATCTGTCAGGGATAAATCAAATATTACATTTTCTACGTTTTCAATAATTTAATTTTAAATAATAATTACTCAGTTAAAGGAATCAGTTTTTCCTGCAACTTTTCTTCAATATCAAGCTGTATCATTTCAATTACGTTTTTTACAACACCTTTTGTATGATATATAATAAGTTCATCATTCAGGAAAAACTCTCTGTCAGTTTTGCTGTTGAATTCAGAACCGTGTGTCCGAAATGCTATTCCAAAGGGCGAGAGAATATATCCAGGCTGTTGCAGGTTAAGCCGGATGTCCATTGCGGTCTTTATAGCACCATCTTCATGGCCGCAGACAAGAATCCCGGGCTTTGGCATACATGACCGCACCGAGGTGTTTTTTCACCATGACATACAAATTTGCAGACTGTGCATTTCCATGATTGATTCTCTGTATGTCCGGATTTGTCTGATAATTGATGCGTCACATTTAGTCATCTCCAAAATATAAAAACGTTTGAATATTATTATTGCAGAAGATTAATATATAAATATCCTGGAATTTCCCGTTTTTTAATACATGATTTTTTTAACAATTCAATTAAGAGCAAAAAATTAAAAAAAGGATATTAGAGTTTTGGTTTTGTTTTTAATGCTTCCAAAAGCAGTTTAATCCCGCTTTCAATATCATTTATGTCAACAACTTCTACAGGAGAATGTATATAGCGTGATGCAATCGAAAAAGGTATGCTTGGAATACCTTCTCTTACAAGATGAATGATTGTTGCATCGGTATTCCCTCCGTCTCCCACTTCAAGCTGATATGGAATCTTGTTCTTATCTCCGGTTTTTCTAAGCCATTCAGCGAGTTTCCAGTCCGCCATAAGACCTCTTCCAGAAGCACTCACAAGAACAAGAACAGGGCCTTTGCCCATCTCTACAGATGCTTCTTTTTTGGTAATTCCGGGATGATCTCCGGGGATTGTTACATCAGTTGCAATGGCACAGTCAGGATTTATTGCAAATGCACTTACTTTTGCACCTTTAAGGCCAAGCTCTTCCTGTACAGTAAAAACACCATATATTGTATGCGGCGATTTTACATTTTTTAATACTTCAATTAAAATTGCGACACCAACACGGTTATCCAGTGCTTTACCGGTAACACGTCCATTGGCAAGTTCTTTGTATTCACGGTCGATTGTAATCGGAGTTCCTATTTCAATTCCTAGATCAGCTGTCTCCTTATCACTTGCTGATCCGACATCGATGAACATATCCTCAATTTTTAGCTCCTTTTTGCGATCCTCAGGAGACATCACATGCGGCGGTTTTGCACCAATAACACCTGTTATAGGACCTTTTTTGCCATGAAGAATAACTCTCTGGGTATATGCAGTGGGTGTGAACCATCCGCCAATCGGTACAAATTTTATGAATCCTTTTTCATCAATGTACTGAACCATAAACCCGATTTCATCCATATGGGATGCAATCATAAATTTAAAATTATCACCCTTCTTTAAAGCTATGAGATTTCCCATCTTATCTTCGTATATATCGTCTACATACCCTTTTAGCTCGGCTCTGATAATATCCCTGATGTTTCCTTCATAACTTGAAAGACCGTGTGCATCAGATAGTCTGCCCAATAAATTTTTTACCATAATTCTCTCCTAAATTGCGCTTTTCATTCTGATTAATGCTTCACTTATATTTTCACGCGACGCCGCATAGCTGAATCTTGCATAATCTTTTGCATTATTTCCAAATGCATCTCCAGGGATTATTACAACACCTGCATCAATTATCTTTTCAAATATTTCCTTTCCCATCGGGACAAACATATAAAATGCGCCTTCAGGCTCAGGAAATTCAAATCCAAGATCTTTAAGTCCGTTATACAGGAGATCCCTTCTTTGAGCGTATTCTTTTTTCATCTCGGTGACACAGTCCATGCTGCCTTTATATGCAGCAATTGCAGCATACTGAGAGACAGATGTAGCGCAGGTTTGACAGTACTGATGAACCTTTAAACACTGTTCCATGTAACTTTCAGGTCCCGCAATAAACCCTAATCTCCAGCCTGTCATTGAAAATGTTTTACTGGCGGCATTAATTGTCACTACATTTTCAGAATAATTTGCTGCAGAATAATGCTTTTTGCCATAAATGAAATGCTCATAGACTTCATCGGAGATTACTGTCACTCCTTTATCTTCTGCATACTGGGAAACTGCCTTAATTGTCTCTTCACTTTCAACGGCACCTGTTGGATTTCCAGGAGAATTCAAGACAATTGCTTTTGCACAATCCATCTGCTCCTTGCAGGATTCAACATCAATATGAAGATTTTGATCAAGAGGTATTCCTACGGGTTTACCACCGGCAAGGACTGCGCATTCCTTATATGAAACAAAACCGGGATCCTGATAAAGAACCGGATCTCCGTTGTCAACAAGCGACTGCATGGCAATATGAAGCGCTTCTCCCGCACCCGCTGTTACAATTATCTGATCTGACGTATAGTTAAGTCCGTTTTCAATTCTGAATTTATCAGATATGGCTTCTCTTAATTCAGGCACACCTGAATTGAATGTATAGCCGGTCAGGTTTTTTTCAATAGCATCTATTCCCGCTCTTTTAATATGTTCTGGTGTTGGAAAATCTGGCTGACCTATACCAAGATTTATGGAGTCGGGTCTGGCTTTCTGAAAAAATTTTCGGATCCCGGACATCTCCACAGAAAGAACCCGTTTTGAAAATAATTCATCATTCATTGGTTTTTCACACCATTTCATTCAATATTTGCATGCCTTCCCTTAAGATCGCACTCTTCACATTCTGTTATTTCCATAATTGCTGAGATTATAGAATCACTAAAAACCATTGAAGCGGTCTCAAAAAGTGTCCCAAGGGGTGCAAATGACTTGTGTTCCCCCATCATCTGACGAATTTCATATTCTGCAGATTCATCCATCACAGTATCCCTGTGACTTTCAATGACAACAACGGAATCCGCTATCCTGCCGATTCTTGAATCTTTTTTGGATGATACAAGACAAATCCTTCCACCTATTGATTTGGCAGTTTCGCATAACTCTGCAATTGTCTTGGTCTCACCTGAACCGGAGAAAGCAACAACAAGATCCCCCTTTTTCATTGCAGGTGTAATAGTTTCGCCGATCACATAGGATTTAAGACCAAGATGCATCAGCCTCATTGCAAAAGCCTTGGCAACAAGACCTGATCTTCCGGCACCCATTACATATACTCTATCAGCACCCAGTATTTCATCAATAAACCGCTTTACCTGCTCATCAGAGAGAGAATCTGCCATTTCTTTAATCTTTGAACCCATCAGGCGGACCATATCCTGAACTGTTTCACACTCGTACATAAACTAATCCTATAATTATCATTAAGAAATATTAGAGTATCCCCTTTTGGAAATACTTATACGCCTAAAAAAATCAGATTATCAGGCACCAGAAGGACACTTCAATAATTATCCGGTGCAAGCTTTAAGATTTAAAAAAAATATGCTGTATTATAAATTATTTTTTCTGCTTTTGTATTTCTTCCTCAACTTCTTCATAACCTTCATTGTAGAATTTTTGCTCATCGGGTGCAAGTTCATGTAAAAGCCTTAGGAATTCTCCTGCATGGACTTTTTCCTCATCTGCAATATCAAGGAGGACTTCTTTTGCCAGTTCATTGTCGGTTGATTCCGCAAGCTGTACATAGAGCTGTATTGCTTCATACTCAGCAGAGACCATAAATCTGATAGCTCTAATCAGTTCTTCTTCTGTTAATTTACGGTCATTTTTAAGTCCTGAAAAAGGATTTCCGAATTCCGGCATAATATTACCTCAGTTTCATTTTAAGTATCAGACTGGGATATAATTTGTGGTTGTCACCAAATCTGTTTAGTAATATACGGTTGAAATAAATTCAGGAGATAACTGTTTTTATGAAGAGAAAAAGTCTTGATACAGTTAAGGGAGAAAATCCTGAGGATAAACTAAAAAATCTCGGTATTGTGAAGGGAAAAGAGATTAGTGTTCTGGAATTAAACGGCCTTTACCAGAAATACGGTATAGAAATTGTCCTTTATTTTGAAAAGGAACTTGCGGAAAATTCAACTTATGAAAAAGATCTCATTGATTTTGCAGATGATAATGAATTTGGAAGACCGTTTATAGTCGCAAATAAGTTCATTGAATTTGGGAAAGAAAATGATCCTTCTTTTGAAAGCCGCCTGTCTGAATTTCCCCTTATGATAACAATAATAGATATCGGAAAAAGAAAAACAGAGAGCGGTTCAAAAAAATTGTATATAAAAGGATTAATGCCCTTTTTGGATGATTTTGACGTGAATGAAGAGCCGGGGCCGGTTATCGGCGAAGGATCCTGAATAAAATTTAACTGACATATTTTTCTTTTAACTTAAGTGCAGGCATTTTACCACATGCACGCAGAAATTCCAGAACTTCAAATCTGTTTTTTATACCGGGCTTTTCTTCAACACCAGAGCAGACATCAACTGCATAGGGTTTTACTTCCTCAATTGCATGGGCTACGTTTATAGAATTAAGACCTCCGGCAAGAATCACAGGAACTGTTGAATTTTGAGCAATTTTTTTTGCAAATGAGAGATTAAATGGTGTTCCCTCCCCGCGGCTTTCATCGATTATTAATGCGTCGCAATCTTTTGGTATATCAGATCCCTTTTCAATAACCCTGATCACCCTGCCTTTAAAGGTTTCAGGTATTTTTAACCCTGTTGATATCTGTAATGCAGTTGGATTTAAGGATAGTATTTCATCCAGTTCATCAGCTGATTGCGTATGTGTTACAACAACACGGGACATAAATGGACCGAGAGCATCAAAAATCTCTTCTGCCTGTTTTAAGGATATATTTCTTTTTGATTCCGCAGACATTACAACTCCCAACGCATCGCAACCTGCATTTTCAATAAATCTGGCATCAGAAACTGTTGTAACTCCACATATTTTCACGCGCAAAAAATTCTCTCCTTTAGTCTTTCCTTTAACTATTGTAAGGCATAATAATTATTCTTCTGATGCAAAGAAATAATCAGAGAAGAATTATCAAAAAAAATTCATCCTGTAAATAATTCAGAGGTGACTTAAAAATGTCGTTTCAAAAATTAATCTCATGGAATGTAAATGGAATTCGCGCCGCCGCAAATAAAGGGCTTTTAGATTTCATCTCAAAAGAATCTCCTGATATATTATGCATTCAGGAAACAAAGGCAGGAGAAGATCAGTTAAGCTCTGCAGTCAGACATCCCAAAGGATACTTCTCATATTTTTCATCTGCTGAGAGAAAAGGCTACAGCGGTGTTGCAGTATACACAAAAAAGGAGCCGTTATCAGTGAATAAAGGATTTGGGATCCCTGAATTTGACAATGAGGGAAGAATTTTAATTCTAAAATTTCCGGATTATTATCTATTCAACATATATTTTCCAAACGGTAAAGCTTCAAAAGAGCGTCTTGACTATAAAATGAAATTCTATGAGGAGTGTCTGAATCAGGTAAAAAAACTCCATAAAGAGAAAAAAAATATCATAATATGTGGAGATGTAAATACTGCCCACAAAAATATCGATCTTGCAAGACCAAAAGAAAATTCAAAAGTTTCCGGATTTTTACCTGAAGAAAAAGAATGGATAGATAATCTTCTGAATGCAGGTTTTCTGGATACATTCAGAATCTTTACAAAAGAACCCGGATATTACTCCTGGTGGGACTTAAAGTCAAAGGCAAGGGAGAGAAATGTAGGCTGGAGAATCGACTATTTTTTTGTAAATGAAGAGATGGAAAAGAACATTCAGAATGCATCAATTTTGTCACATATATACGGATCTGACCACTGCCCTGTTATGGTTGAAATAAATATCTGATATGATTATGGATAGTCCTCTGTTCCTTTAAGGACTTCTGATGTACACCTCATAATCCTTTTATAGGAAATAAACCATCCTTTCCAGAATCCGTATTTTAAAAGAGCCATAACTGCATAATCCGAACATGTTGGAATATACCTGCACCTTATATTATGCTTTTTTTTTATTTTTATGCCTACATTTCCGTGCCATATTTTTTCAATGAGAAATATCGAAATAACAACCGGAATATTTTTACAGGAGTCCATCTGAGAGGTCACTTCTTTTTATGTTCTGAAAATATGACAAATGATATCAAAAGTTTTTAAAATTATATCCTGCTTCATCATATGAGATCTTAGTCATTTTTTATTTTCAAAATATTTAAGCATTTAATTGACTATTATCAAAAAGAGATGTCTGATAAAAACGGGTGCGGGGAAGGTTGTCGTACATATGTTGATGAAACAGTCGCAAAGGCAATCATAGCAATTATTGTTGTTTCTTTTATTGTTGCTCTTGTATATGGAGTCATGATTTATGAAAAATCCATAAATGACAAGAATCAGTTATCTGCCAACACATCTTTAACAGAAATAGTTGAGAATGAGAGTTCCAAAGTTTCAGATACAGACTTTTCAGGAGATTTTAATCTGGATTCTTTGAAAAATCAGGTCAGGATTACGACTCTTAATAAAACAGGCGATTATGTTGAACTTAAAAATTTTGGAACAGAACCTGTTAATCTCTCAGGGTGGAGACTGGCAGATAAAAACGGAGAGCATATATTTACTTTTCCAAATGTAAAACTAAAACCACAACAGACAATTACCATATATTCAGGAGCAGATGCCTCAAATAAAAGAGATCTGAATAATGCTATAATATGGACTACAGATGAAGTCTGGGATGATTCAGATGATAAAGCAGCATTATATGACAATTCAGGAAAAGAGCTGGATATAAAAGACTAAAATAAAAAAAATTAATTTTTTATTCGCCATTATAAATTTTTAAGGCTGTTTTAACATCAGCATTGTCAATTGTTATTGCAGAGATAGCATTGCACATCCTTATTGCTTCAGACAAAGATTTCTGATGAATATTCCTTCCGGTTGCATTTCCACATGCACCGCCGGTGTGGATCTGATCAAAAAGCTGTTTTAAGAACTTTTCTCCAGAGACACTTGAACCCCCTGCACATACAAGTCTTGTTTTACCTGCAGCTGTTGATGCTTCTTTTAGGAGTTCTGCCGGTGAAAATCCTTCTTTTTTGGGAGAGTTTACTTTTACAAAATCTGCTCCCAGCGTTGCTGCTGTTCCTGCTGCCCCCGCAATAAGATGCGGATCTTTTTCATCTTTTACGGCCTTTCCGCGTGGATATATCCATAATACAACTAAAAGCCCTTTCTGGTGTGCTTCCCAGATTATCTGTGCGGCCTCAGACAGCATTATATCTTCATACTCACTGCCAAGATAGATTGTGTAACCAACTCCTGCAATCTTAAGTCCGCTCTGATGACGGAGTGCTGCGACCTGTTCAACTGAATTCAGCTGTCTGCTTAATGGATCTTTCTGATCCGTTTTGACAAGATGTGTTTTAGAGTTTAATTTTACAAGATAGGATATTTCCGGATAATTTTTGCCATACCTTGCTATTAACCCAAGCTGTGTTGCAAAAACACCAATTCTCCCACCGTTTGCAATTTTGAAGAGATGTTCCGGATCAGAATCGTCAATGTGAATCTCTTCTCCATAGAAATCATCATTCAGGTGCTCAACTTTCTGATCCCCTGCAAAAAGCATCAGTCTTCCGCTTTCATGAGTTATCATCTGATAATTTTTAATATATGTGGCTTTTGCGTCCTCCGGTACATCGGCAGGAACCTCAATTTCGTATTCAACAGACATACATATTCGTGGATTTGCCAGATAAAAAAGTTTGCCGGATTGGTTGCAGATGGCTGTGAAATTATTCAGGCTGGTATCAGAAGCATCAGGGAATATTTGGAAAGTAAAAAAATATCAATATTTAGTTAGACAGACATCATCTTCTGTCAACAAGTCTTTTTGGCCTCCCCCTGATTTTTTGAAATTCAAGCCCTCCCTTTTTGGCAAAATTATAAATTATCCGGAAATAGCCCTCAGAATATTCTTCAGAAAGCTCCGGCTTTTTCTTCAGAATTGACTCAGTAATATTTTTTTCAAGAATTTTTTTATCACAGGCTTCAGGATCTTTGCACTCCACACTTACCCGTAGAATTGTCTCATCACTATCCCGTCCGCCATAAAGAAATGCTTCATAATCCCCGGTAAGATATTCGAGATTTTCTCTTTGAAAAACCCCGCTTTCTATATCTATGCGGTTTAGTGGAGAATTCCCGACATATACCGTTTCAGCTTCCCTCCAGGGATTTTCAATTCTCATATGAGTTCTGCCGCACTCACATTTGTCTCTGGTTAAAACCCTGGTTGTATCGTCTGTATCATAATTAATAAGAATAGTCCCTGCTTTTTCTCCATCGGGTATAAGCGTTGTAAGAACAATTTTTCCTTCATCTCCCTCCTTTACAAAATTTTGCATAGATGCATCATAAAGATCCATATGAATTAAATCCTCAGCAACATGAAGCCCGTTTCTCTCTTTGCACTCCCCGCACATTGTGCCTTCAGTACTTCCATAAGTATTGCAGACATCAACACCCCAGACCTCATCCAGGTAATCTCTTGATTCCTTTGCAAAACTTTCCCCTCCGACAATCAGCTTTTCAATTCCTGAATCCTTTGGGTTTATCCCGTCTTCCTCAAGTCTCTGTGCAAGACGAAGCAGCTTAAAGACACTGCCTACTATGGCCGTGGGACGGTAATTTTTTATGACTCTGAGCTGGAATGTGCATTTCCCCTCAGGTATTACAGTAAAACCAATTTTATGGGCGGCAAGAGTCATTGTATTTGCACCTACATTCATTCCGTATGAAGCACATACAGCCATCCTGTCCCCTTTTGAAAGACCCTGGGATACAAAGATACGTGCATATTTTTCAGCATATCTCTGCCAGTCATCCCATGTCAGAAAAAAACTCTTTGGAACACCGCTAGTACCGCTCGTTTCATGGATTGTATAAACATCAGAACATCGTACACTTTTAAAGAGAAATTTGTCCGTAACCGGAGGCTGGTTTTCCCTGATTACTCCGCCGGAGATTATCGGAAGTTCTCTTAGATCCTCATGACCTTCAATTTTTTTAGGGTTTACATTATGAGTTTCAAACCATTTTTTGTAAAAAGGCGAATTATCTGCGGCATACATAACTGTATATCTTATTCTCTCGTCAATTAGTTCATCAAGCTTTATTCGGCTCATCTTTTCAATATCAGGGTTGAAATATTCCATAATCACCACATATTCCGGGTCGTGTAATTTTGCCGGATAAATTAAACAAAGACTGTCGTTTACCAGGCAATAAAAGGTATTGAAGGTCTATTAGGAATTATAGTTTTTGCCTGCGGGATCTTTGCTTATACATTGATAAAGACAACTTTTTTAGATTTTTTAAGGCATCATGCTTTTAATTGATCATATTGCTACAAAGTGTTTTTATATTCAATAAGATTAAAAAAGCACTATATGACGCAATGGACTCATGTTGCAGGCAAAGGAAACAGGAATTTAAAACTCTATGCATTAAGTACCTGCGGGCATTGCAAAAAAACAAAAGAATTTCTTGATGAATCAAAAGTATCTTACGATTATATTTATGTTGACCTTTTAAGCCAGGATGAACTTGAAAAAGTCTATTCAGAGATGAAAAAATATAATCCAAGAGGTTCTTTTCCAACTATCCTTATAGAGGAAATAGATGTAATTGTAGGCGCCAGAATTGATGAAATCAAAAGGTTGATTGATTTGAATGACTGAATCCGGAATTGGTGAAAAAGAGATCGATCTTCGAATAAAAATTTTAAAAGAAGATGCCAAAAAACGAGGATATAACCTGAATACGGATGAATTATTAGTAAGAGAACTCGTATCCGGAATTTTAATCAATAAAAAGAGATATGGGTTTGAATCCTGTCCCTGCAGACTTACAATAGGAAAAAAAGAGGATAATATTGATATAATCTGCCCCTGTGACTACAGGGAGCAGGATATTTCTGAGTATGGATGCTGTTACTGTGCTCTTTACGTGTCAGAAGATGTGGAAGCAAAAAAGAAAACCGCAGAGCCAATTCCTGACAGACGATTTGAAAGACAGGATTCCGAAAATCATAAAGTACCTGATAATTGCGCAGGCATTAAAAACCTTCGTCTTAAATATCCCATTTTCAGATGCAGAGTCTGCGGGTATCTCTGTGCAAGAGAAAATCCTCCGCAAATATGCCCTATATGCAAAGCAGTTTCAGAGAAATTTGAAAAATATCTCTAAATAATTTCAAAACAAAAATTCATCTGTGAATCTTCATAAAATAGCCATTGATGTAGTATTGCTCCCGCCTTTAAACATAACTGACACTGCTTTAAAAATCAACAGAATGCTGGTTGATTTAACAAATGACTATTCTATTGTTCTTGACAAAAAAAACTGCATCCCCCACATATCTCTTGCGATGGGAGCAGTATCCGTATCAGATATTGACAAATTATCAGAAGAACTTCAGATTGCAGGAGAGAAGTATCTTCCATATGAAGCCAAATACAAAAGCTATGCTGCGGTAAAAACATCTGAAAATGCTGTTGTTTCAGGAATTGATCTGATTAAGGATGAGATTATCATAAATTTACAGGACGAAATCAAATCCATCCTTTTGCGGTATAATTCTAAAGAAATAACACGGGATATGATATATCCGGATGATGAAAATATTACAGATTTCACTCTTGATTATTCATCAGCTTATCTAAAAAATTCCACGGGAGATAATTTTTCACCCCATATAACTGTCGGATATGGCAATATTTATGACTTGGAAAGTATCCCTGCAATTCCTTCTGCATTTGAATGCGAGAGAATTGCGATATGTCATCTTGGAAATCACTGTACATGCAAAAAGATTTTATGGGAATATGTTTGAAGGAAATTAAATCTGCAATATTCAAACTTAAAATTGATTTTTCTGTTAAAATTAAGTATAATCAAATAACAAATTAATTTTTTTTGATAACAAATTGTTTTTCTTTATCAGAATAAATGCACAAGTATTATTTAATTAAATCAGAATTTATTTAACAGAGGATTGGATTTTGTATTTTGTTGAGAAATTTTTCAAACTAAAAGAGAATAACACAAATGTAAAAACAGAGATTTCAGCAGGTATTGCCACATTTATGACAATGGCATACATCATTGTTGTAAATCCTGCAATACTCGTTGCCGCAGGCATACCTTTTGGCCCGTCAATGGCTGCGACAATAATTACAGCAGTATTCGGAACCTTAATCATGGGAGTTTATGCAAACAGGCCTTTTGCGATTGCACCATATATGGGTGAAAATGCCTTTATTGCATATACAGTCTGCGGCGTATTAGGCTATTCATGGCAAACAGCACTCGGTGCTGTTTTTTTAAGCGGCATACTTCTGATAATTCTTACTTTTGCCGGCGGCAGAAAAATTATGTGTGAGGCAATCCCTGAAAACCTTAAATACAGCTTTTCTGTTGGTCTTGGTCTTTTTATTGCATTTGTAGGCCTTGTAAATTCCAAAATTGTAACAATAGGAACAGAGACAGCACCGGTTCACGTGGGCTCATTAAACAGCCCGGAAGTGATTCTGGCAATATCAGGGTTTATTTTAATTGCAGCAATGACTGTAAAAAAGATCAAAGGAGCTATTTTAACAGGAATTGTTGTAACTGCAATTGCAGGTTTTGTGACAGGGATTGTCCCCTCACCTCAGGCAATAATCAGTATGCCTCCGGATATAACTCCTGTATTCTTACAGCTGGATATTATTGGTGTCTTTTCATGGGGATTTTTTGCAGTAGTTCTGACAATTTTTACAATGTCATTTCTGGACACAATGGCAGGCCTTATTGGTGTCTCTGCACAAGCAGGCTTTCTTGACGAAAAAGGAAATTTACCTGATATTGAAAAACCATTCCTTGCCGATGCTATCTCAAATATAATTGCGCCGGTATTAGGAACGACAACAAGCGGTGCCTTTATGGAATCTGCAACAGGAGTCGGAGTCGGCGGAAGAACCGGCCTCACTGCCGTTGTTGTTGCAGTATTATTTGCTTTTGGCCTTTTCTTTTCCCCGGTTCTGGCAGCTATACCCGCAGCGGCAACAGGCCCTGCAATGATAATGGTTGGTCTTTTGATGATGCAGCCGATAAAAAAGATGAATTTTACAGAATATTCAGAACTTATTCCTGCAGTAGCGGTAATAATCCTTATGAGCTTTACATATAATGTGGGTGTCGGGCTTTGCAGCGGTTTTGTTCTGTATCCTTTGTTTAAAGTCATAAGTGGAAAGAAAAAAGAAGTAAGTGCAGCGACATGGGTTTTGTTTATGCTCTGTCTGACATTTTTTATATTCTATCCATATTAAAAATTTTTAGCAGATTAATTTAAAAAAGATTATTTTTTTTATTTTCCTTTGCCACCCATAAAAAGACTCAGTGAAAGTCCGGTTATAAGAGCCACAAGAGCGTCTGTTGCAAAATACTCTTTTGAAAGAAGAGTTTCCAAAGGGATTCCTCCCCAGAAAAATCCCAGAACAATTGAAAGACCAAATCCCATTATAAACGCCAGTGCAAAATGCTTCAGCCCTGTAATATAATTATTATAAGTCAGTTTGATAAAAATGAGAGCTGCAAACATGAATATTAAAAAGAATGCAAAACCGGTATCGGCATTTGCGGCAGCAATGGTTTTTGAAGAGAAAATTCCAAACTCTGCTACTATAAGGTATATTATAACCATACCGGCGGAATTGTCTTTAGTCAGATTCATAAAGGGTAGAATCAGCTGCTGATTTTCAGCGGGCTGGGCAGGCTGTGGCCAGGGGTGTAAATGTGTGCCAATAACCTCCCCATTAGTGTCAGTTATATGTGTCTGTAACGATTCCGGTTCGGTTTGCTTCTTTTTTTCCTGCCTGCCCTTTTTATATGCCCTGACAGCCTTAAAAAGTGCAATCCCTACTGCCAGAATTCCGCAAAGAAAACCAATTAAACCAAATATCATATTATCAGGGGTCAGACCTTCGGTCATTAAACGCAGGAGAAAATCCTTAAAGAAAATATATGCAGCCATTATAATTATTAGAGAGATAAATATGATCTTTGCACCCGGTGCCACAAGCCGTGTAAATTTTTTTAATATTACCACTATGCAATATAGAAGTATCAGAGCTACCATGATTGCAAAAAGATCGCCTGACTGCATTTTAGAGGGTAGATCTATAAAAAAATCCATACCCTGCGCCATATATGACTGGATGTCCATAATTTCCCCACGACAAATTTACGGTAATTTTATGATGTATCCTTTGTGGATGATAAATCATTTGTTTATAGTCCTGAAAGTATTAAGAACAGGATTCAACTGCATAAAACATCTATTTAGAGAATCAAACCTATTAAATTAGATTTAAAAAAGCTGCAGATGATATTTTGGGGATGAACCGCTGCACTCATCAGAGATTCGGGAAGTGTGATAGTCATAGGAAAAAATGGTTGGGATTTTTGGTTTTTTAGGAGAGAGGGGGGTGAAAGTGAAAAAAATAATGTCAAAATATATTAATGTAAAGTTAAATTATGTTCAATATAAATAACTTCTTGTTACAATAACTTTATTTTCTAATCAAAACAAATCAATGCATTCAAAAGAAGCCCCAAATAAGCTTTTAATTGGAAAAAAACGAAGATTACATAATAAACGCAAGAGCGCCCTGACCGGGATTCGAACCCGGGTCGAAAGCTCCGGAGGCTCTCAGGATATCCACTACCCTATCAGGACAATTCTTTTTTATTACCAGTTTGTACCTGATA
>JAFGWE010000008.1 GCA_016937345.1 Methanomicrobiaceae archaeon
CTGGGACCCGGACCTGAAATAGAGCCTACTCCGGTTTCAACTCCCGCATCCCCGGGATTCGGACTTCTCCCGGCCTTAATTGCAGTCTTCGGATTGCTTCATCTTATAAGAAGAAAATAAAACCTGTTTTTTCCCAAATGGATTTAGCCAAAATGATGTTAAAAATCAAAAAGAGTTTTCTGGGTTTTTATTTCAGTTAAAAGATCTCCATGCGAGAGCCATTTATCACTGCCGCAAAAACGCGTCACAGTTGCACAGGCTTCGTTTAGATTTTCACATTTAACAGGCTGATTTTTCATTGCAAGGCGGGAGGCCTCTCTTATTACCCATGTGCCAAGCGGCGCCCAGTATTCACCTGTAACCTGCCTTACAACAATTATTCGTGCACATCTTCGTATATCTGAGAGGTATTCAAGAACAGCAAGGCGGGCCGAGTAGTACGCACCGGAGATAGGAGAGTATTCGTTTTTATTCTTTTTTGTCTCACCGTCTGCACAAACAACCTCCGTGTCACCTGCCCACAGACTGTTTTTTCCCCACATCTCTATCATCTCATATTTATAGTCGCCCGGAATCAAAAGACATGTAATTCTGTTTGCATGGAGAATTCCTGAAAAAACCATCACATCAGATATTGAAGAATAACGTGAAACCTCTTTTTTTAGCCTTTTTGATATGGTGTCATCAATTGCTGTAATTCCCCACCTTGTAGGAACAAACCGGCGGTATTTTCCTGTCCCTATCAGTCCTGCTGCAAGCACATTCTGGATATGATGGACGTCAATTCCGCCTTTGTAAAGCTCAAAAATACCTTCTGTTGCACGAAGATCAGTATCAGATGTGATTTTATCAACAATACGGGGCACAAAAGCGTTTTTTAAAACGTCCATCTTTTTAATGTCCCCGGAAAGGCCGACAGGGGCCATTGTCCCGTCAAAGCGAAGATTAAAATTCACAGGCTTTTGAAACGAAACTTCAACATCAAGAGGCTTTTGTGAAAGGGCAACTTCCTGAACAGAGTCGGCTTTCTTCCCAAGCAGTTTTGTTCCTCTTATTGTTCTTGAACGAAGAGAGACGATATCATCTATTGAATAGTTATTCCGGACCCATCCTTCAGGATCGTCATTTTCCCCTGTCATCAGGGGGCCGCCTGACATTTCCGGGTAATTGTAGCTGCCGACAAAAACAGACGGACTCTCCCCCATATAACTTAAAAGAGGCTTTGTGTTTGTCTTTGCATAAAAGCGGCTTACAACAGGGCATTTTAAAAGACCACAGAATCCACGTCCTTTGCACTGCACACACAGATTGGCTCTGTCCATATAATTTACCCGATAATTAGTTATTTCTGCATTATACTAAGAACCCTGCCGGAAACTTTTCAGAATTATCCAATAAAAATACTGATTTCAGCCTTTTTATTTCCATTAAAAATAAAAAAATGTTCAGATGACTATTGTGTAGTCACCTATACCTGACTTTAAGTCTGCACCGGCAGTCTGCCAGCCGGACTGTGACCCTTTCAGAGTCAGGATTGCAGTGTTTTCATACCAGTTCTTTTTGGATGTAATAACAGACCATGCATTCTCCCCTCTGGCTGATATCATAATCTCAACAACACATTCGGGATCGGCATCGTATTTTGCATAAACATATGTCTGATAATCTGCAGTATTCTTTCCTTTTGAAAGCTCCATTACAGGTGAAAGTATGCAGGAATTATCTACCGGATTTACGGTATCAATAAGTGAACCGGAAAGAGTTTTTGCGCCAAATTCAGCATCTTTAAGGCTGTCTGCAGAAATTTTGAGCATCATGCTGTCCTTTGCACCGAAGAGTCCGGTCTTGATGTTTTCACCAAATCCATAGCCTTCACCGTCGACTATGCTGACACCGACAGAAGATTTCTCCTTATATGTCGGAAGCGGGAGGAATAATGTGATGTCTGTTATATCCGAAGATGCCTTTATTGAGACATCATAACTATAAGTGCTGTCCGGAACAACTCCAAGAACAGAGAATCCGCCGGGGTAAAAGAAACCTGCGATGATCATTAAGATCACCACACATATGAGAAGCACTCCTGTGATAAGTGCAAGTAATTTTGCTGTACCTTCCATATTAATACCTATAATAATCCTATTTGGCATCAAAGCCAAAAAAGCTTTCATATAACTGATAGTAAAGGATTTGTCCGGCAGTTATCTCCTGCACAGATCTTCAATCAGTTTTAATGTGGCGACCCTTCCATCCTCGATGCTGAAAAGATTTTTCATGTTAGGCGGCTTTAGGGCGAGAGCCTCATCTATTGCATCGCTGAGACCTCTTTTTGTAACTTTGTCTCCCGGGATCATTATGCCTGCACCAATCTCCTCAATTCTGCGCCCGTTGTTCCATTGTTCAGGATGATAGGGATCTATTATCATAACACACGGTTTGTTGAAGAGAAGGGACTCATGAAGTGAAGTCAGACCACCGTGCATAATAGTAAGCCTTGATCTTGAAATATGATGAAGAATGTCCGGGACATAGCCGTAAGGTTTGAAGTTTCTGCTCCCCTCAGGAAGGCCGGGAGTTGTTGAAAAGATCTCAAAATCATGATACGGCCTTTCCTCTGCAATATCAGCAAGCATCTCATACATCGGGAGTTTGAAAGGTTCTCCTCCGAAACTTGCAAAAATTGTTTCGGATTTTATCTCATAATCGGAGAGATTTACATCCATAATCGGACCGATAAACCGGTATCTTTGCTTATCATCCGTCTTTATGTCAAGGTTGTATCCGCTGACAGTATTAGGTGGTGAGAAGTCCGGAACTATTATATTGTCCGGAAGTGAGAGGTATTTTTCCACGACATTGCTTAAAATGTTCCAGTGCGCAGAATCACGGTCATTTGAGGAGGCGAATTTATTCTGATTGGTTATAAAAAGCGAAGGTACTCCCTGTATCTTTGCTGCAGTTACGGCAGCATACATTGTATCTGAAATAAGAACATCTATTGAGTTTTCAACAATAAGGCCCCTCACATGCCGAAGAGATCTCGCAAGCGACAAAAGTACGCCTTTTGATGACCACAGAGTCTTTGTAAGACTGAAATATCCTCCCTCACCTTCAAGTATAACCTCACGGTATGTTTCAAAAACCTGAAATCCGCCCTGTTTTTTGATGAAGTCATACGCTTTCCCATAAGAGGCAAAGTAGCAGGTATGGCCAAATCTCTCAAAATAACGTGCAAGTTTGGTAGAACGGGATGCATGCCCCAGACCTTCGCCACACACAACAAAAAGTATCCTCATATAAGCCCTCGTTTAGCCTGACAGATTATAGTTTCAATAAAATTCAGATGAGATATATCAGACATTAAACTAAATTTTCCGTAATATCTTTTTTGAACTATTCATGCATTAGTCTTTTTAATTATAGGATGTGTGCAGGAAAAACTGCAGTAAAAATATGAATCCATCAAAATATGAATCAATCGGAATATTACCAAAAATGTGATAATAACAACGAAATAATGCAATAATCCCTAAAAAAGTAAAACAGTGGGCTCGTTGAGATTTGAACTCAAGACCTCCGCCGTGTCAAGGCGACGTCATAACCAGCTAGACCACAAGCCCTTTTGTGTCACCGTAGTGCTCTATTAACTATGTAATTTGAGTTATAAAAACGATTCTCTTTTACTCTCAGATATGACAGTCTGTTTTCTGTGAAATATCATCCCCGCCAAGAAACCCTCAGGGTGCAAGATATTATCACATATAAATAATTATTACTATTATATGCAGCCAGGCGGTTCAAATCTTCAGGATATCTCACTTTTATATGTAGATGATGAACCCGCTCTTTTGGATATCGGCAAAATATTTCTGGAAAAGGCAGGTGGTTTTTCAGTAACAACCGCCGAAAGCGCTACTGAAGCAATCAGACTCATTTCTGAAAATTCATATGATGCAATAGTATCAGATTACCAGATGCCCGGTATGGACGGAATTGAATTTTTAAAGCACCTTAGAAAATCAGGCAATACAACGCCTTTTATAATATTTACCGGAAAAGGCAGGGAAGAGGTTGTTATTGAGGCGTTGAATGAAGGTGCTGATTTTTATCTTCAAAAAGGCGGGGACCCCAAGTCACAGTATGCAGAACTCCGGCACAAAATAATAAAGTCATTCTCCGCAAGACAGGCAGAAGATGCACTGATAAAAAATACAGAGGCCCTCAATAAAGCCTATGAGGAGCTGACTGCATCCGAAGAAGAGCTCCGGCAGAATCTGGATGAGATGGTGCAACAGGAAAAAGCTCTTCGTGAATCCAAAAACCAGCTTGCAAACATAATCGAATTCCTGCCTGATGCAACATTTGTAATCGACAGGCAGGGGAAAGTAATCGCCTGGAATCATGCAACAGAGATGATGACAGGTATTAAAAAAGAAGACATTCTCAACAGAAAAAACGCTGAATATTCACTCATATTTTACAACAAAATCCGCCCGATGCTCATTGATATGGTCATGGAATCTGATGAAAAGGCCTTAAAAAAATATCCTGATATCCAAAAAGAAGGTGACAAACTCATTGCAGAAGTATTCTCACCGAAATATAATGAAGGGAAAGGAGCATATTTTTGGTTTACAGCATCACCTATATATGATTCAGATGGTAAAGTCTCCGGCGCAATCGAATCCATCCGTGACATCACCAAACGAAAAAAGGCGGAAATAACCCTTAAAGATTCAGAAAGCCTTTATCGCACAATTTTTGAAACTACCGGCGCTGCAACGATAATCATTGAGAATGACACAACAATAAAACTGGCGAATTCAGGGTTTGCAGCAATGTCAGGCTTTACAACTGACGAACTGGAAG
>JAFGWE010000009.1 GCA_016937345.1 Methanomicrobiaceae archaeon
GTGAAAATTAGTATTTTTTCTGGTTGTATAACGCCCAGATCTTGCATGCTCCCTCATGGCTTACCATGCATGGTCCGACCGGATTTTGTGGTGTACAGGCTTTTCCAAAAAGCTTACAGTCAGATGGATCAGCAATACCTCTCAAAACTTTGTCACAAATGCAGGCAGAATTCTTCTCTACATGTTTAATTTGGACTCCAAATTTTTTAAGTGCATCATATTTTTCAAATTCTTTCTTAAGTTTTAAGCCGGAATCGGGTATTACCGGAAAACCTCTCCACTCAACATCACAGGGCTCAAAAACTTCATAAAGCATATTCATTGCTTTTTTATTGCCTTCTCTTTCAACTGCACGCGGATATGCATTTTCAACAGTTGCTCTTCCCTCTTTTACCTGCTTTACAAGCATATATAATCCTAAAAGGATGTCATCAGGTTCAAATCCTGCAACAACCTGTGGAACAGGGAACTCTTCATACATCTCATATCCGGTTAAAACACATACATGGCCGGGAAGTAAAAAACCGTCAAGATGTGCCTCGCCCTGCTCAAGCAAAAACTTCATTGCAGGTGGCACAAACCTGTGCGAACAGAGAATACTGAAATTATCAGGCGGATTCGTAAGGAGAGTTGCGGCAACTGTCGGCGCTGTTGTTTCAAAACCAACAGATATGAATACAACTTCCTTGTCAGTCCCTTTTGCAATTTCAACTGCTTTATGAACTCCCTGAACAACCCTTACATCTTTTCCGCAGGAGTCCAGAGAACCTTTTGTTCCCGGAACACGCATAAGATCCCCGTATGTTGCAATAATGCAGTCTTTTTCCGCAAGCTCAAGCGCTGCATCAATTTCTCCCTGTGGTGTTATGCAGACAGGGCAGCCCGGACCCATAACAATCTTAAGACCTTTAGGAAGAACACTCCTAAGTCCTGATTTTGCTATCGCTGCCTCATGTGTCCCGCAAATATGCATAAAAGTGTAATCTTTGTCGACAATGTCATCAAGTGCTTTTTTTATATCCTGTCCGCCTGCCATTGATATCAATATATTTTTTGAGCCTTATCAGATTTAGTTATGTGCAAATTTTTAACAAAATACTCTCAGGAGAGATAAATGACTTAAAAAAATTTGAAATCTGAAACAGGCAGTTAACTCTGGCCTGAGAATATTATCGGATTATCTTATCAACAAAAGTCGTAAAACGTACTTCAAGTGCAGGGTCCAGACCACCCTCAACCACAAGAAAAATACCCTTTACCTGAAGCAGACGAAATTTATTAGTCAGGAAGTGGATGAATTTGGAGATCTGATCAGATGAGACATATATTAACATCGTTGTAATCGAATCAAAAACGACCACAGTTTCGCCGCTGCTATTATTGAGATTTATCATCTCTGTAATTGCAATACCGGTATCTGTCAGATTTGAAGGAGTGCTTATAAATCTGCACTTTTTAGGATTTTTGTTTTCAGGCTCTTTTCCAAGTGCATAACGTGATATCAAATCAACAAAGTAAATATTTGAAGTATCAATATTATTTTCTTCATAAGCCCTAATCAGATTTATATATGGCTGATTTGAAGTAACAACTATTGTTTTGTAATTCAGTTTGGCAAGCTGTGAAACTAAAGCTGTATTTTCCTTTTTTATATTATTTGCTCCGGAAAAAATCAAAAATAAATCATTTTCCCCAATCGAGCTGCTGATATCCGCCAACAGTTTCACCTAATTTTTAAAATATTTAATGTAATCCTCTGGAATTTCTTCATAACTCCCAATTATTGCCTGATTAAGCTCTCTTAAATTGTGAACAATCTGTTCTGTATTTTTCATCTGTATTGATAAATTTAAAATTAAATTTTCCTTATCAATGCCATCAGATTTTACCATTTCAATGATATTTGAGAGATTTAACCGGACCATTTCCGCAGGAGTCTTAAGCCTCATTGCAGCTTCAGAAATATATCTGATCATTGTGTTAAACATCTGCTTTTCACGGGTAATGTCAGTAGTAATTACTGAGGCTCCCACAATAGAATCAAATTTGTTTTTGATTGGAGAAAGGGTTATTAAAACATTTACAGTCTTATTGGATTTTGTGATTCTCTCTGTTTCAAAACTGGGAACCGAATCTCCGCCTTTAATCTTCTCAATTTCTGATTCAATTTCATTTTCTCTCCCGTGGGGTACCAGAACAGACATGTTTTTCCCTAAAATATCAAAGGCAGAATATCCGTATATCCTCTCAGCACCCTGATTCCAGCTTATTATCTTCTGGTTGAGATCCATACCGATGATCGCGTCATTTGAGGATTTTACAATGTTTGAAAGATAAATGTTTTCAAATTCGGATTCAACCTGTTTTGAAATATCTCTAATAATACAGATTGCACACCATTCACCATCTATATTAACAGAAGACACCGATACATCGGCAAAAAATTCCAGTTTATCTTTTCTTATTACAATCCCTCTTGTGAAAAAACTGCTCTCATTACCAGCTTTATCAGTTATGAAATCAATAAATCGTTCAGATGCAAGAATAGCTTTATCGTTACTGATAAGTCTGCCAATCATATCAGTAAAATTTTTGCCAAGAATTTCATCTGCACTGTAACCGATAATAATCTCAGCTGCCCTATTCCAGATTATTATAGAACCAGATTTATCAATTAAGACAACAGCATAAGGAATTGCATTTACCATCAACATGCACTCTCTGCTGAAATTCATTGAAGAATATTTCTTGTCCATTTTGATCCGCCCTTAATTATAAGATTTATAACTTACATTACGCTTTTTTATACTTAAGATATGCATATTCAGGACTTTATATCAGATATTATTCTAAAATTTTAAAAATTTTAAAAAAATCTGCCACTTAGATTTTATTTGTTTTTTGCAGAGTAAAATATCCCTCTCTCACCAGAGGATTCACAGATCAAATCATCTTCCACAAGAATACCCAGATATTTATTTATCTCATTTGGATGAAGTCCGGAGATTTTGGCAATATCCTCAAGAGTACATGGTCTGCGCTGTATTGTATGTAGTATAAGGCCGGAAACATCATCACTATAGGCCTCACTTGTAATCCTTTCTGCAGGTTTTTTTGGTATCTCAACATTATGATGATTTATTTTTGAGGCAATTTGTTTTAATTCCTCATCATCTGCAGATCTTATCCAGCTGACAATTCCCGGCCTGTCAAGAGTATTTAACTGAACCTTCTCAGGATTTATTTTTTTTATTTCCTGATTGATCTTTTCAATTTCAGAATCAGTATCATTAATTCCGGGAACAATAAAGATCTCAAGCCATATCTCTCCGGGAAATTTCTGACTAAACTTTACAATCCCTTCATTAATTTTATTTATACTAAGAGTACTATGCGGACGATCAATTTTTTTAAAGGACTTTTCAGATGCACTGTCAAGTGAAGGCACCACAACATCAATTTCCATACAGTCATTCCTCACTTTTTCGTCCCAGAAAAGACTGCCGTTTGTGAGAAGTGCAATTTTATACTCAGGATAATTTTTCCTGAGATATGATGTTATCTCTTTAATTCCCGTGTGTAAAGTAGGTTCTCCGGAACCGGAATATGTAATAAAGTCAAGTTTTGGATGTGTCTTTAATAAATCATCTAGTTCTGAGAGAACATCCTTTAAAGGAACATATTCCTTTCTTTCAATTGTCAAATCTGTAGTTTTCCCGCATTCACAGTAAATGCAGTTATATGAGCAGGTTTTATGGGGAATCAGGTCTATTCCAAGGGATATCCCAAGTCTTCTTGAAGGTACAGGACCAAAAAGATATTTATAATCCATAAGATTCGTCTAATATTGTTACATTGAATAAATATTTAGTATTGTGCGTTTTAGCAATAATGAAGATTAATTTCAGGAAATTATTATGAAGATTTGTATTACATCAAAAGAAGAGAGCCCTGAGAGCAGAGTTGAAAAAAGTTTTGGAAGAACACCATTTATTGCGGTATATGATACAGAATCAAAAGAATTTAATTTCATAGAGAATACCAACCGCAATCTTGCAGGAGGGGTTGGTCCAAAGACTGCCCAGATGGTAATTAACTGCGGCGCAAAAATTTTAATTACAGGAATGATTGGTGAGAATGCCAAAAATGTAATAGATGCCGCAGAAATCAGGATTATTACGGTCAGTGATGAAAAGACAATAAAAGAAGCAGTTTCTGATTTTGAAAAGGAAAATCCGGCCAACTGACATTCGGAGTTTTAAATGAAGATTGCAGTTGCAAGCGGTAAGGGCGGAACTGGTAAAACCACGGTTGCAGCAAATCTGGCACTGGCAATATCAGAAATAGTTAATACTTCCTTAATTGACTGTGATGTTGAAGAACCAAACCTTCATATTTTTTTTGAGGGAGAGGTGAAATCAGTCGATGAATTCGTAAAAAAGCCACGTGTAGACGAGAGTATATGTACACTCTGCAAAGAATGTGCAGAATTCTGCCGGTTTGGTGCAATTAGTATTATAAAAGAAAAAGTGCTGATATCTGATGAACTCTGCCACTCCTGCGGCGGATGCCGCATAGTCTGTCCTGCTGATGCAATATCTGAAATTGACGTCGCAATTGGAAAGATCTCAGAGATTAGAGTTTCAGACAAACTTCTGTTAATTGAAGGACGTTTAAATCCGGGTCAGCCGGCAGGAAATGAAATAATTAAAGCCTCAAAGAAAGACAGTGATAATTTTGATGCGGTAATTTTTGACGCACCTCCGGGGGCTGCATGCCCATTTATTGAGACGATCTCCGACAGTGATTATTGTATTCTTGTAACAGAGCCCACCCCTTTTGGACTTCATGATCTAAAAGCAGCCTATGAAACAGGAAAAGTTGCAGATGTTCCCATGGGAGTTGTCATCAACAGAAGCACTGGAAAAGATGATGATATTGAATCATTCTGTTTTAAAAACAATCTTGAAGTGCTGATGAAAATACCAAATGACCTTAAAATTGCAGTGATTCAAAACAATGGCGGTCTTTTTTCAGTGGAATTTCCTGAGTGGAAAAAGAATTTCTTAAATCTTTATGAGAAAATAGCAGGTCTTTATGGAGTGGCATTATGAAAACAATTGCAGTTGTAAGCGGCAAAGGCGGAACTGGCAAGACCACCTTTACTGCAGGAATTGCATCACTAATTAAAAAACCGTTTACTCTTGTTGATTGTGATGTTGATGCAGCCAATCTATGTCTGTTATTTGATATCAAAATTGAAGAGGATAAAGACTTTTTTGGATCAGATATTGCATCAGTTAATCAGGATTTATGTGTTCAGTGCGGTTCCTGTGAAGATAACTGTAGATTTGATGCCGTAGCATATAACCCAAAATCAGACTCCTTTGAGGTTAACAGAATTGCATGTGAAGGCTGCGCAGTTTGCACAATAGTATGTCCGTTTGATGCTGTATCATTATCAAGAATCAAAACAGGAGAAATCCGGATATCAGATGCCAAAGATTTTAAAATTGTCCATGCTGATCTTCTTCCAGGCTGTGGTGCAAGCGGTCTTTTAGTTAAGCAGGTAAAAAAAGAAGCAGAAAATATCTCTTCAGATTCTGAATTTATTTTAATAGACGGACCGCCGGGAATAGGATGCCCGTTTATTGCAACTGTCAGCGGTGTGGATTATGCAGTTATTGTTGCAGAACCGGGTCTTTCTTCACTGCATGATCTAAAACGTGCAAAACAGGTAATTGATATCTTTGGTGCAAAGATTTTCGTTGTCATAAACCGTTATGATTTGAGTGAAAATATTACCCGGCAGATCGAGAATTATTGTTTAGAGAACAATATTGGTATTGCAGGCAAAATACCCTATGACGAAAAAGTTTTTGAATCGGTCAGAAATCTTATGCCATTAACAAGGTATGACTGCCCGGCATCAGAAGCATTAAAGAACTGCTTTTCTTACATTGCGGATAAAACAGGGATTTAATTAATAATTCTGTGCTGAAAATATCCCCTTAAAAATCTGCTTTTTATCAGATAATCTTTTTAAACAGATACTCTTAATTAAAACTAATGTACGGGGTATCCACTCATTGCCTTTCAGATAAACCACTGGATTCTGCTCTTGTGACTCTTGCAGACATTACATCCATAGTTGAAATAATGGATGACGGACTCCATTATCTGGATTCTCCAGAAATTCTCCAGTCTTTCTCATTTACATACTATATGCACGCCCCTTCACGAGGCGTTAATATTGCATCCCACCTGGAGCCGATACGAAAGGCAAGTGTTGAGGTAATAAGCCACTGCATCTCAATCGCATCTGAAGTGAATGCAAAAGGAGTTGTAGTTCATCCAGGATATTTCGGCTGGATCTCACAGAAAGATGTCGGCATATTTCAGCTTCAAAAGTCACTAATAGAGATTACCAAATTATCAGAAGAGTTCTCCACACCGTATTTTGTTGAGAATATGCCTAAATGGGATTATTTTTTCCTTCAGAGACCTGAAGATCTCTCTCTTATTGCAGATATTCCGTTTGCGCTCGATGTCGGCCATGCCAATATGAACGGATGCCTTGAGGAATTTTTAGAGGTCGATGTTTCCCATTTTCATATACATGACAATGACGGGCTCTCTGATTCACATCTTGCAATAGGTGACGGCAATATTGATTTTGCGCCCGTCTATGATAAAATTCAAAAAGGAAAGGGTTGTCCTGTTATTGAAGCAGGCACTCTGGACGGTGTTATACGAAGCATTCATGCTTTAAAAAGGGAAAAAATAAGACTCTGACATCTATTCATTAACAGATATACATCCTGAAAATAAATTTTCATAAAGGACAATTTAGTTAAGATTTTATATGTACTAAATCGACCTTATAATGCAATTTTACATTTGCCTCAGTGGCTTAGTGGCATAGCGCGTCCTTGGTAAGGACGAGGTCGCGGGTTCAACTCCCGCTTGAGGCTTCAGGAATTCAAGTTAAATTCCCCCCCAAAACTTTTTTTTAAAATTAATTAGAGTCCTTGTAAATTTGATTTATCTCTTTTTTGATTCAGGAAGAAATTTTCAAAAAAAGATTGTTTAGAGAGACTAAAGAGATGACAAATTCAGCTAAAAACCTGTGACCACTTATAAAAGACATTCTCCGCGTCTTTCTGCCTTATTGAATGCATGATATGGTTTGGAAGATCCTTTGAAACCGGGTAGATCTGATCACTCCACCAGTAGCCATATGAGAATACACCTGCTATATCGTAATTGCCGTCGTATATCGCCCTGAAGAGTCCCTCGTATCCGAGCGCCTGCTCCTTATAGTCCATATTCCAGTTACCAAACTCACCTATCTTTGGCTCGATCCATCCCTCCTGGAGTGCCCCGGTGTAACTCGGAAGCGTGACCGAGACATATACTTCATTCCCTGCAAACTGCTTCCATTCCGGCCTTGAGAGCCATTCGGTAAATGATGCCTCGATATCATCTATATCGTCGTTATTGGTGTCGGCAAAGATGTCCCTGCCGGTATAGTCGCCATTTGGATCCCACTGGATCAGCACGAAGTCGACATTCTTCACCGCATCAAACTTGCTGATGTATGGGAGCATGCCCAAAAGCCCGATCTTACCGGAGAATCTCTTCCTGACCTCAGGAATCAGTTCTGAATATTTCTCGTCCATGGTTTCAGTATCCACGATCCATTCGAAGGACTGGTCACCAGGATTGATGGTCATATAGTCAATGCCTGCGGCTTCCGCTTTGTCGGCCTGCTCCAGTATTTTTTCCTTCCATCCTGGCCACAACTTGTTGAAGTATTGAATCTTGGTGGCATCGTCTGCCGAGAGAAGAGTGCCTCTTGCAGTGCTTCCTGCATCCCCGCCTGTCACGCTCACAAACGTATACATGGGATCATAGAGGGCTGTGACCATCATGACCATCTGCTGGTTGTTGGCTCTTGCAGCGGCGACTATCTGATTCAGTTCATCCTGCGATATGGTAATCGCAGAAGGTATAACGCTCTCCGGCACGTATGTGACATCGAAATTCTCGTCGAACATGGTGAAGTCAGTTACAAAAACAGCCTCGCTTCTGATACTTCCGATTCTCTGCATTGTAGATTCCATGTTCTTTGCCGGGTCCTCGCCGAGGTCGATTACCACATGCGGGTTACCCCACATGTCCATTGTCCCTATGCCTGTTATCAGCACTTTATAAGTATCCGGGTACGTTTCGGAAATATAGTCAAGTTCCTGATACTGAAAAGCCCCGCCAACTTCAGGAGCCTCACACCAGGGAGGGCGTGGTCCCTGCCAGCCGGGAGGAGGACATATATCTCCTGCGAGAAGAGAGAGTAATCCAAATATCAAAAGAAGAATAACCGGAATTGAGATTATTGCAATAATGATTCTTTTATCCATTAAGTTAAATTGAACAAACCTAAAATATATATATGTATTTCTTAATTATTGAGTAATCAGGAAATTTGCACAAAGAATTACCATAAAATGAATTTTTTTATTCTCTGCCTGATTTAAGGCTGAATATGTATCAGATTTGATTAAATTTATCAGCCAATTATTTATCGCCAAAAGTAAAAAAATTAATTTAAGGAGAATTATATACATCAGTAATTAAAGGATTAATTATGACATCAGATGAATCAATGAAACTAGTCTATACCGGTAAAACAAAAAATGTTTTTGAACTAGATGACGGAAACTATCTTCTTAAATTCAAAGATGACTGTACAGGGGCAGACGGAGTATTTGACCCAGGCATGAATACAATTGGTCTTACAATTGACGGTGCAGGTCGTGCAGGCCTCGGTTTAACAAAATATTTCTTTGAAATTTTAAATTCAAGAGGAATTCCGACACATTATATTGATTCTGATATTGATAATGTCACAATGACTGTAAAGCCTGCAAAAACATTTGGAAAGGGCCTTGAAGTTATCTGCCGTTTCCGTGCAGTTGGTAGTTTTTACCGTCGATATGGGGATTATGTAGAAGAAGCAGGATTACTCCCGGCATTTGTTGAGACTACATTCAAAGATGATTCACGCGAAGATCCTCCAGTCACAAAAGACGCACTTGAAATTCTTGGCATCATGACTCCGGATGAGTACGAGGAAGTAAAAACCCTTACACAAAAAATTGCAACAATAATGAAGGATGAACTTGCAAAAAAGAACATTGAACTCTATGACATAAAGTTCGAGTTCGGAAAAGTAGGAGACAAAATTGTCCTTATTGATGAAATATCCGGAGGAAATATGCGTACGTATAAAAACGGGGAATATATCATGCCTCTTGATCTTGAAAAGATGGTTCTCAAAGAATAAAATCCCTTTTTTTTAAATATTGAGGATTACTATTAACCCCTGATCGTGCTCAACCGCCATATAAACCCATTATATAAGAGAGCCTAAAATGGGGATTTTTAGTAATTATCTATTGATATAAAAAGGCCAGGCCATGTTTGGATTGTATCATATAATTTTGTGTTTATATACTCCTCTCTGGCCAATCTCATCTATGCATAAATCATTAATGAAATGATAGAAACTATCACTTTTTTAAAGGGAGTAAATTTATCTGCCGGTTTCTTTATCAACGCATTCAAAATCGATATATCCCTTATAGGGATCTGCCAGAATGAGTTTTACCTTTATTTTCTGGCCAACATAAAGGTCATCTTCATTAACCATTATCCTTCCCTCGGCAGGAGGTGAGAGCAGTCTTACATATACTCCCTTCGTAGATGCACCTGTTACAAAACCGTCAAAAACCTCTCCTATTTTGTCCTGCAATAAAACAGCTGCTGCTGCCTTTCGCATAAATCTCTCAACTTTTTTTGAGCTCTTTTCGCGATCAGAAAGCCATTCTGCAAGGCCTTCTAATTCATCAAAGTTATAAGGGCTTCTTTTGCCGCGAATTGCAGATTTAACAAGTCTCTGATTGATAAGATCAACATATCTTCTGTTGGGCGCTGTTGCATGTGTGTAATCAGTTTCAGCAAGAGCAAAATGGCCAACAGGAACCCTCCCCGGTTTTAAAGGCATATACTCTCCCTGGCCTATAAGTTTAATGACAGCTACAGAAAGATCAGGAAATCTCTCAGGGTCTTTTTTTTGCTCTCTTATAAGGAATTTGGTTAGCGCTCTTGCATCCGGTTTTGGAGGAAGTGTTTCGCCATGACGCTTTGCAGTTGCAACAATACCGTCCCAGTCTTTGGGCGATTTTACGACCCTTTGTATCATAGGCATCCGGGCATCGCCGATAAATGACACAACTGTCCCGTTTGCGGCAACCATAAACTCTTCAATAAGACATCTTGCCGTATTCTGCTCCTGAACAACAAGATCTTTCACCTTTCCGTCATCCATTAAAGGAGTTGCCTCAATAGTCTGAAGAACAAGTGCTCCTTTTTTGATTCTGCGCTTTTTTAAGAGTTGTGCAGCCTCGTTTTGGACAAGAATCTGCTCTTTCAGACCGGATACGCCTGCAACCGACGGCGGAATATCTGTTTTTCCCTCAAGCCAGTCTCCAATCTCTTCATAAATCAGCTTTGCCTTGTTTGAAACAACTGCACGGAATACATCTCCTCTTTTGACGTTTCCATTCTTCATAACATTATATGAAATCACAACTGCCATGCAGTCCTGGCCGGGAAGAAGAGATGTGATACCTGCTGAAAGCCTGTCAGGAAGCATAGGAAATGTCTCAACTCCGGTATAAACCGAATTCCCATTGTGCGCCGCACGCCTGTCTGTCAGTGACAGTTTGGGAACAAACAGGTCTACATCGGCAATTGCTACTAAAACATCAATAGAACCATCTGATTTTTTTTTCGCAAATTCAATCTGATCAAGATCCCTTGAATCATAATTATCAATAGACGACCACAGAAGAAACCGTAAATCCATCACATTTTTTCTTTTTTTATGAACAATTTTGGGATTTAGTCCGTTTACCTCATCCATTAACCTCTCTGAAAAATCAGGGTCAAATCCAAAATTCCGCATAACATCCCATGCAATTTTTTTGAGATCAACATCATGGTAAACAGTCATATTATTCTGATATAGCATACAGTATGAAATAAATTGCGCTAAAAATCAATAATTTCAATGATTTTCTTAGTACTTTAAAAAAATTTGAAAATTATTTCTAAAAATAAAATCCTGATATTTCAGAAGAAATCTTTTAAAAAAGGTAACAAAATCAGTTTTTAATATGCGCCGACCGAGATTCGAACTCGAGTTTAGGCGTTGGCAACGCCTAGTGATAACCACTACACTATCGGCGCACTCATTGCTTTACCGTGGTGCTCTACAATATACGCATTAAATTGTTATAAATATTTCGAAATACGTTCAGATTGTTTGTTTTTTGACATGATTTCCATAATAATAAGGAGATATAATTAGAAGAGGCAATAGATCCACAGTGAATATATATCCTTAAAAAAACAACGCCCAAATCCAGGCAAAAAATTATCATTAACCTGTCACATCTATACTCATATGGATAAAGTTGCTTCCAATTCAAAAGCCGGCAATATTATATCCATATTTGAAAATGAAATAAAAAAAATTCAAAATGAGATAGACAATTTTGAAACTGGCTACCCAAATCATATAGCAGTAATCTCAGAACCTTTTTCAGGAATAGATTATATTCTGGACAAAATTATGGGTGACAATTCACAAAATATCAGCAATATCAAACTATTCAGTCCAATGAGGGAGAAAGATTTCTTTTCAAATTTTTATACTCCTAAGAATATTATTCTTTTAAGAAACTGCCAGTATCTTTATACAAGACAATACGGTGGTTTTGACGTTATCGAAGCTTTTTTAGATAAAATATCATCAACAGAAAAATTATTTTTAACCGGATGGAATAAATTTGCCTGGAATTATCTAAACGAGATATCAGATATAGAAAATCTGTTCCCTGTAAAAATTATCGTTCCTGAACTGGACAGCAAAAGCCTGATGAATTTAACTATGTCCAATATTAATGAAAAGATAACCTTTATAGATGACAGAGACCTCTCAGAAATTGAAAAATTTTGTACACTTGAAAAATGCAAAATAAATGTGCCATTCTCACAAAAAAAAATGGATATCAGGATTATAAAATTTAATTTTAAGGCATTAACAAAAGAAAAGAATGTAAAAACCATGGAGGAAACACAAACAGAGGTCTTTCAAAAGATTACAAAACTTGCCGGAGGCAAATATGACGTTGCACAAAAAATATGGACGAAAAGTCTTAAAGACAATGAAATAAGACTAAGCAGAATCCCAGAGCTGCCGCCAGCCAAAACCCCCGATCTTGATGAATCATTTGTTCTGAGTATAATAATATCAATGGATTCAGTAAGTTATGACGAACTTCTTCAAATTGCAGGGCCGGACATAAATCTCATTCAAATAATTTACAGGCTTGTTAATTCCCGACTGATTGAAAAATCTGGAAATGATTACAAAATAAATCCCGAGGCTGTAAATCTCATAATCGCTAATCTGAGAAAAAACAGGATGGTGTGGTAGATGGCAGCCGATATTAATTCTCTGGCCGAAATAGTGAGATTTGATCTTGAGACAATTCTTTATATCGCATACATAATTGTCATTTCATATGTTCTGATAAAACTCGTATCCTTCCTGATAAAAAAAATAGGGGATAAAGCGGGATACAAAAGAATTGCCGCAAATATGATAATTCCCCTATTTAAATTTGCAGTCTACTTTTATGCATCCTATCTGATAATAACGGCACTAGTCCAGCCTTCACTTGAACAATTAGTTCTGTTTTCAGGTCTTTTTGGAGCTGCTCTTGGTTTTGGTCTTAAAGATCTGTTTGCTGATATTGTCGGAGGGATTTTAATAGCCTTTGAAAGACCTTTTCTTATCGGCGATAAAATATCTGTCGGAGATAAATACGGTGAAGTAACTGATATCGGCCTGCGTTCAACAAGAATTCTGACCCCTGATGATTCTGTTATCTCAATCCCAAATTTTGTAATCTTCAGCCAGTCTGTTTCAAGCGCAAATGCAGGCAAAACAGAGATGATGGTTGTAATTGACCTGTTTATCGACAGTAAAAGCGACCAGGAAATTGCCATACAAATATTAAGGGAATGTCTGATAACATCAAAATACATATACATATCACATTCGAATCCTTACAGAATACTTCTCGATGATTTCCCATTTTACCGAAGATTAAGGGCCAAAGCATATGTAAATGAACTAAGATATGAATTTGAATTTAAATCAGAGATTACAAGAAAAGCATGGCTGGAATTTGAGAAGAAAGGAATAAAGCCTCCGTCTTTTTCAGGAAATATTATTGAAAACCCGTTAATGAAAAAGTGACTTAATTTACTGTCAAAATATTAATGTTATTCATTTTTTTAATCAGGAGAAGATAAATAAAAAATTGATATTCTAAAAGGCTAACTCCTGATAATTTCAATCTTATGTTTTCCCAAAATCTCCATATTTTCACTGGCAATGTTATATTTATCAGATGCCGCAATATCATCAAGAATCTTTCTGTTCAGTATATCACTGAGGATTCTTCTGCTCTTGGAATCAGAGACATACCTTATACCAAGCTCCACCCAGTTATCAGTCAGTTTTACGTACACTGCAGGTTCTGTAACTTTTTTAGGAAGATAATACTTCTCTCCAAGCCTGTCAACCTCTTTTTCTGCCTGTATAGTCATCTCTCCGGTTTCTGTTTTGACAATATCCATAAAATTATTTATAGCCAGTTTCCAGTCACTTTCATAGGAAAGGGGCACTTTTATTTCATCCCAGATAAAGTTGTGATCTTTTGTATAATTGTAAATTCTTCCGGATATTACAATTGAGTTAGGCATAATAATTATACGTCCTGTGGGCTGCTCAGCATCAACCCAGCCCTTTATCTCCATCATTGTCGTATTCATAATTCCAACATCCATAATATCCCCAAAGGAGCCGTCAACTTCAACACGGTCTCCTATTTTATAGACACTTGTAAGAGCAATGATTATTCCGCCAACAAAATTTCGGAAAAGATCCTGAAGCGAAATTGCAACTCCTGCAGCAATAATACCATATGATATAACAAGAGACTCTGTATTTTCAACCCAGATCTGAATTATAAAAAACAAAAAGATGACAGCAGAAATTACCAGGATACCTTTATTAAACGTAAATTGTGTTTTTCTGTCCTTTATTATTTTTTTAGCGATTCTTTGCGTTAATATTGCATAAACAATGAGAATCATTCCTGTAAGCAGCAATGATAAAAATATTTTGAAATATAATGGTTCTTCAAAATAACCATTCAAAAACCAGAATAAAAAAGCACCTGAAAACATAATTGCAGAGAATAAATAATTCCGCAGCATAACTCTGAATTATTTTAAATGATATTTATAGGTACCTCACAAGTTCAGAAAAATGCAAAAATTATCAATTACAAGCAAAAATTAGTGAATATTTATTTTCTAAAAAGTATTCAATAAAAGTTAATTTAATTTATTCCTTTTAATGACATTATTAGTCAGACATCATATGCATTCTATAAAATAATTAAGGGGGACAAATATGGGAGAAATATGCACCCTTATAAAAGAGATGAATGAGATGACATTCAGAGAAGCCCATGACTGGAAGATAGTATCCAGACATAGTAATATTGAGACAGTTTGATCTTAGTTTTAAGCTGTTCATGATGATTTTGGCTCTGAAATGCTTTTGAAGAGCATCAACACAGACCTATTCGTAAAGGGTATCAAAGGAAACCTGACTTCCGATAAAATTCAGCATAAAGGGAATTTCAATAGTCCAGAAAAAAATATTATATCCAATGTTTCACTAAAAACATTAATGAAATTTTATTTCATGCACTGTTTCATTTAAATTACAAAGTGACTTTCATGTAAAATTCAAAGAAAAATGGGGGGACTAAATAATGAGTGTTGAATACAGCACAATAACTGCAGTATCAGAATACGAAAGTCAGGATAATCCTGATGGAGAACAGTACAGCCTGAAAAAAATTGTCATGATATGGGCACTGGCAACAGCCCCCATGACCTTTTTCGCCTTTGTCCTGACACCAGCACTGATTGGGTGGTTCAACATCACTGAAAGTGTTCCGGCATTTCTCGTGTTCTGGCCGTTTATGATTCTTGGGCTTTTCTGGCAGTTTGTGCTATCTCTCATAATAGTCAAAAAGGAGACAGGATGCCTGAACTGGCAGACAATAAAGAGGAGGATGTGGTATGTAAAGCCCAGTAACCAGAAGACAGGGGAGCACAAATGGAGCTTGCTTGTATGGGCACTTCCATTCATCGGGCTGAGTCTGATCCTACAGATCGTCCCGATGCCCGACGTCCTTGATACACTCTTTCCGTTCCTGACAACACTTCCGCATTACAATCTTGCGGCAATAATGACCCCGCAGTTCCAGGGAGTCTGGCTGATACTTGGGCTGACACTGCTTACAATACCGTTCAACTACTTCCTCGGCGAGGAGTTCCTCTTCCGCGGGATTCTCCTGCCGAAGATGAACGGAGTATTCGGAAGATGGGACTGGTTTTTTAACGGCGTATTCTTTGCATTATATCACCTGCACAAGCCGCTTGGAATACTGAGCCAGGCGATCTTTTCGGGATTCATGCTCAGCTACCCGTCGAAGCGTTTCAGGAGTAACTGGATGGCCGTCATCATTCATGGCATCGAGGCCCCGATCTCGATATATATAGTTCTCGGAATTATTCTCAGCTGAGTGCCGGAAAAAAGATTTTTTTTAATATTTGTAAACTGCCTCGTGGTCTCCGGGCAGTTTCTTCCACATCTTATCCTTAATTATTGCGAAAATCGCGGCAATGTTTACCAGTGCACAGAATACCAGGTAATACGGCCCGGTTATTGCCGCAGGGATTAAGAGCACCGTTGCGGTGGTGTTTACGGATGTGTGGAAGAATGTGGTCATCAAAAGACTGCCTCTTGAATGGTTGTAGATCCAGGTGAAGAGGAACGTGACTCCAATGTTGAAGTAGAATCTCTCGATAAACCCGTCCATCCCGTTTCCGTATACGCCGTTTAAGTGGAGCGGCAGGTGCCAGATTGTCCATATTATTCCGAGAAGCAGGGTTCCAACCAACGGGGAGTACAGATACTGAAGTCTCGGGAGTGCAAAACCTCTCCACCCGATCTCTTCTCTTAACGGTCCCCTGACGAGGGTTACATACCCCAGTGCGATAAAAACCGAGGATGCAACGCCCAGAGAGATCTCGGGTATTATCCCGCCCAGTGGATTTTCAGTTATAACCGAGCAGATAATCATTGTTACATAAATTATGGCGGGGATAAGAGCCAGGGCCGCTGCATACCATACCCATTCGACCTTCCAGATATAGAGTTTCTTTAAGAGATTCCTGATTCCTTCGCGGGAGGACAACCCGCCGCTGATGATATAGGCTGCAATGGCGGAATTGATGATTATAAGCAGAAGCAGAGGAACGGAAGCCCCTGCCAGACTTATCCCGAGGTATAAGATGATAGAGGCAGCGGTTACGGCAAATGCGATTAAGAAGACCGCCCACCGCATCCGGGAGTCGGTCACGGTTTTTTCCGGTTTTATTATGCGGGAGAGGATTATTGCGGCAAATGCGGGTCCTGTTCCTCCGATACCCATCGTCAGAATGAAGGTTGACGGGTCGCTTATAGTATAAAAGAACGGTATGGAAAATACTGCCCATGTAATAGCAAATGCAAGTACAAAATATGATATCAGCTGATATTTTTTGATTAACTCACAAACAGAAGACAATTACTTCACCTCTCTGATAGATGTATTATATAATCGATCTATAACTATCTATTTTATAAAAATGGTGCGTTTTTGATGACTTTTCAGGCTTTTTTGTGATTTTAATGTTTATAGGAAAAGGTATTGTTGGATTCTTTGTGAAAAGGGGGGAAACTACCACCTCTCTTTAAAATACCTGTTTGTTTAGAGTTATTCTGATCTTAGTGAAGACTCTCTAAAAAATTAGTGAAGTACTGAAATTATCTGAAAGTTCTTAATGGAACCAACAAAGATTAATCTTGTAATGATACACGATAACTTTCGAAATATAATGAAATATTCCAACATTCCATATGTTCAGGAAATCAAAGATTTTTTGTTATCCTGTGATATTAATAAATTAGCTAATGGATCTTACGAGATCTATAAAAAAGAGCTTATTTTAAATAAAAGTGAATACATGTTAAAGGATATAACAAACCTGAAGTTTGAATCTCACATTAAATATGCTGATCTTCATTTTGTTCTTTTTGGAAAAGAAGCTATTATGACAGTCTTCCCAGAATCAGCCAAGACAATAGCAGCATATAACACAGATAATGATACTGAGTTTTTTTCTGCAGAGCAAAATGTTTCTACTTCATATCTGATTCCAGGAACCTTTTTATTCCTTGCTCCGGGAGAAATTCACAAACCAGCAGGCCAATGTCCTGACTATAGTGATAAAATAATAAAATGCGTAATAAAAATCCATTACCCCTTCTGAGAATAAGGGACGCGGAGTTCATTGATATTTCAAAAAAAAATAATGCGGGGGGAGCGATTCGAACGCTCGAACTCCTACGAGACAGGGTCCTAAGCCCTGCGCCTTTGACCAGGCTTGGCAACCCCCGCACGAAAGAATTGCAGACCGGAATCGACCGGACAAAAATAATCCCCTTTTGGGTTGCAGATTAATTTTAGCCTGTAAAAGATATTAATTCATTGTATTGTAAGGACTGATTTTTCAAAAATAAATTATAGAATAATAAAAAAATCAGGTGAGTCGGGGTTTTACTCCTGAAAGTAATTTTATCCGGCGCGTTATTAACTTTACATCCTGTTTTCACAATATTAAAAAAAATAGAATAGAATCCGGATTTATAAAATACAAATTGATTTCACAAATAATTAATGTAAATAATTTAACATCTGCTGCTTTTTTTTAATTAAAGGTAACTATCATAATATACAATAATGCACCAGAATATAACATTAACACGGGTTATAATAAAAAAGCATCAAAAAAAAGGTGTATTAATCAAAACATTTATTGTTCAGCCAAAATGAAAGAAAATATACCGGAGATTTAGATTGGATATGCTTACCGAAATGGTGCACATAATTGTGGCTTTTGCGGTCGCCTGGATTCTCTTTATAGCAACTGACATCATATTCCGGCTGCCCGAGAAAGGAGGAGTCAGTGGTGCAAAGGCAATCGGCGAAGAGATTGAAAAAGCCGGCGGCAATATAAACGGGGGATACATGATGGGAAACATCGTATCCTCGCCCGATGCATCCGCAGGAACACTTCTTGCAGCGTGCGGAGTATTTATTGCAGGTATCTGGGGAGGGCTTTTTGCTGCCGTTTTAGTGTATATTGGAAACCGCATATGCCACGATAAGGGATATGCCGGAACAACAGGAGCAGTAATAGCCACATTTGTGATTTATGCATTCATCACATATGCAGGCTTTGCACCTGAACAGTTTATCGCAGGAATGATCCTTGCAATACTCACAATACAGGGAATTTCTCATAAATATGCAAGTAAGGTACTGGGAAAACTCTGGAGGTTAAGAGCATGATAGTAGAGAGTATCTGCGCAATTGTCGCACTCTATGCATCCATAAGAATACTTGCAGAGAAAAACACCCTGAGAAAGCTTCCCTTTTTAAACGTGCTTAACTTTGCAATTACAGGACTTATTGCACTGATTCTGCCCCATCCGATGGGAATTGCAGCAGCAGCAGCATATTTTGTCGGCTCAACCCTTGAATCAAACGCGATTGCAAGCACTTTTGCAAAACAGAGTGAGGTAGCCGATGACTGACATTCTGCTGATGGTATTTGCCGCAATTGCGATCTTAGGAGCCGCTGCAACAGCAATTCAGAAAAATCCCTATGATAAGCTTATATCATTAGGGATGCTCTTTGCAGGTGTTATACCCTTTGTTGTGGCCGGAGGATATCTCGATGTTGCAATCTCGCTTGCATTAATTGTTCCAATTACAACGATAATACTTCTTCAGGCAGTATGGAGGTGTAGACTATGACACCTGAATTTCTGCTTGGTTTGGGAATTCTGATTATAGGTGTAATTGCAGCAGCATTCCCTGACCCGAAAACATACCTTAACCGGCTTATAAATCTTGAAATTTCGGGTTTCGGTCTTCTCTTAGTAATGTTGTCATACAACGAGACACTTGCACTTTTAACATTCATTGCAGTAACGGCAATAACCACTTTTGTTCTCGTAAGGGTCCTTGAAAGGAGGGCGATTAATTGAGCATTATCAGAAAAGTCTCAAAGATTTTGCAGAACCAGAATAATCTTGTCAGAGTTTATTCCCTTTTGGTAATATTTGTAATAATAATTGGAATTGCAACACTTCCTTTAATATCCTATAATGAGAACCAGCTTTACCCTAAATCTGTCGACATGAAGAGCCCCCTAAACCCATATGACAGGGGGGGAGAGCCTTTTGAAAAGGCAGAAGTTAAGGCACAATATCCGGAAAATTCCAGATACCTCGGGTATGTAACCGCTTATCTGACGCCTTTTTCATTATTTATCTCATATAACACCCTATATGCCGGAACAACAATAGTTTCACACCCAGGAGGAATTATAGATGAGATACTATACAACACAAGAGGCCTTGATACAATAATTGAGACAAGCATTCTTTTTATCGCGTTTGCAATAGCAATGTTTCTTTTCAGGAGGAATGAAAAAGAATGATTCTCTCCTTTACTGATGACTACTCATTCGGACTTTTAATAGGATTTGTCTGCATCTTAATTGCATTCTTTGCAATGATGAAAGAGACTGATGATCTTCACCGCCTGCTCTTAACAGATGTAATTGAGATAATAGCTCTTGTTATAATCGCACTCATCGGAACAGACCTTGCAGAAGCACTCATTCTCCCGGGACTGGTTGTCGGAATCGCAGAGATTCTCGCACTGGCAGAGATATACATAGAAAAAGAAGGCCTTGTCAAAACGCCTGAAAATTTCTTAAAAATTGAAATAATGGATACAGCCCCGGGAATTTTATCCGCAATTATGCTAATATACGGAGTAATCCTTTCAGGATTCACAGGCGGTGCTGTGGCAGGATTGGGGCTTTTGTTCTACTTCCTCTGCAGGGGAAGCCAGAAAAAAACACAGATCCTTGAGACAATCAGTGGTTATGCCTGGGTCTGCTGGGTGGTCGCATTTATTGTATTCATGACAATCCCGCAGTACTGGTTCTTTGCAGTGATGCTTGCCGGAACCGGAATATTTGCCAAAGTTGCGGCAAAGATGACAATTGTCGGGACAATGAGAGGTAACAGGGATGTATGAATTAGAAAATATCAATATTGAAGGGCAGGTCGTGACATTCATCCCGTTTGGCGATATTGTTGGCTATCTGACGCCCTACACTGCAATACTCTTTATTTTTGCAGCAGTTTTTACCATAATTGCCCTAATCTCAAAGCCGGAAAAGCAGGTTGACATAGCATTCGGTGGTGACGCATACTACACAAAAAATGTCTCAGTAAAACAGATGAGATTCCAGCGTTTCATGGCAGCGGCCTGCGGCCTTGCTACAATGGGCGGTGTTTTAAGCGGAGATGTGTTTAACTTTACCCTCTTTACCGCAATGGTGGGCATCACAAATATCGGAATTGTTGCTTCAATTAAAAACAGGCATATTCTTGATAACGCCTACGAATACGGAATACTTGCAATGGTCGGAACACTGCCGCTTTTTGCAGGAGCTGCAATAATTGTTGCCACAACAGGAACACTTAGCATGTGGATATTATTCACACCACTTGTGACAGTGCCTCTGGTTGCAAAGCTTCTGCTCGTAATCGGAGTTCTGGCAGAAGGTATGGCGCCTGTATATGTAGCAAAGGCAGAGATTACACGGGCACCCGGTGCACCGTTTATTCTGATGGTGCATGTAAGCTCACTTGTATTGTTCTTAAGAGTAATAGAAATAGTAATTTCGATGTGATATAAATGAAAAAAACAAGCATAAAAGCAATACTTGCGATATCAGCCATCATCTGCATCACTGCAGGATTGTTTGCACTTGAGGGCATAATTCCGGAATGGTTGGCAGCAGCAGTCATTGTTGTATCCTTTCCCGCATTTGTTATATCACTTGGAATGTACTGGAAAGAGTCTGACAAAGAAGGAGACTACCCGTTCGTAGGTTATTGAAATGATTCTGTTGTATATCTTATTTGCAGTCTTTGCCGGCCTTTTATTTCATGGAATCCATAGAAAAGTAATTGCAAGAATTCAGACAAGACCCGGGCCGCCCATTTGGCAGGAGATCCTTCACGTCCTTAAATTTTCATTTAAGCAGACATGGATTCCAAAGACGGCCTCAAAGATCCTTTTCATGGCAATAGTTGCAGCAGTAATTGCCATCTGGTCTGGCGCCTTATATATCCTCATCTCTGGCGGAAGCCTTCTGATAATATTCGGAGTATATCTTCTGCATAAGATTACCGAGCACGGACTTGGGCTTTCATCAGGCTCACCTTACGGAAAATTTGGAGCAATTCGTTCTGTTATCTCAGCCGCATCAGAAATACCACTTATTGCCTCAATAGCAATAATTTACTTAATTACCGGTTCATTGATGATATCTGATATAACAGCATATCAGGCATCAAACGGAATTCTTTTAATAACTGCATTTCCTGTGGCGATTGCGATGTATATAATCGTTCTTTCAAAAGTCCCTTACAGCCCCTTTGGTATAATCGAGGCAAAAGAGATTGTAAGCGGAAACAAGACAGAGCATTTTGGAGTCTGGAGGGCAGGCCTTGAAGTTGGATTCTCAATAAAAACATTTGTCCTTCTGGCAACATTTATTACACTCTTTATTGGTGCTATGCCATTCTGGATGCTTGTTTTGGCATCGCTGATTCTGCTTCTTACAATGTCGTTTGTATGTGCAGTAACACCGATGCTCTCGCCATATGATGCTGTTACAATCCAGATTGCAGTAATTATAATTGTGATAATTTATGCAGGTTATCTCGGGGTGATGGGATGAAAAAAACAAATATTCCTGTAATTTGTGGAATTTTGCTCTATACCGTTATAGCATTATGGCAGGGTGCAGAAAAACCGGAACTTCTCATCCAGATAACAGCATTATTAGTGATTTTTGGAATTTTTGCTGTTCTTTTTAAGGCCAGAGATAACGAAAAATTAAAATGCCTTGAAATGGCCGCTTTATGGGGCTGTATTTATCTCTTTGTTCTTTATTGCATTTTAAAAGTCCTGGGGGTACTATGACAGAATATATCTATGAAAAAGATCTCTTCGGTATGAAATACAGAATTGTAACAAGCCCGATACATGATAAGGTGATTACATGTCTTGCAGAATGCCTTGACATGAATATTCAGGATTTAAGAAAATATCTTATTGAAAATCTTGATATGTCTTTTCTGGAAAACATTCCGGCACGCTACAATTCCTGGAGAATATATGATGCAAAAAGTGACGATATAATCTCATCAAAACTCTGCATGAAGCTTTTTTCAGAATATATACCTGTTCTAAAAGATAATGAGATAAAAGAGATCAGAGAAAAAGTTGACGGGATGATAAAATCCGGAGTGACGCAGGATATGGCCATAAAACAGGGAAAAGAGATGATAAGGGAGAAATTTTCAAAATGGGCATAATACAGTCAATAAAAAATAAAGTCAGACAGCGTTCCATTCACGTATGTTATGTAAATGTCGGCTCATGCAACGGCTGTGATATTGAGATTTTAGCCTGCCTCTCACCACGATATGATATTGAGCAGTATGGAATTTATGTTCACAATAATCCCCGTGAAGCAGACATTCTCCTTATAACAGGAGCTTTCTGCGAGCAGTGGGAGGACAAGCTTGCAGATTTATGGGAGATGATTCCTGAACCGAAAGCTGCAATCACTATTGGAAACTGCCCTGTTTCAGGCTGCACCTTTAACAGAAGGGGCAGTTTTGTCAACCCTCCCGTATCAAAGCATATACCTGTTGCAGCATCAATACCAGGATGTCCGCCGCGTCCGACCGAGATTATTGAAACAATATTACAACTGGCACCGCTGGTTTTTAAAGATTATGAGGAGAAGAAATGAAAAAAACTGTTGATGTTTCGCTTCCAATCGGACCTGTTCATCCATGCTTTAAGGAGCCTGCAAGAATAAAATGCGAAACCGCAGGTGAAAGAGTTCTTTCTGCTGAAGTTGAATTGGGCTATGTAAAAAAAGGCATTGAAAGAATTATGGTCGGAAGACCCTGGCAGGAAGTTATGTTTCTTGCCGAACGAATCTGCGGGATATGCTCTGTAATACACAACATGGTCTTTATTGAAACTGTTGAAAGGATAAGCAATATTGATGTTCCACAAAGAGCAGCATATCTCAGGGTCATCGTAAATGAACTTGACAGAATTCAGTCGCACCTGCTTGCAAACTATTCATACTGCTATACAATTGAGCATGAAACCCTTGCAATGTATCTGATAAACCTCCGTGAGACAGCTCTCGACCAGCTTGAATTAATAACAGGTGCAAGAATTACATGCGCCTACATTATCCCCGGCGGCGTCAGGTTTGATTTAAAGCAGGAGGATTCTCTAAAGCTTTCTTCTGCAATGGATAAAATTGAAGAGGATCTTTCCCGGTTCACGGCGATATTTGAAGGCGGACCGATGATCTCTCTTCGAAGTAAAGATGTGGGAATTCTTACAAGAGACGATGCAATAGTATCACATGCAGTAGGACCTACCGCACGTGCAAGCGGATTAAATGCTGATCAGAGGACCAATCATCCGACATATCAGAAACTCGGCTTTAAACCTGTTGTTATGAATTCATGCGACAACTATGCAAGGGTCATGATGCGGTTTAAGGAAGTTTTCCAGAGTATTGAACTGATCAGAAAATGCATAAAAGAACTTCCGGAGGGAGTGATCCGCGGCGGCGGCGTTGTCGGAGAGGGAGAGTTTACATGGATTGGCGAGGCTCCCAGAGGAGAACTCACATACCATGTAAAAACTGACAAATATGGAAGAGTTATAGAAATTGGAATTCAGACACCTTCCATTATGAACATAGAGGCATGTGCCCATCATATGCTAAAGGGTGTTGACTCGGCAGCCGATGTAACATCGACTTTCATAAGCTCGGATCCCTGTATTGCATGCAATGAGAGGTGAATAATACGATGCTTTCAATATTCTGCTACATAAAAGAATTTTTAAGGCCGGAATGGTGGAAAAAGTTCCTTTTCGTAAAGACACCGCCTCTTGTGAAACCGGACTATTTCAGAGATTATCCGCATCTTACAGGCAATGAATGCACTCACGAACTACGCTGTATGATGATATGCCCGTCACCCGGTGCAATTGAGATACTGAAAAATGAAGATGGAAAATGGGCTCCTGTGATTTACAAAGGACACTGTATACGTTGCGGCCTCTGCGTTGAAGCATGCCCTGACAATGTTCTGGCCTCAGGCAGAATTCTGGAACAGAATGAAACAGATAATACCTCATTTCTTGCTTCATATTACATAAATGTAAACGATGCGCTCTGCATGAAATGCGGAAACTGTTCTGTCGCATGCCCCATAAACAAAGAGATTGACCCGCAGCTTGCATACAATGCTACATCGTCAAGCAATAATGTGATAATGCGTGTCAAAGGCTCAAAGCTGACAATAATGCACCCCGAGAAATGCACAGGGTGCAAAACATGCGAAAAGACCTGCCCCAACAACGCAATTACGGTTGCAAGAGTTATTGAAGGCGATCAGGACGACGATTGATAAAATTCAGTACAAAGGTATTTTATCAGGAACAGATTATATTAATTTGATGTTAAAGCACAAGTGCGGTTATGAAGAGGAGCTTTATTGCAAAAAGTGTGGACATTCCCTGATAATAAATAAGTCAGGCCTTTACTGCCCGCACTGCGGAAGGCAGGTTATAATGATCTGCCCGGGATGTGGAAAGCCTTGGAATTAATGCAATTATAATTTTTCAGACAAAAAGGTTCTTTCTCATCCAACCGGCGTACTCTTCTCTCATCCTCTCCTTCTCTTCAGGAGTCAGATCATGTCTCTTGTTCTTTTGGAGGTACCTTCCAAGTTCTGCAATAATTGCTTCTGCCTGACGGTAGTCCTTAACCTCAAGATAAACAGGCGCACCTTTAACCTTGATAATCTCTCCGCATACAGGACATAGCCTGTGCTGGCGAAAAGAGTCGACATATGTGAATGTGGCACATCCCGAGCAGCGGAGTATAAGGTACACTAAAAATATCTGATAGAAGTATAAGATGATTAATCTTACCCTTAAAAATAAGTTTATCCCTGATGATTAGTGATCACAGACATTCTGACCGCTTAAAAGGGTTCCTTCAATATAACTTTTTATGGCAGCGTCAATACTACCACAGACCCCAATAAAAACTGTGATTCCCATCTCATTGAACAGATTGATAGCTCCCTGACCCATTCCGCCTGCCAAAACCACATTCGCGCCTTTTTCATTCAGAAACCTGGGTATTACACCGGGCGCATGTTCAGGAGCTGTTAATGTCTCCTCCCCTGTAATCCTGCCATCTTCAACAGTAAAAAGGACATATTCACGGCAATGTCCAAAATGCTCTGCAACAATATTATCTTCTTTTGCAACTGCAACTTTCATAAAAAATCCTCATTATAAATATATGTAAATTAATTGAAGGTTACGTTTTTAAAGACTATGGTTAATGACAATTTTTAGCTTCTATTAATTTTTTAAAAATCATAAAAAATGACGATCCTATTGCCCGCTCTCAGGAAGAAATAGAGATACTTTTTACATGTGAAATTTAAACATTCACCATACATGAGTATCGAAGTTTTTCCTGTTGAGGGGCTCCCAATCTTTCATGAAGGAGACAGTTTTTCCGGCGAAATCTGTAAAAAAATTGCAATAGAAGATGGAGACATACTATGCATTGCATCTTCGGTTTATTCAAAGACAAAAGGTTATACAAGAGTTCTTGATGAGATAACTCCCGGGGAGAAGGCAAAAGAGATCTCTGAAAAATGCAGAGAAGACCCGCGTTTTATACAGGCTGTTTTAGATGAAACAGCCGATCTTATAATTGATTATCCCTTTGTTCTTTCCCAGTTGAAATGCGGCCATGTCGGAGTGCGTGCAGGTGTTGACAACAGCAACATTGAGAAAGGATTTATCATACGTCTTCCTCCGGAACCAATGGCATCCGCAGAAGAGGTCAGATGTGAGATAAAGGAGATTACAGGTGCCGATGTCAGGGTAATAATAACCGACACCTGTGGAAGATCTTTTAGAAGAGGCCAGACAGGAGTTGCTTTGGGATGGGCAGGAATGCCTGCAATCCGTGATTTCAGGGGTGACACAGATCTCTTCGGGCGTGTTCTGGAGATTACAGAAGAGGCTGTTGTTGATGAATTTGCAGCATTTTCAAATTTCATTATGGGAGAGAGCAACAACGGCGTCCCGGCAGTAATATTTCGGAACTGCCCCTTCTGGAATGGTCATGATGAGCTTTTCTTCAAATCCGAAGAGGATATAACAATAAAAGCCCTTAAAAAGCTTTAAACACTCAGATCTAAAAAAACCTTTTTTTGATTAAATTCCGGAAATAATAAAGAAAATATTCACCAAAAATAATTTTTACAGGGTATTTCTGTATAAACCACTCCTAAATTAAAAATTTATAAAATAATATGAGTATAATCCGGTCAGCCTTAGTATTAATAAACCGGATTCATTAAAAAAATATCAGAACAGGTGATTCAGTATTGCAATAATAATTCCAATTGCTGCTGCAGCAACCAGTACTGCCTTTGGTGGTATATGAAAGGAACGCTTGTCCTCACTGTCATAGTATGTTACAAGACCTGCGGATGAAACAAGGTTTCCGCCTTTGCTCTTTGCCATGCTTATTATATCTGCTCTCAGAATATATAAAAGAAAGGCAAAAGAGGCTGGGCAATATTATGTCGGATTCATATACACTATCCGGAAGAGCATATACAGGCAGGGATCTTGATCTTTGTAATGTTGAATTAACAGTAGAAGACGGCATTATAAAGGATATCACCGAAAAGAAAACTGTTGATGAAAGATGGATATTTCCCTGTTTTTTCAACTCTCACACACATCTTGCAGATACTGTTGCAATGGACATAAATTTCAGCGGCAGTCTCTCCGGACTGGTTGCACCTCCCGATGGTTTAAAGCACCGGATTCTTAGGGATACAGAACCTGAAATTCTCAAGGAGGCCATTAAATCCAGCATAGAATATATGCTGAAATCAGCTACGCCGGGATTTTGTGACTTCCGGGAAGGAGGAGAAGAAGGTGTTTTACTCTTAAAAGAAGCTCTTTTAAAAACAAATGCCTGCGGAGTTATACTTGGGAGAGATGGCGGTCAGAACATCTCAGACGGAATCGGGATTTCCAGCACAAAAGAAGGCCCTCATACATTGGATCTTGCAGAAAAAACCCGGAAAAATGGTGGATTTGTAGCTTTTCATGCAGGAGAAAAAAACGACAAAGATATAGATCAGGCAATTGATGCAAAACCTGATCTGCTGATCCATATGACATATGCATCCAACAGGCAGCTTAAAAAATGCGCAGAACTTGAAATACCCATTGTAATCTGCCCCAGATCAAACTGGATACTTAATGTTTCATCCTCCGGCAATAATCCTCCGGTTAAAAAAATGCTGGAATACGGCTGCAAAGTTCTTTTAGGGACAGACAATGTTATGTTTGTCCAGCCGGATATGTTTTCAGAGATGTCATTTCTTTCATATGTCTACAAAATAGCTCCGGAAGATATCCTTAATATGGCAATATCAGGAGCAGATATATTTAAAAATCCGTTTTTTATAGAAAAAGGAAAGCCGGCATCATTTTTCAGTGTCCTGCCTGCACATTCAAATATGCGCTTTAGCCGCTCTCCAGTAAAAACAATCGTAAATAGAATGAATTTCGGCCTCATTGAGAGAACCTATTTTAAGTGTTTAAAAAAAAATAATCTATAAATCACAATTTTGAGGTAGGGAATTATGTTTAAAACTATCCTCGTAGCAATGGACGGTTCAAAAGCAAGTGAAAAAGCTCTTGAGGCAGCCATTAACGAGTCAGGAATAAGAAATTCAGTTCTCAATGCAGTATATGTAATTGAGACAGGGGGATTCAAGTCAATTCCAACCGACAGTGCAATGGAGCTTTTATACAGCAAACTTGAAACAGTCGGAAAAAACGCATTTTCTGAGGGGGAAAAATTAGCAAAAGCACACAATGTCGAGCTAAAAACCCATATAAAACAGGGACATGCGGGGGAAGAAATAATCAAACTGGCTGATGAGATAAATGCTGATCTGATAGTTATGGGATCAACCGGCAAAAGTGATGTTGACCGCCTGTTTTTAGGCAGCGTTACAGAATTCGTTATTCGTCACAGCAAAGTATCAACCATGGTGGTGAGATTATAGAGCAAAAGCTGGTCCGAGATTATATGATTGAGGACGTAGTTTCTGTAGAAACACCAGGAAACAGGGATGATGTCTTAAGAATTCTGAAAAGAACAGGCATAAGTGGTGTGACTGTTACAAAAGACGGAGAACTTGTGGGCATCATTACAAGAAAAGACCTTCTAAGAAAGGCAGATGAAACACAGCTCAGCCTTCTGATGACATCTGATCCATATACAATATCCCCTGACGATACAATAAATGAGGCCGCAAGGGTAATGGTCGAAAACAAGTTCCGGAGACTTCCGGTTGTAGAAAAAGGAAAGCTTGTAGGGCTTATTAGTATTGCAGATCTTGTAGGTGCAATCGCACAGATGAAATTTAAGGATGAAATTAAATCCGGATTTACAAAACCCACATTTGCTTTGTGGGAAGATACACCTCTGCCGCTTGTAGGCCGTATTATGGAGATCTCCGGTTTTGATGCAATACCGATTCTTAACAGGGAATCTATTCTGACAGGTATAATCTCCGAGAGGGACCTTATAAAACATGCAATGATTGAGGACAGTGTTGAAGTAAGTGATCTCTCAAACGGCACAGACGATGACGACTGGACCTGGGAAAGCATAAGAGACCTGCACAAAATATCATTTGGTATTTCAAAGGTTCAGCTTCCCGACAAGCTTGTAAAGGATGCAATGGTAAAGGATGTCGTTGCAGTGCCTATGAATGCAGATGTCAGTGAATGTGCCCTTAAGATGAAACGTTCACGGGTAGATCAGCTCCCGGTTATAAACGGTGATAAAAAGATGACATCCATGCTTTTTGACAGGGAACTTATTAAAATTCTGATTGAGAATTAGTCACCCTGATAATTATTATAATATTCAAAACCTAATTATTTTACAGGGATTACAAATTTAACAAATCTTATTGGTATTGGAGATACAAAAACATTTAAGACAGATAATAACACCTGTATATCTGAAGCGTTTTTTATTCTCTTTCAAACCCTTCATTAAATCTTGGGAGTGTATTCTATTATGCAGCAGAGCTCCGATATATTAAAAGGAACAACCACAGTCGGGCTCATTTTCGATGACGGTGTAGTGCTTGCCACCGAAAGAAGAGCCACAATGGGCAATATGATTGCCAGCAAGACGGCAAAAAAAGTATACCAGATTGGAGACAGGATTGGTATGACTACAGCCGGAGGTGTTGGAGATGCACAACAGCTTGCACGTTTAATGCAGGTCGAGTGCAGCTTATACAATATCAGAAGAGGAAGACCAATGGCCGTAGGTGCAGCAGCAGCACTTCTCAGCAATGTGCTGAATCAGCACAGAATGATGCCATACTATGTGCAGCTTCTTGTCGGAGGAGTTGACAAAAACGGACCATCTGTATACTCGGTAGATGCAATGGGCGGCTCTTCACCAGAAGACGACATTGTGGCTACAGGCTCAGGTTCTCCATTTGCATATGGAGTGCTTGAAGATCGATATGAGAAAGGGATGAACGAAAAAGAAACAATAGATCTTGCTACAAGAGCACTTACATCGGCAATGAGAAGAGATTCCGCATCCGGTGAAGAAATAAGTATAGTTGTAATAACCAAAGACAAATATGAAGAGTCCAGCAAGAAAGGAATTGCAAATTAGTCAATATTACCTTTTTTCTTTTTTTTGGGACGTATTTTATGTTGATTGAAGACAGGCTTAAAGAGCTAAAAGATAAGATTAACGCAAAAGTGCCGGCCGGCATAAATGTATCCGAAGTTGAATTCGAAGGGCCGGAACTTGTTATCTATACAGATGATCCAAAGAAATTTGCAGATGAAGCAGATCTGATAAAAGTTCTTGCAAGGGATCTGAGAAAAAGAATAGTCGTAAGACCCAATGTACTTGAAGATCCTGAGATTGCGGCAACAAAAATCAAGGCGGTTGTGCCTGAAGGGGCAGGCATCACAGATATTTTCTTTGATCCTGATACAGGAGAAGTCTTAATCGAGGCTGAAAAACCGGGAGTTGTCATAGGAAAGAACGGAACAACCTTAAGAGATATCACAAAAGAGATCGGATGGACACCAAAGGTTGTAAGAACGCCCCCCATAGAAAGCTCCACTGTCAAACAGACCAGACAGTTTTTACGTGCAGTCAAGGATGAACGAAAAACATTTTTGCGTTCTATAGGAAGAAGAATCCACAGAGACTTAACAAGCAAAGACAAATGGGTTCGTGTCACAACACTTGGATGCTGCAGGGAAGTAGGAAGAGCAGCATTTCTTCTCTCAACTCCTGAGAGTAAAATATTAATTGACTGCGGAGAAAAACCGGGAAGCTCAGACGGATTCCCGTATCTTTACGTTCCTGAAATATACCCCCTAAATACTCTGGATGCAGTTGTTTTAACACATGCCCATCTTGATCACTGTGCACTTGTTCCAATGCTTTACAAGTATGGATATGAAGGTCCGGTTTACAGCACACCTGCAACAAGGGATCTTGCTGTTATGCTTCAGCTAGATTACCTCGATGTTGTGAGCAATGAATTAAACCAGGTTCCTTACTCCTCAAAAGAGGTTCAGGAATATCTTAAAAGATCAATTACATTAAATTATGGAAATGTAACAGATATTGCACCGGATGTAAAACTGACATATCATAATGCAGGACATATTCTTGGTTCGGCAATTGCTCATTTCCATGTGGGAGACGGGCTTTATAACATAGCATTTACAGGCGATTTCAACTATGGAAAAACAAGGCTTTTCGGGCCCGCAACATCCCAGTTCCCTCGTCTTGAAGCTGTATTTATGGAAAGTACATACGGCGGTGCAGAAGACAACCAGCCTTCACAAAAAGAGGCTGAAGCAAAGCTGTATGAGATAGTCAATGAGACTATAAACCGTGGTGGAAAGGTAATAATTCCCGCATTTGCAGTAGGAAGATCACAGGAGGTTATGCTTGCACTTGAAGAGGGAATGCGTCTTGAAAAAATTCCAAAGGTAAAAGTTTACCTTGACGGGATGATAAAAGAAGCAACTGCAATTCATACAACATATCCTGAATATTTAAATCCTGATCTCAGAAAACTTATATTCCAGGAGGGAATGAATCCATTCCTATCGGACTGTTTCATCCAGGTGGATTCGCCTTCAATAAGACAGGAGGTAATAGGCAGTGATCCCTGTATTATTATCACAACAAGCGGTATGTTAAACGGCGGACCTGTAATGGAATACCTCTATGCACTTGCACCGTATGAGAAAAACACGCTTATATTTGTAGGATATCAGGCTGACGGTACACGTGGCCGCAGGATTCAGAAGGGCTGGAAAGAAGTCCCGATGGGAAAACGTGAGACAATTATCCTAAACCTCCAGATTGAAACAGTTGACGGATTCTCAGGTCACTCTGACAGAAGACAGCTTATGGCTTATGTAAATCACTTAAACCCGAGACCAGAGAAGATATTTACAATTCATGGCGATGAAAAGAGCACAATTGATCTGGCAAGCTCAATCTATAAAAGATTCAGAATAGAGACACATTCTCCCAAAAATCTTGAAACATACCGTATGGTATAATCCCGATAAATTTTTTAAGCCGGCAGAGGCAGAAATGAAGAGCAAATTATCAATTCTCCTTGGCGTATTTACAATAATGGCGCTTTCAAACGCGATAGTGCCTGTTCTCCCATTTTTTGCAGATGAGATGCCTGCCATTCAGGGAGCAATTTTTTCAGCATACTTTTTTGGTGCATTTTTAACTGTTCTTCCGGCAGGAATGCTTTCAGACAGGGTGGGAAAGATGCCTCTTATCAGGACAGGTCTTTTATTAACCCTTATTTCAGGCGGAATTATGCTGATATTTCACGATCCGGTTATGATAACATGTGCAAGGCTTATGGAAGGAATTTCTGCGGGACTTTTCATATCATGTGCAATGTCGTGGGTAAATGAGCAGCAGGATCATAAAAAGCTTGCAGGATATTTCTATGCATGTCTGAATCTGGGCCTTGTTTCCGGGCTTTTATTATCAGGTTTTTTAAACATATCTCTTGGTGCAACAGGAGGAATACTTATTTTTACTATATTATCTGCAGTTCCGTTGATAGTAAGTATTTATTCAAAAGAATTTTTCAGCAGTACAGAAAAACTTGGCAATCCGGGTATTGTTGTAAAAGACTTTAAATGGCTTTTTATTTCAGTTATAATTCTGACAGGGGCAACAGGCGTTGTTACTTCCCTTTACCCCGAATTTTCAGATGGAAATCCGCTTATTCTAAGCATGCAGATAGGTGCAATGAATATTGCAACAATCTTCGCAGCACTTTTTGCTCCAAGATTCAATTTAAGGCCACTCCCTTCTATCAGATTCGGTGCAATAATGATGGCATTTTTTGTAATTTCAGGATTTTTTGTTCCTATCTCAGACACTCTCCTGACGATATTTGTTTTTGCATTTATTGGTGCGATAGCCGGATTTATTGTAATATCACAGATGGATTTTCTGGCAGGAACAGGATATAAGCAGGGGACAGTCATGGGCCTTTTTAATGCAGCAGCATATGGAGGGATGGCATTTCTTCCTTTCTTTGCAGGGGTTATTTCACAGTACTCGGGATATCTGCCTGCTTTTCTGACAATTTCATTTCTTTGTCTGATAATTGCATTTACAATTGAAAGATGCGGAAAATGCAGATTATAAATAATTAATAAATTCTAAACTTTTTTATTAAAATATACTCTGAAAAGGGAAAAATCTGTTTTATAGATTAAGATTAATCATTTATTAGAAGAAAAAGAGATAAATGATAAAAATCCGTTTTAAAGGAGATATATATGGAGATAAATGCCTTAAGAGAAGATGGAATTTTAATATTTGTTCTGTCCGGACGATTTGATTCAAATGGTGCAGAAGCACTTGACTCTGAAATTAAAAATAACCTTCATGCCGATGACAAGTCTGTCGTCATAGATATGCAGGATGTATCATATTTAAGCAGCATCGGTATTCGTGTTTTAATATCCATAAGAAAGGAGATGAAAAAACGTGAAGGCACAGTGATCCTTTCCTCACTTCAGAATTACCCCTCAAAAATTCTGGATATGGCAGGACTTCTTAGCTTTTTTAAAACCGAGGACTCAAGATATAATGCCATAAAAACAGCGATAAATGAGATTGAAAATTTTTCTCTTATTGACGAAATAAAAAAACCTTCAACAATAAGAAGAAATGTAAGATATACCTTTGAATCCGGTTCAGACAAAAAAGGAACCCTTACCTTAAAAGGAAATGTCAGAAAAATTCTAGGATCTGATTTGAAAGAGGCCGATGTCTTTGAAGAAGAATTTGATGACTGTTATTCCATTGGCCTTGGTTCAATGGGAAGTGATAAAACTGATGCAATGGGGCGGCTGGGAGAGATGATCAAAATTGAGGGCACAATAGCATGGTATCCTACAGACGGAAGTGAAAAACCAGACTTCTTTACTCCAATAAAAAACACAGGAGAAATAGTCTATTACTCAGGACTCAATATCAAATCCGAACCGCTGTTTAATGACATAATTACAGTAGAAACAGATGATGGAGTTGGAATTTCACTTGATGCCCTATATGAGGATATTTTCTCATTTGCATATGAAAGGCAGAGAGGATGCAAAGGGCTGATATTTATTGTAATATGGGGTGTTCTTGGCGGTTTGTACAGCTCCAGAATGAAAAAGTCTCCAGTTGTTGGGAACAAGCCCTTTGCAGGCGGAATTATTACCGACCCGGGAAATTATCCGGACTGGTTCTATGAAGGCAAAACTCCCGAATATTCTGATGAAACCATAATTTCAGCCGGAATTATCATAGATCTAAAAAATCCCGCATTAGTTAATTATGATGAATCTGTCCTGAAATCGGCTATTTATAATCACCCCTCAGAAAAGATGCACAGCAATTTTTCATCACAAAATCACTGCGCTGTTGTAAGAAATGTGCCCTGGGATAAAAATGTGGATCTTACAAAAATTGCAAAACAGGTCTCTGAAAGCGGAGTGATAGCAGATATAAGACACGTTCTTATGAGAACAACCCTTAAAAAAGCAAAGATTGGAATTTCATACATTGAAAATACTGTAAACGAAAACTAAAAAAAATTTTTAATCTTTTTTTAGATTAGTTAATCTGAATTCCAATTTTTCCAAAGAAATCTTTTATAAGCATGATATAATTCTCATAAACATTCTGAAGTTTAGTCATCTCTTTTGAGATTCCGGCTACCTGATATGTATGAGATGCCGAAGGAGTCGGTTCCGGTGTCGGAGTTGCAGTTGGTGCTGCTGTTGGTGCAGCAGTAGGAACAGGAGTGGGTGTTGCAGTAGGTTCTGGTGTCAGATCATACACTGTTTTCAGGTTCCAGGGATCATCAGGATCCAGATATACATGCTTACTGGTTTGATATGGAACACCGGAGCTGTCTGTAACAACAAGTGTCACTTTAATGGTGTATCCGTCATCCTCTGCCTCCTCCTCAGTAAAAATCCTGACAGGATTCTCTTTGGTTGATCCCCACCAGTCATCCTCTCCAAATTCCCACTTCCAGCTGTTTACAGCACCGGATGTCATATCAGTAAAACGAACCTCATAAATAACCCCGTCATATTGAATATAATCTGTATATTCTGCCCAATCTGCCGTATCTATCCTGTATACTTCCCAGTCAAAATCAGGATCAAGATCCGCACTTACAGGCATTACTACAAAAAGACAAAGCAAAAATCCAATTGTGAAATAAATCCCTAAAAAACTCCCTGATTTCATATAAAAGCCACCTCTCCGCTAACTACAATATAGTAAAAAATTAAAAGCATTATCAGTGCAGGAATAAAGGCAGAAACGGCCGCACATTTCGGGTCAGAATCAAGGCAGTCATAAAGACCTTTGTACTGCAGAAAAACCATCCATATTGGCGCTATAAATACCCCAAAAAGAGGAATCAGTCCGATTGTCCCAAGAGGGGTTGTGGAGTACAAAGTTGTCTGCAGCGATTCTGCAAGATGAAATTCCTGCCTCATTATCTTTGTCATAAAAAATACAAGCAGCCCGTATGCCAGAACGCACAACGCACCAAAGATGAAATATTCCAGAATCAGTCTTACAAGTTCCGGAACACTATTCAGAAGAACACCATATATTGTGTTTTCAGGCGAAATTGCGGATGCAATCACGGCTGATATAAAAACATTCACAACAGAGAACATTAAAAGCATTAAAAAGGCATAAATAATCCCTGACTTTAGTTCATCAGATGTTACAGAACTGAATGTTTCACCAGGATACCTCAAAAATCCACTTATCTTCTCAATAAGGGAGAGAGACCCTTGCGAATATTTATACTCATCAAAAGTCTGCCTGCTATATGGATTATGATCAGATGATGAAGATTCATAATTATTATGGCTCATGTAATCTTTGAAATCAGAATCCTCAAAATTTTCGCCATAATTCTCCCCTGATTTATAACTTTCAGGAGAGTCATCTGCTTTTTCTGATGAACCTTCAGAGAATGTCCTTTCAGCATAATACTGAATCTTTGAGACTACAGAGTTTCTCTCTTCTTCGGACTCAAAAACCATCATCAGAACAGCGGTATCCCCTGTGTCGTAATTTATTGTTGCCTTAATACAGGGTTCGTAATACTCATTTCCAGTTGGAAAGACTCCTGACAATACACTGTATGGATAGACGTAGGGCATTACATCAACAGATGAAACCTGCTGCAATGACAGACTGGTATTATCAAGAGTCAGAAAATAAAGTTGTCCGCCTACCCTGACTCTTGGCAAGGATAAACCCGCCCCCCTGTAACTGTTATCATATGGCTGCAAAATATCACTCTTTTAAAATTAATTATCTGAAACTTTTATAAAACACCCGATAAACTGACTGGTCAAAAGTTTATCAGAAATCTTTCTCATGATAAACATAATTTATCTGATATAGTAAAAAGAGATTCTTATTTTTATGATTTACATTTTATCAGTATATTTCATTATATAAAAAAAAAATAATTTTAATAAAAAAAGGACTGGTAAATATCAACTATACAATAATTGCAGCCGGATTTCATCCGCCCGTAAATCCGTTCTAATTTATTATATTTGCATATGACAAGAAAAAGCTTTAAAAAACAGCCGGAGAACTTCTGAAAGTTACACTTTTATCATCTGCCTTTTTTGGCCTGTTCAGTGCACTTGCGGCTATTAAAATAACCCGCCATAAGGAAAAAAATGCCGGTATATCTGTCCATTCTTCTCCATTTGACAATTTTAGGACAATTAATAACCGTAAAGGTATGAAAACAATTCACATTCTGTTTACAAAAACCTCTTAGGCAAATATTATATTCTATACACCAAAATAATGGATCTATGCAAAAAGCTCTGGCAATATTTTTGATATGTATTGTTTTTGCCTGCGGCTGCGTTCAAACCCCGGAAACTGATCAAACACAGATTCCAACACAAAGTCCTGCAGAAACAACTGAAGAAACACTTCAGGAGATCATTCCCTCTGAAACACAGACAGCCGAAGCCTCGCCATTTCCGGATGCACTGAATCTTAAGGAAAAATATTCCTATGGCGATGAAGTAAATGGAAGAATAATTGCGGTTGATGATGCATGGATTGAAAATTCCTACTGGTTCCATTCTGTTGCGCACGGATATGACTGGGAATTTAAACCAAGAGACGGGAACAAATTTGTATTTATTGAACTATGGGTGAAGCACAACGGAACCTCTAGAGAACTTGGTGCACCACCTTCTGGAAGTTTAAATCTCTGGTACGATGGAAATTTCTATTCATCACTTGAAGAAAGAGAGGGTGCAACAGCTAAAATTACGAAGCCATACAATCTTTGGGATGACTACTATGGCGGTTCAATCGGGAGATATGAGAAGAGAGAAGGATTTTTGATATATGAGGTTCCCGAAAGCATTACACTTGATGCCGCATATATTCAGGCAAATCTCGGAAATATGTATGAGGCACCCGTGTGGAAGCTGGGATAAAGAACCATTTTAGCATTCATTAATAATTTTTTTTACAAATTATATTGCATATATACATAAACAGACCTGTATCGATAGCACCAGCCATAAATCATAATTCATATGTGCCGGCAACAGTATGCACATGGAAAATTGTTTCCCGTACAGGTGCAGGATTTATGGCTTTTATTGCAGTTTATAGGAGTCATAAATATATTTGTAAATAAGAAAAAAATAACAGAATTCTGGATGCTTGTTTATCCCTTCAAAGTCTATCTTATGATTATAAAAAACCACAAAAAATGCGAGAGGCAGGATTCGAACCTGCGAACTCCTACAAGAATAGGCCCTGAACCTATCGCCTTTGACCTGGCTCGGCAACTCTCGCCTGTCTTATTCAATTAGCCCTTTTAGGACATAAACTTTGGTTTTTATTTTCAGAAGAATAAACAGATGCCAGGTTAAATTTTACAAAATCAAAAAAAGACACTGTTAAAAACTTTAAAAAATATGTTGAAAATTAAAAAATCCTTATCAGATTAAAAATCCTGAATATTTCAGTTATTTTAAATTTTCTCTGATTTATTCCTTCTTTTTGCCGGATTTTTTCCGTGGCTCCTCTTTTACAGCCGAGGACATGCTCTCAACGTGCTTTTTTATCTCAGCATCACGAAGGACATTTCTTTTGATTTTTCCTGAAATTGTCTTTGGAAGGTCTTCAACAAACTCTATCTGACGCGGATACTTGTATGGTGCAGTTGTTGTCTGAACATGCTTTTGGATCTCCCGTATGAGAGTCTCCGACGGTTCATATCCATCCTTTAAAATAACAAATGCCTTTACAATCATTCCGCGTATAGGATCAGGAGAGCCTACAACCGCAACCTCCCTCACAGAAGGATGCTCCATAATAGCCGATTCCACCTCAAAAGGCCCTATTCTGTAGCCTGAACTCTTAATGACATCATCAGATCTTCCGACAAACCAGAAATAACCGTCATTATCCATATAGGCCTTATCGCCGGTGTAGTAAAAGTCACCGGAAAAAGCCTCCTCATTTGCCTCAGGACTTTCATAGTACTCCATAAACATTCCAACAGGCTTAGGATTTGTATGAATGGCCAGTCTTCCGACCTCACATGCTTTTACTGGCTTTCCGTCATCATCATGAAGCTCAATTCTCCAGCCGGGTGATGGTTTTCCCATTGAACCCGGTTTTGTCTCCATGCAGGGGAATGTTCCGATACACAATACAAGTTCTGTCTGGCCGTACCCTTCATAGATTGTAAGACCTGTTCCTTCTTTCCAGACTTTTATTACTTCCGGATTTAATGGTTCACCTGCACTAACACAGTGACGAAGAGATGTCAGATCAAACTTGTCAAGATCTGCCATAATCAGCATTCTGTATATAGTCGGCGGACAGCAGAATGTCGTAACCTCATATTTTTCAAGTATTGGAAGAATCTCAGTAGCGTTGAATTTCCCCCTGAAATCATAAACAATACTGCACGCGCCCTGAATCCACGGACCAAAAAATTTACCCCATGATGATTTTGCCCAGCCGGTGTCAGAAAGTGTAAGATGCACATCATTCTGCTTAAGATCAAGCCAGTATGCACCTGTTGTGAGATGACCAAGAGGCAGTGCATGGTCATGGAGAGCCATTTTTGCCTCTCCGGTGGTTCCCGATGTAAAATAAATTACCATTGGATCAGTAGAACGTGTCTTCTCAAGCCCGCTTGTCATAAGTTTACTTGACACCGGTGCAGGATAACTGAGCTCCACAATGTAGCTTATCCATCCTTCCAGTTCCCCATCAACAACAAGACGTGATCTAAGTGAGGGACACTCGGAACAGATCTCCTCAACCTTTGGTGCATTCTCAAGATCAGTGATGATCATCTTAAATCCGGCAGAATGAGTCCTGTATAAAAGATCCTTTGATGTAAGCATCGTCGGACAAGGGACAAATACTGCACCAAGCTTGATACAGGCAATAGCAAAGAACCACCATTCAGGAAGACGCGGCAACATTATTGCAACGCGATCACCTTTTTTTATCCCATATTTAAGGAGCATATTTGCTGCCTGGTTTGAGCGGTTCATAAGCTGTCTGAAAGAATAGGTCTTCTCATAGCCGCTCTGGTTCACCCAGATCATAGCTCTTTTATTCCGGTCAATTTTTGCCCATGCATCTATTACATCAAAACCAAAATTGAAGTATTCAGGAACGTCAATTTTGAAATTTTTGTACAGAGTATCATAATCTGACATATTGGGGACATCTTTCGGAATCTTTTCTTCAAGGGTTAAAAGATCCTCAACGCACTGACCGCCTCCCGGCACAACAGCACCAAAAATACCTGTGCTACATGCCTCATTTATCCATTCAGATCTGGATTTGCCCAAAGAACTAATTGTCCTGTCAATTTTTTCGACAAGCTCATCGTCCATTGTAACTGAAAACCGCACCATATAGAATAAATTAGTGGTGCATCAGATATAAAATTCATCTTTTATGCGAACCATAGTTATGTTTTGCCATAAATGTAAAAAATCATATATAGAAAAAACTCAGTTTTCGCGCATTCTATTTAAAATAAAGGTTTCATTTTTACATTTCAGACTGGATTATTCAAAAAAAGTTTATTATTGCGAGGAATATTTTTAAAATCAGGGATTAATAACCGTATTTCACCTTTTAAGTAAAGCAAACTTATATATGCATTACTAATTTAACAGATAATTTGAGTGAAAATCAATAAAAAATAGGGGGATTTTTTCTGAATATATCAAAAAAAAATGATTTGATTACAAATATCCACATAATATTATTATTGGCAGTTATAACTGCAACAGTTATTCTTATCAGTCTTTATTGTTACGCAACCAGTTTCGCAGTATTTGTCGGAATACAGCTTTATTATCTCCCAATAATTCTTGCTGCATCTTTCTATCCAAAAAAAGGCCTTATATTTTCAGCAGGACTTATAGTATTATCCCTGATATTCTCCATTTCTTTTCTGGACCCCGTATCAGTCAACCAGTCGCTGATAATAGCAATTGTAATGGGAGGGGTTGCAATAATGATTTCATTTATAATAAGCAACGAGATGGAAAAAAGCAATCTGGGATTTATGGGTCTTTTTAATAACAATCCTAATCCATTAATTGCATTTGATGAAGCAGGCAATATCATAAATGTTAATGATCAGTTTGAAAAAGAACTGAATTATTCAAAAGAGTATTTTTATGGCAAAAACATTACAGATTCAGGTCTTTTTAAGGAAGGGACACTTATCGAGATTACAAACAGGTTTTCAGATCTTAAAAAAGGAAAATCAGTAAAACCAATTTTAGCTGATATTAATAAGTACGATGATGAGAACAATATTCGAAAATATATATTAACATTTATCTCATGTGCCAGTTCAAAGAGTCCCTATTCTTCAGATATTAAACTGGTTGCATTTTCTGATATTACTGATCAGATTACGGCCTCAGAAAAGGTAAAAGAAAGTGAGAAAAGATACCGGGAACTTGCAGATCTTCTTCCACAGACCATTCTTGAAACAAATCTGGATATGAAAGTTACATTCATAAATAAAAAAGGTCTTGAAACTTTTGGAATTTTGCAAAAAGATATTGATAGAGGCCTTTTTATTATGGACTATATTGTACCTGAAGATCTCAAAAAAGCGAAGAACAAAATTGAGGAATTATTTTCAGGCAAAATAAGTGAATCTGTTATGGAATATACAGCAATTAAAAACGATGGAAAACTATTTCCAATAATTGCATATTCAAACCTTATAAAAAATGAAGATAAAGTAACCGGATTAAGAGTTGCAGTAACTGATTTGACAAATGTAAAAGAAACTGAAAATGAACTTAACAAAAAAGAACAGAAGATCTCAAAACTGATGGAGAATTTCTCAGGAATGGCATACAGGTGCAGGGTTGAAAAAAGGTTTCCTGCCGAATACTTAAGTGATGGTTTCTATGAGCTCTCCGGATATTCACAGTCAGATATAATTGAGGGAAGACCTATTGACTTAAAATCAATAATTCACCCTGAGGATTTTAAAAAATTTAGTGATACAATAAAAAATTCACTTAAAAATAACGGGCACTATGATATCCGTTATAGAATATTAACGGCCAAAGGAAAAGAAAAATGGGTCTGGGATCAGGGAAGAACCAAAACAAATGAAGAAGGAAACGGACAGGTGATAGAAGGAGTCATCTCAAATGTAACAGCCCTTGTAAAAGCAGAAAACGCCCTGATTGAAGTTGAAAGATTCAATCAGCAATGCATAAAAGAATCTCTTATGGAAAAAGAGACTCTGTTAAAAGAAATCCATCACAGAGTAAAAAATAACCTTCAGATAATTGCAAGCATTTTAAAACTTAGCGATATGCAATCTGAAAGCCCAGAGATGCATGAAGTGCTGTTAGACTGCAGAAGCAGGGTCTTTTCTATGGCAATGATACATGAAAAACTTTACAGGTCAGACAATCTTGCCAGAATAAATTTCAGGGATTATATTTCAACGCTTCAGATGCACATTGCCGAGGAGTATGGCGGAGAAGAAAGAAAAATCAGAATGATATGTGACTGCGATGAGGATATTGCACTTGATATTGACATGGCAATACCCTGCGGACTTATCATAAATGAGATCCTGACAAATTCATTAAAATATGCATTTGATGAATCTGGCAGCGGGGAAGTATACATTGGATTCCATGAAACTCAAAACGATAAATACCGCCTTATTGTAAAGGACAACGGCAGAGGCTTCCCCAAATCCTATGACTACAAAAATTCGGATTCTCTTGGAATGCAGCTTATCTACAATCTTACAGCACAGCTGGAAGGAACAATTGAGATCAAAAGCGACTCAGGAACTGAATATATTATAACAATTCCGAAAGGCATTCAGAGTTCAGTGAAATTTTAAATCAGGGGGAATTTAGAGAGATGAAAGGAAGCAATATACTGGTCGTTGAAGACGAAATGATAATTGCAATGGAGATTCGTGCCACTCTAAAAAAACTCGGATACAATGTTTTAGGTTCAGTCATAAACGGTTACGATGCCATCCAGACAGCAGGGGAAAAAAGACCTGACCTTGTCCTTATGGACATAAGGCTCAAAGGGGATATGGACGGAATAGAAGCCGCCCGGAAAATAATGGAACTATATGATATCCCTGTCATTTTTCTTACAGGAAATTCCGATAAGACAACTGTTGAAAGGGCTGTTGAACTAAAACCGGCAGGATTTTTGATAAAACCATTCAAAGAGCGTGAACTTTTTGGAAATATCGAGATGGCTATTCACAAGCATAAGGTAACATCGGCAATCAAATCGGTCGATGAGTCTGACAAAGTATCAGATTCAGTCTCAAAAACAATTTCCAATATTAATACTGCACTTATCTCAACTGATACAAAAGGATTCATAAATCGTGCAAATAAATCCGCAATAGAACTGATAGGACTGGATCAAAACAAAATAATCGGAAGAAAGATCCCGGAAATATTCAGCACAGCAAACAAACCCGATATAGACAATAAACAGGAATCAGACTCATTTATTGTATGGCCCGATGCAATAACAATTGACAGGATAAAAGGTGAGAATAACTGGGAAACTATATCTGTCAGCCTCTTATCCGGATTTGTTACAAATGAAATGAAAGATATAAAAGACTTTATTTTTTCAGTAAATCAGGAAAAAAATGAGAAAATAAATCTCAAAAAATCAGAGACTCTATTTGTCCGCCTTATGGAATCTGTTAACGAAATGGTTTTTTTAGTGGACAAAAAATTAAGTATATTACAGTACAACAAAAATTTTTTGGACTTTTCAAAAAGACTGGGAGTGAGCTCTTTTCAGCTTACAAGGACTATATATGAGATTGCGGAATTATCTTTTTTTGTCGAGGCTGACGAATATATTGAAGTATTCAGAACAAACACACCTATAACCAAAACCAAGAGATTCAAAACAAAGAACAAGGAAATAAATTATTTTAGAATCAGCATGAATCCCAATTTCGACGGAAAGGAAGTGGTTTATGTTACAACAATTATTGATGACATCACGCCACTTATTCATGCAAAGGAACATGCAAAGTACATTACAGGAAGTCTTGCAGATATCGAAGAAAGCCTTAAAGAAATTAATGCACTGGTATCTGACATCAATGAACCGCTTATTGAAATCATAGAGAAATCCAAAAATAAAAAAGATCCATCATCTGTAATTGTAAGTGAAAATGCTGATAAAATTGCAGAAATCATTGAAAGTTTCGAGATCCAGAGGATTAGATATGAAAATGCAATTGATCATATCAAATATATTGACAAAACAGCAGACAAATGGTAAAAAAAGGGATTATTCCCCCTTATATCTTTTAAGCTCCTGTTCACGAAGCTGATTTCTTTTTATCTTTCCGGAGAGTGTTTTTGGAAGTTCATCCATAAATTCAATCGCACGGGGATATTTGTAAGGTGCTGTAATATTTTTAACAAACTTCTGAATATCATTGATAAGAGATTCACTCGGCTCAAAACCATCATTTAAAACAACAAAGGCCTTGACAATCATTCCACGGATTCTGTCAGGTGAACCAACAACAGCAGACTCCTTTACAGCCGGATGTTCAAGAAGTGCGGATTCCACCTCAAAAGGACCAATCCTGTAACCGGAACTCTTAATTACATCATCATCCCGTCCTACAAACCAGAAATATCCGTCATCATCACGATAAGCCTTATCGCCCGTATAATAAAACCCGTTCACGAAGGATTCTTTGTTTGCCTCAGGATTCTCCAGATATTCGACAATCAGGCCGACAGGTCTTGGGTTTAATGAAATAGCCATTCTTCCCTCCTCATAGTCTGCAACAGGTATTCCTTTGTCGTCATGGAGCTCAATTTTCCATCCGGGTGAGGGTTTTCCCATAGAACCGGGTTTGTTTTTTATGCAGGTGAATGATGCAACTGCACAGCAGGTCTCAGTCTGCCCGTATCCCTCATGAATGGTAAGACCTGTTCCTTCTTCCCAGATCCTGATTACTTCAGGGTTTAATGGTTCGCCTGCGCTTGTGCAGTGGCGCAGTTCAGAGAGATCAAACTTGCTTAAATCTGCAAGAATCAGCATCCGGTATACAGTCGGGGGACAGCAAAAACTTGTAACCTCATATTTTTCAATGAATGGCAGAAGCTGGGTAGCCTCAAACCGTCCCCTGAAATCAATAATCAGCTGACATGCCCCGGCAATCCACTGACCAAAAATCTTACCCCATGCGCATTTTGCCCATCCGGTATCTGATGATGTAAAATGAACATCATTTGGTGTAAGATCATGCCACAATTCAGCAGTCACCTTATGCCCGAGAGGAAGTGCATTGTTGTGAAGAACCATCTTTGGTTCGCCGGTTGTTCCGGATGTGAAATAAATAAGCATTGGATCTTTGGAACGTGTTCTGAATTCTGCAGGCATACTTACAGATTTATGTGAGACAGGAGCCGGATATAATAGCTCAAATGGATAGCTGGACCAGCCTTCGAGCTCTCCGTCAACAACCATCCTGGCCCTCAATGTCGGGCATAAATTGCAAATCTCATTTATCTTCGGCGCATTCTCAAGATCTGTTACAACCATCTTAAATTTGCCTGCATTGATTCGGTATTTTAAATCTTTTGGAGTTAAAAGAACAGGGCACGGACAGACAACAGCGCCAAGCTTTATTAGACCTATTACAAATAACCACCATTCCGGAATACGGGGAAGCATAATAAGAACGCGGTCACCCTTATTGACATTGTATTTCAAAAGAATATTTGCTACCTGATTTGAAAGGTTTTTAAGATCCCTGAAAGAATACTTCTTTTCAAGACCTTTTTGATTTACCCAGATCATTGCAAGTTTGTTTCTGTCATTTTCAGCCCATTTATCTATGACATCATATCCAAAATTAAAATATTCAGGTACATCAATTGAGTAGTTTTTATATGTCTCCTCATAATTCTTCATATTGAAGGCTTTTTCTTTGGGAATGCGGCATTCAGATTCATCCGGTAGAGACCCGTTTTTTTTAACACGTTCTATCTCGCTTTCAGTAATCCGCCAAAGTCTGCCAACCTTGACACCCTTCATGTGGCCGTCCCTTAACCATGAATGAACAGTACGGGGTTCAACCTTTAGGGCATCTGCCACCTCCTGCGGAGTGTAATAATGTTTAGAATCAGAATTCATTACAATAGTTATAATGATTGAGGTATATTAACATAATTTTATGTATTTCAAAAAAACAAAATGACTCTTTTTGAATGGACACCAAAATACATTTCACCTGTACAGGGTTCGTTGATGTTTATTTTGCCATATTTTTTTAACTTATCTGAAAAAAAGAAAAACAGTTAATATTATCGTCAAAAGACTGGAAATTATATACAATGGCTGACAAGAATTACGAATCCCTAAAAATAGAAAATATCGTCGCCTCCGGAGAAATCGCAGATTCAATTAATCTGGAAGAGGTTTCAAAAAAAATAGAGTCCTGCGAGCTTAATACAAAGCGTTTTCCGGGTGCAGTATACAGAATTGAAAAACCAAAAATTGCATCCCTGATATTTTCATCAGGAAAGATTGTATTAACCGGTCTTCGTGAAAAAAAGGATTTAAAGGAAGGTCTTGATTATATTATCAAATCCTTAAAAGAAGTGGGAGTTGAGACATTTGACGAGCCTAAAGTTGCAATAACAAACATTGTCTGCTCATATGACATTGGAAAACAGATAAACCTGAACAGAGTTGTCGTAACATTAAATCTTGAGAACATCGAATACGAACCCGAACAATTCCCCGGTCTTGTATACAGAATAGAAGAACCAAAGATTGTGGCTCTTATATTCTCGTCAGGAAAGATAATTTTAACAGGCGGAAAAAATCTTGTTGATGTCAAAAAAGGTCTTGATGTTCTCGAACAAAAACTTGAAAGTATAATGTAAACCCAATTTTTCCGGATTTTTTTATTAGAAAAACAATTTTTCAATCAATTTTTATTTATCTTTAATAAGAGTCAGAATATTTTTATTATTTTTATACTGGTAACTCACCTCATCCATAACTTCCCTTACCAGATATATGCCAAGCCCCCCTATACTCCGTTCATCAATATCTGATGTAATATCCGGTTTTGGTATTAAAAGAGGATTAAATGCAGGTGCGGAATCTGAAATCTCTATAGAGACATTTTGCAATGACGCTTCCAGACGTATTCCGATCAAACCGTCTTTCCCACGATAACCGTGGTTGATAATATTTACAATTACTTCCTCTAAGGATAACTGGACATTAAAAATTATTTCCTTAGAAAAATTATTCTGGCTGAGAATTTTGTCAACCTCAGATGCCAGCTTTTCTATTTTGTCAGGTTTTGCAGGTATGACTATATCCAGATTACTCATAATGCACCTTACTTTACACATATTACCATCAGTGTTATATCATCATATTGCGGGGAATTGCCACAAAATTTATTCACATCATCAAGAATGCATTCTAAAATATCCTTAGCTGAGAGCTTCGCTGATGACCGGATAATATTCTTGAGTCGCAATTCACCATACATCTCCTCTTTTTCATTTATTCCTTCGGTGATGCCGTCAGTATAAAGAACCATCACATCACCGGATTTCAGAGGACATATCTTTGAAACATAATCTGCATCCTCCATTGCACCCATAGCAATTCCTGTAGCTTCAAGTTCAGAAATTGTATCATCAGCCGAGTGATAGACCATCGGAGGGTTGTGTCCTGCATTTACATATTTTATTGAACTATTATTGTGATCAAGAACACCGTAAAACAGTGTGACAAACATACCGGCTTTTGAATCCGCCGCTATCAGATTGTTGGCATCATGAATAACAATATCAGGATTGTTATTATGCCAGGTTGCATTGACACGCACTATAATCCGGGACAATGCCATGAACAAGGCCGCAGGAATTCCTTTTCCAGATACATCGGCAATAAGAATTCCCATACGGCCGGCGTCAAGAGACACAACCTCAAACGGAATTACATCAAAAAAGTCCCCGCCGACTTCTTTTGCCATAACACTTCTTCCTGCGACATCAAACCCCTCAACCTGTGGAATAGTCTCAGGTAGAAAACTCTGCTGGATCTCTCCGGCAATAGCAAGTTCAGTATCCTTGTGCTCCATCTCCCTTACAAGAGTATCACGCTCTGCACGCATCCTGCGTTCATTTTCAAGATTTTTTATAATCAGGGCAAAGATAAAAACACCTGCCGCATTGGCAAGGATCATCGGAAGACTGACGCTTTCAACGATTTGAAGGGCTGTCGAAAAGGGTCTGGGAATTGCTAAAACAAGCAGCATATGCAGACTTTCCATTAAAATCGCAAAAATCACCGCCATATAAACCGGAACAAATCTGCGCTTGTTTAAAATCCAGATAAATCCTCCCAGAAGTCCTGCAAGAATTGTTGCAATAACACAGGGAATAAGTGTGAACCCCCCAAGAGTTGCACGATATAAAGCGCCGATAAGACCTGAACCTACACCAACAACAGGACCTCCGACAAGTCCGCCAACCATCGGACCAAGATCACGCACGTTGATAGTAACACCCGCAAGCTCAACTCCGCCCACAGTGCCATAGACAGAAAGTGCACCGAAGAACAGAATCAAAAATGCCTGAATCTTAATAGCAGGATGACCGTCAAGAACGCTTGAGAAAAAACTTAATCTTGTTAAAAGGTAAGCTGCAACAATGATCACACACATTAACTGGAGAAGTACAACAAAAGATACAAAAATTGTCGTCAGCATATAAGTTCCGTATTTAGTTTTACACACAAACACACTTAAACTTCAGTACAATCATAATTTTTAACAAGGGTTATCTTTTTAGGAGCTAATAGTAATCTCTAATAATTGTAAATCAATAGATCAGGGTGATTTTTTGGATATAACAATAACAAAGCAGGACAATATTACAATCCTGGCAATGAATGGACGATTAGACTCTATAACATCTGCAGATCTTGAAAATGAGATAAACAGAGAGATTGAAAGCGGCAACCGCAGAGTTCTCCTCAATTTTTCCAGCGTCTCATATATTTCAAGCGGGGGCATGAGGGTATTGCTTGCAACAGCAAAAAAACTGAGAACAGAGGGTGACCGCTTCGGGCTCTGTTGTCTGACCGCAGATGTGCATAAAGTCCTAAAACTCGCAGGTTTCACCTCAATTTTTTCCATATATTCATCTGAGGGCGAGGCAGTTGTCGGATGGCAGTAACAAAACCATAATATCTTCTGCATGGCAACCGGTTCCGGGTGTTTCTGATGCAAATATATACCCGTATATTCGTAAATGTGACACCATATCCTCAAATTCATACCTGATAGAAACACCTGAGGTTGTCTGCCTTATTGATCCGGGCAACCTTCCTGAACAAACCATACTGATGGCCGCCCTTATAGAAGATCTCTTAAATAAGTGCAAACGCCCGGTTGTAGTATTTCTAACACATGCACATGTGGATCACTTCCTCGCCGTGATCCAGTACACACCAATGGCTGCATACTTTAAGGAGGCAGTCCTTGCTGTCCAGAAAACAGGTGCGGATGCGCTCGAACGCGGGGATAAATATCTAACGCAGGCCGATATCCTTGGACTAACAATAACCCCGATCAAGACAGATATAAAACTTCTCTGTGATAAAAAACAGAAAAGAACAGATATCACCTGTTATGAAGATAAAGGTGCATCCATAAAAATAACCAAAATTAAGACAGATGATCCCAAATATCCTTTACAAGAGGAGATCTCTTTTGGCAAAAAAAACCTTTTCTCAGTTTATCACACACCGGGACATAGTCCTGACAGCATATGTCTTCGTATAGGAAAACTGCTTTTTATCGGTGATGTTTTATTTGCTGCAAATCCCGGAATTGCAGGTATGTACGGGTGGGATCAGCAAACGCTGATAAGATCACTTGCAGGAATACAAAATATCATTAAAGAAAATGATATAGAATGGGTTCTTCCGGGACATGGCAGGATTTATCCGGCATCTGATGCAGTTTGCGCACTTGAAATTCTGGAGCAGGATGCATACAAACTGGAAAATATTGCTGAGTTAAATTCAAACCGGGCAGAAGAAATAGCCGCATGCGCTGATGACTGCATGGAGGAGATCAATGAACTATTCACAATAATGTCAGGCAGGCTCAGATATGTTGCCTATATGATGGAGGAACTGGGAGAATCAGGGATGGCAGAAGAGATGACAGGGCTGATAAAAAGCGATGTCATTGATGAACTTCTGGAAGCTTTTTCATCATTTTCCATTCAGCACCATAACTCGGAGAAAGTCTCCATTCATCTGGCATTAAAGGCCGGGCAGGTGATAGGAAAACTTGAGAGATCATTTTCCAAAGAATCTCTGACTGACATTATTGACCCGACACTTGTAACAAGAGCACAGAACCTGCTCTCAGATTACACAACAATGCTGAGGGGATTCTGCCCACCTGATAACCGCTCGGAGTGTGACTTAAACAGTATTCTGTCCAAAATAATACAGGATCTCTCATGCCCGCGCTGCTCTGATGATGATATACTTTCATCTGTGGATGATGAGACATCATTTATCCGGATGCTGACTTTACGTCTCGGATCACAGCCGCTTTTAACAGACATTGATCTTTTTAAATCTTTTAATCCTTCATTATCTCCTGTCCTCATCAACAGGGATATATTCTCAGATCTAATAATCTATATTCTTGAAGACCTTGTTGGCATAGATGCAACCGGAATAACAATAAAAACCTGGCAAAACGACACAGAAGCGACAGTAGCGATCTCGGGAAAAAGCGAATCTTTCGTTCTTTCAGAGGAGGCATTGATAAAAAAAGTTTTCCTGCGGCTGGCTGCCCGTTCCGGGTGTGCAGTGTCCTTAAAAAATACCGACAAAATAAGAACATTTGCAGTTTCTTTTCCAATACAACAAAAGTAAATCTAAATAACTAAACTATAATACAGATTTTTTAAGAGAAAATATTCTTTATCAGAGTATTAACAGGAAAATAAAAAGAAAAATATTTTGAATATATTTACTGCCAGAAACGATGATTTTTTATGTAATTTCTCTCGGCTTTTAAAATCTCTTTGTAGAATTCGTCGCCCTTTGTCATTGTTGCAATTATCCTTGATGCGGTATCGGGACCCACACCTCTTGCGGCAAATGCTGTAACTGCAATTTTTCCGCTTGAGAGAACAATATTTGCATTCCTTAAAAGACGAACCTCTAGTGCTCTTTCTTCTTTGGACTTTGTCTTTTTCAAAACCGCCTTTATATAATCCTCTTCATACGGTTTTAACGCAGCAATCAGCCTTGCACCGCATTTTGGACAGACAATGTCCTCAGGAACCCGTCCGACAATTGTCTTACTCTTCCATTGTCTGCAGTTCATGCAGAAGAGAATAATATTGTCCTCTTCAAGACGCCTCTTAATAGTCGTAATTATCGCCTGATCCGAAGATGCGGGCGGTATAATATCCCTGGAAGAAGAAAGTCCTTCGCGTCCGATTGCACTAAGGGGAGCAATGGATACTGAAATCTTCCCTGACTGAATCTCCCCTGCAATAAGTTCTGCCTTCTCTGTATCCATATTAATTGAAAAAAGTTCCCGGTAGGCTTCTCTCTGGATAACTGTACCTTCAAAGAAATCTGTCAGCCGGTGAATACTTATACGTTCATAATCTGCATCGGCATCTATTGCACCAAATTTTTTTGCAGTCTGAACCATTTTCCATTTATAGAGGGCAGTCCTTTTAAGAGCTATCTGTAAAATACCCTTAATTGCAGCAGGCTCAACTGACATTAAAATTTCCATAACATCAGTTGCCCTGACTTCGCCGGGAAGCCTTAAAAGAATCCTGTATGCTCCCACCTCTATTCCGACAGATGTTCCAAATCTTGCCGACAAAAGAACAGAAACACAGCGACCCAGGGCTTCATTAGCCTTATGGCCTCCGCATATATTAATGACAACACCTTCATCAAAATGTTCGATTGTTATCAGATTGTCACATGCAACAGGAGAGCCTGCATGCTCCATTCCGCAAAGGAAATCCTTTGCATATTTAAGAGAAGCAGAATCTGCATTATATCCTTTAAATTCACCGGTTCTTCTTAGTTTTCCCGTCTCTCTTGCGACATCAAAAGGAACAGGAATCTGCTCACCTTCCCATGAAGGAAGCTCCCCTTTTATCCTGTGCGCAGGTTCAACCTTTATCATCCCGTCCTCAATTGCAAGAACCTGCCACAACTGACCTTTTGTTATAAAAACTGCACCGGTGAATATAAAACCAATTACAAATGACTCATCAAGTGTCCCCACATAGCGTCTTGAGACGATATCATATACCTTAACCTTTTTTTCGTCGTGTATCATCGAAAGATTGGAATACAGATACGTCCTGCTGCGTCCAGTTCTGATAATCATCCCGGACTCTGTTCTTATCAGGCGGTGTTCCTCCATCTGCCGGCAGACATCCTCAAAGATCTCATCAATGCCTGAAAAACAGGCAGATCTTCTAATAATACTTTTTACTTTTTCAGAACTTATCTCACCGTATTCAACCGCAATCGCAGATATCTGATTTGCAAGCACATCTGCGGCATCGGTTATGAGAGAGAGATTCTCACATTCGTTTGAAAGACCGCGTCTTACAATTACAAGAGACTCCAGAAGATCATCAAAACCTGTTGCAAGAATCCGCCCCTTTGAAACTGTATCAAGCCTGTGGCCGGCACGCCCAACTCTCTGCAGGAGTCTTGATACCTCTCTGGGTGAGCCAAACTGTAAAACCTGACCAACATGACCTATGTCAAGCCCAAGCTCCATCGAAGATGTGCATATTAAAGCCTTTAAATCTCTTTTTTTAAATTTGTCTTCCGCTTCAATACGCACCTCGCGTGAAAGGGAGCCGTGATGAACATCAACATCACCTCTCTCAAAAAGCTGATGGCCAATGGCCTCTGCAGTAACACGGGTGTTGACAAATACAAGCGTTGATTCTTCCGAATCAATGCATCGTTCAACAACTTTAGTCTGTTTTAAAAACGAATCTCCGGCATATTTCACATCAACAGATAAAAGAGGGGCAACAGGGATATTTACAAGCTCATAAGGTCTTTCTCCGCAAAGGAAACGTGCAACATCAGCAGGGTTTCCAACCGTTGCAGAAAGAGCAATTCTTTGATACTCACCAGAGTATTCAGCGATTCTCTCAAGTGCAACAGACATCTGTGAACCGCGTTTGTTTCCGGCAAGTTCGTGAATTTCATCAATTATTACAAAGCGGACATTTTTAAGATGCTCCCTAAGCTTCTTCCCTGTAAACATCGCCTGAATTGTCTCGGGAGTCGTAATTAAAAGATCAGGCGGACTTAAAGCCTGTTTTCTTCGTTCATACTGAGTTGTATCCCCGTGACGCACTCCTGCCGAAAGGCCGAGTTCACTGCACCACCACTCAAGACGACTTAAAATATCCCTGTTAAGAGAGCGTAACGGCGTTATATAAAGAGCCTTAAATCCGTTCCCTTCCTGATTTAAAAGTTTGTGGAAAACAGGAAGCATCGCACTCTCGGTCTTTCCCGTGCCCGTTGGCGCAATGCACAGAGTATGGCTGCCCCTCATAACAGGAGGGATCGCTTCTTCCTGAGTATCAGATAGTTCTGTAAAACTTCTTTTTTCCAAAAGAACTTTTATTCGTTCATCAAGGAGATCTACTGCACTCATCGCCCATCAGACCTCCAAGGCTGTTTATGTATGTTCCGTCACTCAGGAAAACTTCAGCCGTATCTTCATCAATACTTCGCGCAAGAGGGCTTAACCCGCTTTTTAAAAGCTCCCTTACATCAACACCTCCTGCAAGTTCAAAGAAAGCCGGAACAAAAAGAACTCGGGTCCCGGAGATCTCACGTGAGGTTTTCATATTTAAAACTCCGGGATTTATCCGTGAAAGAAGATATGCCGGCTGTGACTTCAAAGAGCATCCAACCTCATCAAAAAGGCAGACGACGGGATGATGATGACCTGCAACAATAAGGCTTCCCAGAAGATCTTCTGAAGGGAAGGTATGCCCATGCATATACCCGGTTCCATCCATAATTACACCATCTCTGGGCAGAATTTCATCTTCCTTTAAAAATTTCTCGATCCCTGCATCATGATTTCCCGGAAGTACCTTAAAAGGTATTTTTTCCCGTATCCGGGATATGATGTCAGGCATTTCCGCATATTCCTGTCTTGTTGTAACTGGAATTGAATGCTTTACATCACCAAGGAGTAAAAGCATTTCACATTCAGAATCATCTATACATTCAAGAAGTCTGATAAGTCTCTGCCGGCTGTTGCTTTTTATGTGGAGACCGCGCCTTGCAAGCTCTGTTTCCGCTCCAAAATGAGTGTCTGCGACTACAAGTATGCGCATATTGTTTTCAATAACGACTGCAGGCCCTTTGGGAATAAATTCAGGAATCATCTTATTTTATTATAGTATTTTTACATAGCCTCCCGAAGGGAGATATAATTCCCCGTCTTCGAGAAGTTTTTCCAGGCATTTTTTTACAGCTTCAGTTTTTATTCCGCGGGATTCACAGACAGGATATAACTCATCTAGAAGAACACCTTTTTTTGTGCTAATTTCTGCAATAAAAGACATTATCCTGTCACATATATCATCCAGATTATCCCCTTCAGAAGAGATATCAGATATTTCTTTGGATTCTGCTACAGAAAGCGCCTTTTCAACAATTCCAAGAGTTTCTATTCCATAGCTTTCGTCATAAACAACAAATGACCGTTCAAGTCTTTTTATGGTTGCAAGAGCAGTACCCCTTATCCACAAATCACGCTCTTCTCTTGTTATCTCACAGACAGACTCCGGAATTATTTCCTTTTCCAAAACACCGCCCTTAACTTTTGCCGAGATCTCCCCATATACCGATACAAAAGAAGGAACTTTCATTGAAAAAAGATCTTCGGCGCAATATGCCCTGTCTTTACCGCAATATATTCTGAAAACACCTGTCGGGTCGGCAACCCGTGCACCTGTTACCTGACCCTTTTGATTCTTTTGAAGTTCAGTTATCACCCCGCATACATAAACATTCTCTACAGGATTACCTGACGGTAAAATAAGACAGCCCTCGCTGTTCTGCCTCAATAATAAAAGCTCGCCTGCAAAAATATTCATTGCTCCTTTAGACATTTTTTAAAAGCAACCCCGATTGCGGATATAACTGTATTACTTTAGAGATTGTTTTTAACCGGCAAAAATAGTGATCAATATAACACCACAGAATAAAAGAATAACAATCTAAAAAAAAGATAACTTCTGCCAGTAGCAATATAGTTATACCACCAAAAAAAAGAATTCACGCAGGACCGATAGAATGGATGGAAACAATACAATATGGATTGAAAAATACCGCCCAAAGACACTGGACGACGTTGTCGGGCAAAAGGGGATTATAGAGCGCCTCAAAAATTATGTGAGATCAGAAAGTCTTCCACACCTCCTGTTTACCGGAAATGCAGGAATAGGAAAAACAACATCTGCAATCGCACTTGCAAGAGAATTCTTTCATGATGACTGGCAGTTCAATTTCAGGGAATTAAACGCCTCAGATGAGAGAGGGATTGATGTTGTACGAAATCAGATCAAACAGTTTGCGCGCACTGCGCCCATGGGTGGTGCGACTTTCAAGATTCTTTTCCTGGATGAGGCAGATGCTCTTACAAATGATGCTCAGTCTGCTCTTCGAAGAACAATGGAAAATTATGCCCAGACGTGCAGGTTTATTCTCTCATGCAATTACTCCTCAAAGATAATCGATCCTATTCAGAGCAGGTGTGCAATATACAGATTCAGACCGCTTGACAGGGAAGCAATAACAGAAGAGCTCAACAGAATCTCTGTAAATGAAGGACTTAAAATTTCAGAAGACGCAATGAGCGCTATTATATATGTGGCACAGGGAGATATGAGAAAAGCCATAAATGCACTTCAGGGTGCGGCAATAATCAGCAGTGAAATCTCAGAAGAGATGATTTATGAGATTACATCAACAGCAAGACCTGATGAAATCCTTGAACTTTTGCATATAGTCCTGGAAGGCGATTTTGAAGCCTCCGAACACAGACTCCATGAACTTACAATAAAACGGGGAATAGCTCCAAATGAACTGATAAACCAGCTATACAGAACTATCATCAATGACAAAACAATAGACCGCTCACTTAAGGTTGAATTGATAAGCAATCTTGGAGAGACAGATTTTCGAATAAGCGAAGGTGCAAACCAGAATATACAGATGGAGGCCCTTCTTGCACGCTGTATAATAAGTGCCGATAAACACAAAAAGGCCTGAAAACAATGGATGAAATTCCGCAATTTACTGCAAATGAAAATACACAGGCAACTGTAACAGACAAGGCAGGAGACTGGAACAGGTTCTTAAAAAAGCATTATAAGGCCGAACTAGGAGAGATTGCCAGGGAATTTCCCTACAAAAGATCAATTACTATTGACTATCAGAAACTTGAGAAATGGGGTAAAAAAGGTCTCGGACTTGCAGATGAACTTCTAAAAAACCCAGGAAAAGTTCTCTCAGACGTAAAGGATGCAATAAAACAGAACAATCTAATCTTTACAAAAGATGAAGAAGAAAAGGCGGACGATATAAACATCCGGTTTATCCGTCTGCCGAAAAAAATTGATGTTCGTGATATCCGCGCCCACCATATCAACACTTTCCTGTCAGTAGAGGGAATTATAAGAAAAACAACTGAAGTCCGCCCCCGCCTTACGTATGCAATCTTCAGGTGCTTAAACTGCGGAACACTGACACCTCCGTATTCACAGGGATTTGGAAAATTTCAGGAGCCTTACAGAAACTGTGCACAATGTGAGAGACCTACCAAAATGGAGCTGGTTCCGGCCCTTTCAAAATTTGTTGATGTCCAGAAACTGAGAATTCAGGAATCTCCTGAAGGCCTTAGAGGAGGCGAGCAGCCCGAAACCCTTGACGTTGATATCCAGGATGATCTTGTAGCAACCGCATCCCCGGGAGACAGGGTTGTAATTAATGGAATTTTACGTTCTATTCAGCGTGTTGCCCACGGAAACAAGAGTTCTCTTTTTGAGATCTATCTTGAGGCAAACTCCATTGAAATCGGAGAAAAAGAGTTTTCAGAGGTAGCAATCTCAGAAGAGGATGAAAAGGAGATTCTTGAACTTTCAAGAGATCCCGAGTTGTACAATAAATTTTCGCACTCCATTGCACCATCAATATACGGAAACGATGAGGTAAAAGAGGCAATTTCTCTTATTCTTTTTGGAGGGATAATGAAATCCCTTCCTGACGGAAGTCACCTGAGGGGTGATATCCATATGCTTCTTGTAGGAGACCCGGGTATTGCAAAGTCACAGATGTTAAGATATGTCATAAAACTTTCACCAAGAGGAATATACACAAGCGGCAAATCCTCAACATCTGCAGGACTTACCGCAACAGCCGTTAAAGACGAATTTGGAGACGGGCGGTGGACTCTGGAGGCAGGAGCACTTGTTCTTGCAGATATGGGTATTGCGGCTGTTGATGAGATGGACAAGATGACAAAGGATGACAGAAGCTCACTGCACGAAGCGATGGAGCAGCAGACAATATCCATTGCAAAGGCAGGAATAACTGCAACCCTTCGGTCACGCTGTGCACTGCTTGGAGCAGCGAATCCAAAGATGGGGCGTTTTGACGAATATGCCCCGATAGCAGAGCAGATTAATATGCCGCCTTCCCTTCTGTCACGTTTTGATCTCATATTCGTTATGAAAGACAAACCAAACAGCGTCCTTGACAGGGCAATTGGTGAGCACATATTAAAAGCCCATGAAGTTGGAGAAATTATTGAACATAACAAAAAGAACCCTCTTGAGTGGGTTGATGACGAATACATTGAACAGAAACTTGCACCGGTTCTCCCTGAAATAGAGCCGCTCATATTCAGAAAATACATCGCCTACTCCAAGAGAAACTGCTTTCCACTCCTGTCAGCAGAAGCCAAAGAGAAGCTGATTTCGTACTACCTCAGTTTAAGGGATCTGGCAACAGACAACAACAAACCGGTTCCTGTAACCGCAAGACAGCTTGAAGCACTTGTAAGGCTTGCCGAAGCAAGCGCAAGAATAAGACTCAGCCCCGAGATTGAGGTTTCAGACTCAGAGCGTGTCATCAGAATCGTTGACAGGTGTTTAAGAGATGTTGCATATGACCCCGAGACAGGAAACTTTGATATTGACAAACTTGTCACAGGTATTCCGAAGCAGAGAAGAGACATTATCCGTGAGATAAAAGAGGCTGTTAAATCAAATGCCGATGACAACGGATATGCCCAGATTGAAGATATTGTTCAGTTACTTGTCCAGAAAGGTCATGGAAAAGATGATGTCAGAAAGAGAATCGATGATCTTTTAAGAAACGGCGAAGCAATGGAGCCAAAACACGGCCTGATAAAACTCATCTGAGTTTTTCCAAAAAATTATAGCTTTTTTCAAATTTTTCAATTCAGATTTTCAGATCTAAATTAAAATATTCTTTGAAGACCTATATTTCCGGAGATGGAAAAAAAGACACAGGCGGCTTTTGAGGCCGGAATAAAATTAGGCGCTTTATACCACCAGTGGGTAGGAACACCCATATCACCTGCGACTGCTCCTTCTGTTGAACAGGCCATACAAAATGCTGTCAGTCTTCAGCCATATGTCGAGGACATAAAAGTCAGGATTCATACAGAACATATGGTCTTAAACTCATTCGGATACAGCGAACTTGCCGGAAAGATGTTTGATGTAACCATAACAACAAAGGTAGGCAATGCAACATGCGTTGCAGAGCTTAAACTTGAAGAAGATTATCCCATGATGAAAATTCTGGAAATTAGATGATTTTAAAGGATCTTTTGATTACAGACGATCATATTCATATTGACACTATCAATGGCAAAGGTGTTGAGGCCGCTAAAGATTTTAAGCGTGCCGGAGGGACACATATGTTTCTTGTCTCAAAACCGGCATGGTCTTTCGGAGTGATCCCAAAATGCGGTGAGGACTATAGGGAAGTATTTGAAATCACATTGAAAACTGCCGATAAAGTAAAAGAAGAAGGTATCTGCGTATATACGATACTCGGAGTCCATCCGGCAGAACTTTCAAAACTCTCTGAAATTATGCCTCTTTCACGTGCAGAAGAGATAATGAAAGACGGCCTTTCTCTTGCAGCAAAATATGTCGCCTGTAAAAATGCTGTCGCATTAAAAAGCGGCAGACCGCACTACCCCGTTGCAGACGAGATAATGGAGTCCTCAAACAGAATCCTTAATCATGCACTTGCACTTTCAAAGGATAATGACTGCGCACTGCAGATACATGCTGAAACAGGGCCGTGCCGGGATATATTTGATATGGCAAAAAATATGAATGTAAATCCATTAAGAGTCGTCAAACATTTTGGAACACCCGATACACCGCTTACGCCATCTCTTATTGCAAAGCATGAGGATATACCCGCAATGGCAAAGGCAAAAAGGTTGTTTACAATGGAAAGTGACTATATGGATGATCTTACCCGTCCGGGTTCTGTTATAGGTCCCAAGTCAGTTCCAAGATTTACAAGGAAACTGCTTGAGTCAGGGGCAATTACAATAGAAGATGCAATTAGAATTCATAAGGAAACTCCTGAAAAGGTCTACTGCACTGAAATGGAAAACTGATCTTTCCCGACACTGGTATTATTTATAAAAAACAATATTATAATCAATGTACCTCAAAATTTACAAAATAGACGGGGCAGATAAAATAGTCGCAGCCTGCGACATGGACCTTTTAAACAAAACAATTTGCGAAGGCGATATAGAGATAACAATATCGGACAAATTCTACGGCACTGATACAGCTACAGAAGATGATTTGGTAAAAGCTCTCAAATCAGCCAAAAATGCCAATCTGATTGGAAAAAGAGTTATTGCAATTGCAATAGAATGCGGCGCGATAGATGAGGAAGGCTGCATATATATTGACGGAATTCCTCATGCACAGATACTTTAGATTTTAGATTATTATGGACATTAAACAAAATATATGCCCCAAATGCGGGGAGCCAAGTGAAGAGGGGCTATGCAATAAATGCAAGGCAGAAGAAGTAGACTGGATTACCTTTGATGCAAGAGTCCAGTGTATTCACTGCCCGACCTGCGGTTCACTAAGACATCAGAATACCTGGACAGACTGCGAGATTGACAGGGATAAACTTATTGAAGAGATTGCTCTTGATGCAGTACATATACATGATGATGTTCGCGATCTCAAAGTGGAATTAAGCTCCTATGATCCAAGCCCGAACAGAACATCTGTAAGAGTTGATGTTCATGCAAAACTTTACGGCGTACCTGTAGAATCTTCATGCAGGGTTCTTATTTTATGGTCAAAAGAACAGTGTGACCGCTGCAGCAGATATTCAGGCGGATATTATGCAGGAACAATTCAGTTAAGGGCAGAAGGAAGAAAGCCTGATGAATACGAAAAGGAGCGCGCCATCGAAATTGCCAACCGGCATGAGAACGAACTTCAGGAGATGGGTGAGAGACTCTCGTTTATAACAAGCACTGATGAGATTAAAGAAGGAATTGACATTGTAATCTCCAGCCACAATCTCGGGGAACTGATTTCAAGAAGCATAATAAAAGAGCTTGGCGGAAAGGTTACAAGACATCCCAAACTTGCAGGCCAGAAGAACGGCAGAACTGTTTACAGGATGACATATCTGGTACGACTTCCAAGATATCAGAAAGGGGATGTTTTCGAGGATAAAGGCAGATATTATGAAATCCGCGGGACAGATGCAAATGTAATCAGATACTTTGATCTTCAGGATGGAAGTCTTAAAATATCAAAGGAGGAACCAGCCGGCAGAATGATTGGAAATGTAAAAAATTCCGAATCTGCATATGTCAATTACATCAATAGCGATATTGCAGGAATTTTAGATCCAAAGACGTACGAGAACAAAGAGTGTATCCTTTACCCGTGGCTTGAAGTCCTTGAGGGAGAGGAAGTTCGCTTTTTAAGAGACAGTGACAAAGACAGAATAATATTTGTCGGATAGAGTTACCATTTATGCGCACGAGAATAGTCCCTGCATCTATGCTGAAATCACTTGAAGATTCAGACTGGATTGACAGATCCAAAAGGCCTTTTGTTAAAGATGGAAATGCATGGATTCCTGTTAAGGAGGGCAATTCTTATGACTGCATACTAAAAAGAAAAGAAAACTATTCCGGACCGGGCTATCAGATGGTGGGCGACATCGCCCTTATACACGGCAAAAAACCCGAAAAGGAGAATTTGGAAACTCTCATTGGCTGGAAAAAACCTTCATGCATCCTTCATATAGAAAAATATGCAGGGGTTAGACGAATTCCCTGTACAACAGTCCTTTACGGAAAGCCAAAAGAGGTCTGCCACAAAGAAAACGGATGCAAATACATTCTTGATCCTTCCAAAGTCATGTTTGCGATGGGAAACAGAGAAGAAAAAAGAAGAATTTCAGGGATTGTTAAAAAGGGGGAGAGAATAGCAGACATGTTTGCAGGAATAGGCTATTTTACAATTCCGGCCGCATTATCAGGATCAAATATTCACGCCATGGAATTAAATTCTGAATCCTTTGGTTACCTTCAGAGAAATATCATTGAAAACAAAGTAACAGATAAGATTTCTGCAGAATGCGGAGACTGCAGAGACCTTCTTAAAGGGGAGTATGACAGGGCATTTATGGGGCATTTTGACTCAGTCTTAATGATCCAGGAAATTCTTTCACACATGAAATGTGGCGGAGCTCTTCATATACATACTATAAACTCTGCCTGTGAAACGATCAAAAAAGCCTGTAAAGATGCAGGCTTTAATACGGAAATCTCTGTTCACAGAGTGAAAAAATACGCCCCTTTCAGATGGCATGTTGTCCAGGATGTGACACTCTTATGATTGAATGCATGCAGACATTAGAAGGAAAAACAATTGTTCTTGCAATAACAGGAAGTATTGCAGCGGTTGAGGATATCAAACTTGCAAGGGCGCTAAGAAGAAAAGGTGCAGCTGTTCAGGGTGTTATGAGTGAAGCAGCATGCAGAATAGTCAGTCCTGATGCAGTAACATATGCATGCGACATTCCTGCAATAACAAAAATCTCAGGGATGATTGAGCATGTTAAGTTCTGCGGTATTGACGGCAGTGCAGATGTTTTGTTAATAGCCCCTGCGACCGCAAACACAATCTGCAAGATCGCTGCCGGAATCGATGATACATCTGTTACCACATTTGCCACAACTGCAATTGGGAGAGGTATGCCTGTTATAATTGCGCCTGCAATGCATGAGAGTATGTTCTGCCATCCGGCAGTCATTGAAGGGATAAAAAAATTAAAAGAGTGGGGTATTGTCTTTGTAAGCCCATCTATCTCTGAAAATAAGGCAAAATTTGCATCTAATGATGAAATTGTCCTTGCTGTTGAGAGAGAAGCCGGAAAAAAGCCTCTTGACGGAAAAAAAGTTATTGTCACAGCAGGAGCCTGCCGTGAAAAGATAGATGACATCAGAATTATGACAACCCGTTCCGGCGGGAGAATGGGAGTTGAAGCAGCTCTTGAGGCATACAGGCTCGGTGCGGATGTGACAATATTACACAGCGGAGATGCAGTTCCGCTGATAAGAAATGTAATAACCGATAGTGCTGCGGATATGCGAAAGGCTGTAATGGACATCTTTGAAAAAGAAGGTGCGGATTATTATATCAGTGCTGCAGCAGTCTCTGATTATAAACCGGAAATTTTTGAGGGTAAAATTCCCTGCGGAGAGGATATATCCATAAAACTGATCCCGCTTCCCAAAATTATTGATGAGGTTGTGGAAAAATTCAGACCTGTGACTGTTGCCTTCAAACTTGGATGGGATGCCGATTTAAAAGCAGAAGAGATGCTTAAAAAAGGGTTTTTTATGGTAGCCGCCAACACTCCGGATACTATGGGTGAAAATACAGGCAGATACATGCTTCACACACAAAAAGGCAAAACAGAAGTATACGGCAGCAAAGAGGAGGTTTCAAAAGCGATATGGAAAGAACTGCTCTAGCATTCTGTCCGGGCCATATATCAGGATGGTTTAAAAAAGTAAAAGACGACGGGGGCGCCTCAGGAAGCATCGGTGGCGGTATTGTTATAAGTGAGGGTGTATTTTCAGAAGCAAAAAAATCCGATGATATCATGGTAAATGTCTGCCGTGTGGACAGGACCGGGAATATCATATCAGAAAAAACAGGTTCTCCCCCAATAGAATATGCCCTTTTTAAAATCGGTGTTAAAGCAGAGATTACCACAAAAACAATTCTTCCGATAGGTGCAGGTTTTGGACTTAGTGCAGCATCACTTCTCTCTTCAATTAAAGCAGCATGTGAACTTTTCGAACTTGATTTGAAGGATGATGAAATAGCACAGCTTGCACATGAAACCGAAGTCAGGTACAAATCAGGCCTTGGTGATGTGGCTGCATGCATGAACGGAGGTTATATATGCCGAAAAAGTCCGGGTATCAAAGGCGAAATTATCCGAAGATATAATATGAAAAGGACTATTTCAGCTGTAAGTTTCGGCTCACTCCCAACAGATAAAGTCCTGAAAAACAAACAGATAATGGAGAAGATCACAACCGCATTCAAAGAAACCTGTCCCAAGACGCCGGAAGATTTTTTCAAGGTTTCACGTGAATTTACAGAAGATTCGGGTCTGATATCAGACAAAATCAGAGAAGTTCTGGATGAATGCGATTTAAGGGAGATTCCTGCAGCAATGACAATGCTTGGTCAGGGTGTCTTTGCCTACGGAGAAAAAGCACCTGCAATTCTTTCACGGTTTGGTGAAGTATATATGATGAAGATGTCAAAGACAGGATTTACCTCTAGAAACAGGAGGGAATAATATGATACCAAAAGATCATCCCCGTTATGAATCACTTATAAGAAGAGAAAAAATTGCAGAGGCTGCATGGGACAAAATTGTTGCAATGGAAGGTGTTGGTTCTCATGGAAGAGGAGAGGCCTTTGATTATCTGATAGGTGAAAAAACCACACCCAGTGCACTTATCGCAGAAAAAACTGCGGCAGCTCTTTTATTAAACGCTAAAAAACCTGTAATCTCGGTAAACGGTAATACAGCCGCACTCGCAGCAGACCAGATTTCTGACCTTCAGAAAAAAACAGGTGCTCTGGTTGAGGTGAACCTTTTTCACAGGACAGAAGAAAGAATCCAGAAAATTACAAAACTTCTCGAAGAGAACGGAGTAATAGTCTTAAAAGGAAAAACAGAACGCCTTCTGCCCCTTTCTCATGACAGAGCCCTCTGTATCCAGGAAGGAATATATTCAGCAGATGTCATCCTTGTTCCGCTTGAAGACGGGGACAGGTGCGAAAAACTTGTGGAAATGGGTAAAACCGTTATTACAATAGATCTAAATCCTCTCTCAAGGACCGCAAGGACTGCAGATTTAACAATTGTGGACGAACTCACACGGGCAATCGCAAATATAACAGAAGCTGCTGAAAATATGACTCAGGAACAGCAAAAAAAGCTCATTGAGAACCTTGACAATAAAAAACTGCTGAAAAGTGCAATAAAATCAATTATGGAGAATCTCTCAGATGCTATGGATAGAAAAGCACAGGCCTAAAAATTTTAATGACATATACGGCCAGAAGCAGGTAATAAATCACATCAAAGGATTTGCCGGAGAGAAAAACGTCCCCCACATGCTCTTTTTCGGTCCGCACGGGACAGGTAAAAGCGTTACAGTGGAATGTCTTTCAAAGGAGCTCTATTCAGATGATTCAGGAATTAATGTCAGTATAATTCCTGCAGGAACACTTTTCAGGCAGGGCAAGTCATGGCTTGAAAATGAAGAGAGATTCAGTCATCTTTACCAGAAAAATGAGAGCCTCATCTCTAATTTCAAACACATTGTCAAATGGTATGCATCAATGAAACCATTTAATGCTGAATTCAAAATCGTTGTATTTGAAGACGCAGGAGAATTAACTTTTGATGCACAGGCCGCTCTGAGAAGAATAATGGAAAGATACAGCCGGACATGCAGATTTATTCTTATTGCAAGGCAGCAGACCGCAATTATTCCGGCAATTGCATCAAGATGTCTGCCGCTCTTTTTTGCACCCCTGCATTCAGAAGATATCATCTCTGTCATGAATGATATACTCAGAAAAGAGCGCGTTTTACAAGGGATAATATCAGATGAAGATCTTGATCTTATTGCCGAAATTTCAAACGGAGATTGCAGAAAGGCCATAACCTATTTACAGATTGCAATTGAAAACAGCGGAGAAATTGACCCTCTTGAACTGACAGGTTCAGAAACATCAGCAGTTTCATCATCACTTTTTTCTTCTCTCATGCGAAATGATCTTAAAAAATCATGCGAAATTGCAGAGATGCTGATGATAGAATACGGCCTTTCCGGAAAGGAAGTAATAAAAGAGCTCTCTAAAGTCGCAAAAAGGGAATATAACGACAAGAGAATTGCAATAGCACTCGCAGATTCGGATTATATACTATGCAATGCAGGCAACGAATATCTTCAGGTTAATGCATTGCTTGCAAAAATTATGGCGGAGGTTTTTAACTGACAAAGGTTGCAACCCATTATGATCATGTAGCAGATGTTTACGATAAACACTATGATCAGAGGCAGGGCAAAATATACTACGGGCACATATGTTCAAGCGTTTCGAAAAATCTCCCAAAAGGTGCAAAACTTCTTGATCTCGGATGCGGCACCGGACTTTTCATGCAGAGGTACCTAAAGACAGGAGGAGAGGTCTTCGGATTTGATATCAGCAAAGGAATGATAAAAAAAGCAAAAATCCGAAATAACTCAGAAGTTGCAGTAGGAAATGCCGAGGTTCTTCCATTCAGAGACAATACTTTCGACTGCATATCAAGTATTCTTGCTTTTTCATACCTTCAATATCCTGAAAATATGCTTTATGAGGCATATCGGGTACTAAAACCAGGCGGTTCGATCTCAATATGCACACTTGGCAGAAATGTGTTCACTGCTATTGTTCCTGCAGCATACAGAATAGGAGAAAAACTCAGAGTCAACAGAGTTGGTGTTGGCAGTTTTGGCGAACACTACTACAGGGAAGAAGAGATTTATACCCTCTTTTCAGAAACAGGATTTACAGATTTATCAGTGGAAAGACGTTCATTTGCCCATGTGGATCTAAAACCGCCCCTTTATTCATTGACAAAAAAAATGGAGCCTTTAATTGAGGACAAATTACCGTATCTGGCTTTCAATATATGTGCGGCAGGAAAAAAACCGGAAAAATAATTTTTTTGTTTAAGAAAAACATTTTTACTCCTTACTGCCTGTGTGAGTTTTCATTTAATAACGCTTTTTTAATATCTCAATAACCCGCATCTTCTTCTCAACTGCTGCGTCTGCCGATAACTCTACCTGCCTTTTCATCTCATCAAAGTCACGCCTTGATTTGTCAACAACCTTTTTAACAGGGGTATACGCGGATTCCCTGAAACTGGGAACAAATTCTTTTAATTCCCCATTTATTTGTATCTTTGAATCTGAAGGCCCCTCAACCACATATCCAACTTTTTTCATAACAATACCTGCGGATTTTACAACATCAATAATTTTTTCTGCTGCCTGTGGCGGTGCTACGACTAAAAGGGCATCCAGTGATACACCGAGATAGTCGATATCTAAGGCATCAAGCATTTTAAGCACTTCAGGTTCAACAAGACTTCTCAGGTTCTCCTCTTCAATTACTATGCGGCATTTAGCAGTCTCTGCCATCTCATAAACATCGCCGCGAAGCCCTCCGTTTGTGACATCAGTCATTGAATGAATCTCACAAAGAACATCGCTTGCCAGTATTGCCTCACATGCTTTTAAAAATGACAGATTTATAGTCTTCTCAACAACACCGGGATAACCGGAATAAATTGCAGCTGTTGCGATTGTGCCCCCTCCGGCACCCTCGGTCATTAAAAGAACATCTCCGGGCTTTGTGGCAGATCGTTTGGTGAGATGCTCAGCAACACCTACCGCACCGACACATCCTGTCATACGATCACCTAAAACCATGTCTCCGCCTATTCTGAGGGTTGAACCTGACACAAGAGGGACATTCATCATCTCACTTACAACCGATATTCCTGCCGTGTAATCAAACAGTTTGGAAACATCGCCGTCATCTGCAACATGTATATCAGATATCAGGGCAACGGGCTTTGCACCCATTACGTATGCATCCCTAAGTGTTGCTCTTGTTACATGAAATCCCGCAAGAAAAGGAAAATCAGATAGTCTTGAGTGCATTCCGTCAACGGTTGTAATGATATACCGGCCGCCGGCCTGGACAACCCCTGCATCATCCATATCATCCACACCGACATCAGCATTGCTCGTGCCGATAATTTTTGGAAACTGCCGGTGAGCAAAAAAATCCCCCGTGCCTCTTGAACCGACACCGAACTCTCCCATCTTTACACCTGATTTTTTATATGAAAAAAAGTCGCCGCTGTGACCGGAGGAGTTCTTTACCTCCTGAAGTACTGCCCGGGCAAATCTGAGTGCATAATCAGGGTTACAGTCTTTAATCTCAAGAATATTTTCTTTTAATTTTTTTACTATTGTTTCTTCATCCGCACCACGGGCTATCTCCCGCCGGGCGAATTCCTCTACATCCATACATATTGTTACATGTAATATACAAAAAAGATGCTAAAATTTCAAAAGCAAAATCAGGAATTTATCAATTAATTTCAACATGAATCAGAAAAATACCTAATTGTATGAAAGAGGCGCAGATGCCCTGTGCATGCACAATCGCAGGTCTGGACTCAGGAGGAGGTGCAGGGATAACAGCTGATATTAAGACCTTTTCAGCGTTTGGAGTATGGGGGTGTTCTGTTGTAACTTCAGTTACTGCACAGAACCCTACAAGGGTTGCAGGATTCTGGAATCTGAAACCTGATGCGGTATCTCTACAGATTGCGGCAGTTTTGGAAGATTTCTCCATATCGGCATTCAAAACAGGTATGCTTCCAACACAGGAGATAATTTTGGCTGTTATTAACTCAGTACCGGAAGATATTCCTCTTGTCACAGACCCGGTCATAGTATCAACAAGCGGAAAGAAACTTATCGACAAAAATGCATTTACTGCCCTTAAAGACCTTCTTTTGCCACGCTGTACAATTTTAACTCCAAACATTCCCGAAGCCTGCGCCATATCAGGCATTGAAAAAATATCCTGTGAAGAAGAGATTATTAAAGCAGGCGAGATTCTTCTTTCTCTTGGAGCAGAGAATGTTCTTATCAAAGGCGGGCATCTGAAAGGAAGTCTTTCTGAAGACTATCTTTTCTCAGATAAAGGCATGATTAAATTTTCAGGCAAAAGAGTGCCCTATCAAATCCATGGCTCAGGATGTTCTTTATCATCAGCAATAGCTGCAGGTCTTTCTAAGAAAAACAGTGTTGAAAATTCATGCGGGGATGCAAAAAGATTCATTGAAGAGTCCATAAAACATGCATATCAATCTAAAAGCGGCCTTTACAGCATCAATCCCACTCAGGTAAAAACCAGTTATCCAAATAATAAACATTATATCTCCAAAGATTAGATTAAAAAAAACGGGTAAGATGTTGGATAACGTAGATAATGCAATTTTAAGTGAACTGGCTAAAGACGGCAGAACGTCTATGGCAGATCTTGGGAAAAAACTCAATATAGCGCCTTCAACAGTTTTCAAAAGGATTGAAAAGTTAAAGTCAAACGGGATCATTCAGCGTTTTACAATTGTTGTAAATCCCGAATTTTTTAAAAATTCTATCATTGTCTTTCTTTCAATCTCGGTTGATCCTTTACAAAAATCAAATGTTGAACATTTCCTTTTGAGAATGGATCATATTCTGGAGGTTTATGAGACCCTTGAACCAAGTGACTTTCTTGCAAAAGCCCGTGTTCATGAGATTGCAGAGCTTAAATCCGACATCCTGATACCTTTAAGCGAGCTTACAGGAGTCCGGGATATCAAACCAATTCTGACGGTGAAAAAAGTAAAAGAACAATTCTGGAATATGGAGGAGTACGATTTACATGGAAATTGAAATGATGCAGCAGCTTCTTGCAATATTTACACTTGCACTTGGCGGAGCTTTAATAGTATATCTTTATGATGCCAACAGAATTTTAAAGCAGAGAAGTCTCATTCTTCTGATGTACGGCCTGTTTGTTCTGATAATCGGATTAGTATTGCCGGATATAACATCGCTTTTTACATCTGATATTTTCTGGGTATTCTGGTCAGCACTCTTCTCACGACTCCTTGCAATAATTGGTATATGCGCAATAATATACTCAGTGTTAAGGGGCTGATGAGTGATGCCGGACACCCGCTCTTTTGCGCGAGACTGGCAGCTTTTAAAACTGTCCCGTGACTGGAAACCTGCTGACAGATCTATTGAGATCTTAGACGGACTTGTGAAGGACAATGATCCTCTGATCATTGAAAAAATTGAAAAAATTGTAAATGAGATTGGAAAACACGATGCAGAGGAGATTTTACAAAGAATGCACCCAAAAATGGATATAGAAGCCATACTGGAAGGCATACTTCTTGTATCCGGAATCGCCTATGAAACCTTTGAAGATAATGACGGCAAAAAAATAAAGATAAAAAAAGAGATGAGAAGCTCTCTTTCAAAGGTTGTCTCAGATAATAGAATCAGCGCGGCTTATATCAGAGGCTTTATAGAAATAATTATTCCCGGTTCTGAGATAAGAGACAGAGGCGATCATTTCACTTTGGTTCGTGGATAAAAACATAATTTCATTTAATTGATTTTTTTCATCAGTTTTTTCACATCCATATTATTTCTTAATCAGACTCTTTTTGAAATATAATTTCCCCATCAAATAATTCCTCCATATTTCTTTCAAAATCGAAAATTACTCAAAACCTTTTTAAATAAATGATGTTGATATACTGTTGTTAAACTAAATTTATGCCCGTCTCTTTATGGGAAGGACATGACATAGGTGATTTAAATGAGATTTACAAAAGAAGAAGAGGCAGTTTCACCGGTTATAGGCGTTATCCTCATGGTCGCAATTACAGTTATCTTAGCAGCAGTAATTGCAGTGTTTGTATTTGGTCTTGCAGGAGATCTTGAGTCAAGTGCACAGAAGGATGTTAAAATTACAACAGGAACAAATTCAGCAGGAAATGTAACATATGTTGTATTTTCTGGAAAAGATGTTGGAAATATTGTTACCTTAAAGTGGTCAAATGGTACAAATACCTATTCCGCAGCTAGCCCAGCAATTGGAGACTCTAACGACACAAAAATGATAAAAGCAGGTGAAGCTGTAACGTTTACAGCAATATTCACCGACGGAAGCTCACAGGTTGTTGCAAAATCATAATAAAAAAATTATTTTTTTCTAACGATTCTATTAATACAATTTATTAAAAGCTTAATGGCTTCAAGCTCTCTTTTACCACCGCATTTTTTTATAATTGAAAAATTATGATTGATCAATTTAAAAAGATTAGGATCTTGGTGTGCTACGTACCTTGTCGCATGAACAGTTGCCTCAATAATACTATTAAAACCGCGGTTTACAGGATGAAGATTCAGTTGTACAACTTCCTCCTTCAAAGGAATAAGCTCAAAGATAAAAGACTCTTTTGTCTCCTGTAACAACTCTGCCTTAAAAAGAATCCAGGCTTCTGCAGCTTCTAACCTGAAAATAGTGATGTCCTCAAATATCTCTTCTACAAAATACTGTTTATCCAAATCCTCAAAAGCAGTCATAACAAAAATTACAGGATCATATACAAAATTGGCAACAAAAATCCCGTCAGAAAGAACATTTTCAACAGTATGCGAACCTTTAAAGAGCACTATTTTTAAAGAGCCGCCTCTGTTAATAATCCCTATTGGTGCGGCATTCTGCCTTGTTGTTGCAATGATCTCGTTTATTCCTTCGGTTAAGAGTCCCATTCCCAGCCCTCCATTAGTGCTATAAAAATGCCTGCAATAATAATATCAGCAGTTGACCCCGGATTTATACCTTTTTGGAGACACTGACTGTCAAACTCCTCTGCCGAAATTTCGCCTGATAAAACCCTTCCCGCCATATCCTTTGTCCAGACGGAGACATCAGGACCCAGCTTTTTTCTGACAAATGTATCCTCTTCAGAGGATAAAAGCTTAATAAAAGCACACGATACTGCTTCCTTACCACAATTTGAGTTAATTAAATAATCTGCTGCCCTTCTTGTAAGCTCAAAGCCGGATATCCATTCGCGACATACCATATCGCACTTTGATGAATACTCCATGACATCATAAAGGGTCATGTTCTTCTCACGAAGCATATCTGTAGCAGAAGGATCATTAACATCCATCTCATCAGAATCATTCATCCGGACCTGTGTAAGGCCAAATGCCTCATAGAATAAAACAGCGTCCTCAACTGTAGTCTTTTTAATTAATTTCTTTGCACCCTCAATTCCCTTTCCGGCAATTAAGGGGATTAAAAGAATAAATGCACCAAAATGAGTGTTCCCGCCTGAATGAGTGTTTGTAAGGGATACAGAGTCATAAATAAGACTCCCTATCCCTTCGTTTTCTCCCAGTAAAGAGTAATTTGCAGCTTTTTCAAAAGCAGGTTTTACAAGAATTGCAGATGCAAGAAAATGCTCAAGCCAGGTATCCTCATAATCGTGATACCTGTCAACGTTGCCGGGCTTTGTTTCAGCACAAACCTCAAGCATCATTGCAATTTGTGCAAGTTCAGCCGGATTTCTCTTCACCTTTGTCATCAAATACCTTCTTTAATATTTTTTCTGACAGCCGGTGCTTATAACGCATATAATCGGAATGTGTAAGGCCCTCACGCTTTAAGGACATGTCACGAAACATGCACGGAGTTGAGCTCTTACAGCACCATGCAAGGCTTCCAAAACAGGTGCTCTCACCCGATGCAAGAGGAGTATTTTCAACAAGAGAAAGTTTTAAATCATGAAACTCCTTAGGAGACATTCCAATCTTTTTTAGAGCAGGAAGCAGGGCACACTGCTTAACCGGCATACAGCAGAAAGTAAGACTTCTTATGTCTCCGCCGCGGCAAAGCTGCTTGGGTGAATTGTACCAGCCGGATTCTTCAGCATACTCTGCAATAGCCCGGTTTAGATTTTCAAGTGTTTTGTTATCCGCATTCCTTGCAAGTGAAACAATATCGGCACCATGCGAAAACATATCCTTCATTCTTTCAAACGTATTTATAGAATTATTTGCAATAATTATCAATGGACAACTGTTTCGTATCTGACGGAGCTTTTCCGGTCCGAAGTCCATTAAATCAACATGGAGTATATCTGCACCGGCTTTCCAGATTATGCGGGCAAGAACAGAATCATCTTCTGAGACACCCGCCCGAATCTTAACAGATACTGTTGCTCCTGCCTCTTTTAGTGCACGGATTATATCTGAAAGAGTGTCTGTATTTTTAAGAAGATACTCTCCGCTGCCGGCATTAATCATCGGTTCCTGACGGCAGTGTGCATCTATCTCATATATTACTTCATTACCAAGGGCAGAATATATATTTAAAAAAGACTTTGGAGAGGTTCCACGAAGGTTTACGCCGGGAATAAGATCTGTTCCCTTAAATTTTTGAATCTCGTTCTGCAGTGTTGATATAGGATCTTCATATTTAAACTCATGACGCCCCTCCTCTTCCATCTGTAAACTCGCGTTCATTGACGATTCGTCTATAGAGTATCCTCCGATAAACGCAATGCCTGCATTTTCCTTTCTTAACAGAGCATATGAGGCATCTGTGATCCCTGCCATGGAAGCAAGAGCAATAGGAGTTTTTAGTGTACGACCATTTATCATCAGTTCGTACATATCATAGGAATCCATCATTCTCCCGTATCTTTTTGTAATAAACTATCTAATTCCTTTGGGTATAAACTCAAAAGCCTATAGCCGCCGGAAGATCTTTCAAGCTCTATTCCCTCACAAAAATCATCAACAGAAATACCTGCTGATTCCTCCCGTAATTTCATTATATCCGGCCAGGACATAAGAAAAGCCCTGTTACAACTGCCCTTCCCGCCGCGGAACTCAACCGCCAGAAATCCTCTCCGGCCAGTTTTCTTAATGAAATCCCATATTGCATCAATCTGATGGACATTGTACTTATCCTCATGAAAATGCTGCGAGAAATAAATTTTTTTACCTTTAATCGACTTGCACTCTATTGTAAGATAGTAACGCGGGTCGAGTGAATCGACCAGAACATCAACATATTGCGTATTATATTTAGACTGTTTTAGCCTGTATGCATATCCTTTCAGATTTTGATCTGCAAAAAAATTATTCAGACAATGCACTATATCTCTTTCAAAATCACTCATCAGTTCATTTAGATATTGAATTTAATATCCAAAAAAGAATCGGTAATTATTTTATTGATAATTGTTGTACATTGTATGATATGTCAAAGACTGGATTCTTACTTGTCGGCCACGGCAGCACAAAACCATACAACAAACAGCTGATTGAAAACACAGCAAAACTAATTTCAGACAAGGAAAGCGGTTATATTGTAAGATGCGGGTTTATGGAAAACAGTACTCCCTCAATTCCAGAAATTCTTGAAGAATTTAGAAATGAAGAGATTGAGAGTATGGTTGTCGTACCTCTGTTTTTGGCTCGTGGAGTGCACATTGACGAAGATATTCCGGGCATTTTAGGACTGGAAGAAGGAAGCCACAGAGGTACATTTAAAACTTCAAAAGGCGAGGTTCCACTCGTATATGCACATCCTATCGGAGAAAACCCAATGCTTGCAGATCTCATGATTTCAAGTGCAAAGCAGGCAACAGAAAAATATCTTTAACTTTTTTATGTACATTCTGGTGCTTGACACCATTCACGGTGGCAGGGAAATTGCCTGCCATCTTGAAAAAAAAGGCCATAAATGTGATATTGTAGATATATACAGGCATGAAACCGGAATTTCGGAAGCAGATGCCTTAAAAAACAGATATGATCTGATTGTGGCACCTGTGCACTTAAATCCAAAGCATGCTCTTCTTAATTACTCAGGTGCGCCTGTGATTTCGCATCACAATGCTGCCGCAATGATATTGCAGGACAAAAAACCGGCGCAGTCAATTGAGATTACAGGTGCACGCGGAAAAACAACGACAGCCTTTGCACTTGCACATATCCTGAAAGGAAAAGGTGTTTTGCACACATCAAAAGGAACATATAAAATTCCCGAAGATGAGATTCTCTTTAAAATGAGCATTACACCGGCATCAGTAATCAGACCGGCATTATATGCTTACAAAGATAAAAGATGGCTCATAGCAGAAGAGTCTCTTGGCGTCTGCGGATTCTCCAGCCTATGTATTCTTACATCAGATGAAGACTACCCCATTGCAGGCAAAAATAAAACAGCACTTTCTGAAAAGATTAGATCATTTAATGGAGCAGACAAAATTCTTCTTTCTTATGGAGTAAATACAAAAATAAAAGATGCATTGCATGCTTCAGATTATGTTTATGTAAACGAGGACTTCTGCTCTTATTCATACAGGGATTTCAAAGGGAGTTTTAAAAACCCGCTTTTATTAATAGACGGTTATAAGGAAGCATTAGCAACCGCTGCTGCCGCAGGGTGCATTCTGGGAGCAGACCCAAAAAATCTTGAATCTTTCACGCCAGTAAAAGGAAGAATGTCTGTTTTGAGATTAAAAGACAGATATATTATTGATAATTCCAACAGTGGTGTCAGCAAAAAAACGGCATTAATGGCCGCATCGTATGCAGGTAAACTTGCAGTCAAAGCCGAGATTACACTTGTTATAGGAATTGAAGCTGAGAATATCTGTGAAGGATTTAGTCCTGAGGAGGTCAGGGATGCAATAAGAGAGATAAGACCAACCCGTGCAGTAATTGTCGGAGATTCACTTAAGGGCATAAAAAAAGAGGATATAGGAAATATACCTGTATACTATGAAAAAAACCTTGAATCAGGAGAAAAGAAAGCTTTTGATATTGCAGATAAAGGCTGCATAGTTCTTTGTGTTAAAACATGGAGGTAATAAGATATGGAATACATTCAGCCCAGGCCAAGTTCGATTGTTGCAGGTCTTTATACTGTAAGAGACTTAGGCGTTGAGGTTGCAATTCTGCACGGACCGTCAGGATGCTCATTTAAACATGCAAGGCTTCTGGAAGAGGACGGGCTTCGGGTTCTTACAACATCGCTTGCAGACAATGAATTTATCTTCGGCGGGCAGGAGATACTCGAAAAAGTTCTGAAATATGCTGAAGAAGAGTTCAAACCGAAGAGAATGGCTGTTGTCGGAACATGTGTTTCGATGATAATCGGCGAGGATATGGAAGCTGCAATAGAGGACTCAGGAATAAAAACACCGACAATTGCAGTTGATATCCATGCGGGTTTTAAGGAAAATATTGACGGTGTTATAGCAGCACTTGTTCCTGCGGCACGGGCCGGCTGGATCAGTGAAACAGAGCTTGACAGGCAAAAAGAGCTTTTATATGCGGCAAATCAGGTCGAAAGGTTAAGAGGTGCCGCATATAAACCGTATGTACAGCCAAGCAGAGGCGATCTAAAGCATCTGGTTGCAGAAAGGCTTATTGAATGTGTAAACTCAGGAAAAAAAGGCATTGCAATAATGAATGCAAAGAAAGAGACAGCTTATATGTTTGCAGACGCCTTAATTGCCCTTAAGCAGACATGTCCCGATGCCGATATAAAATATATTGCCAACCTTGAGGAAAGAGGACTTCCAAAAGTCAGAAATGATGCCAAAAATATCAGTGACGGGCTAAAGGAGGCAGGAGTGGAGGCTGAATATATAGGAGCACTTGATGAATACGGTGCAAACGGAGAAAAACTGGGAATTAAAATATCCGGGTATAAACCCGACTTTGCATTAATTGCAGGTGTTCCTCATGCGATACCGCCGGAGTACCTTGAGGAAATTGAGGTGTTTTCTATTACAAACGGACCCAGACAGGTTGAGCCTCTTCATGAATTTGGACACGACCATGTGGTTGTTGAGGTTGACCTTCACCCGAAGACTCTTGGTGTCAGCAGCATAATTGCAAGCGAATTTGGGGATGTTCTCCGGAGTTTCAGATGAAAAGCCTCCTTATTACAGGTGATCGCTCAGGAAGCGGCAAGACGAGCATAACTCTTGGGATCTCCGCATATCTTTCAGAGGATTACACAGTACAGCCTTTTAAGGTTGCAATGGATTACATTGATCCTTCATACCTTACAGGTGTCACAGGGAGGATGTGCAGAAACCTGGACAGTTTTGTGATGACTCCGCAGCAGATACAGGACTCTTACAATAATGCCTGCATTGGTGCCGACATCGCAATAATTGAAGGAGTCAGGGGCCTTTATGAGGGCTCAGAGGCCCTTTCTGATACAGGGTCTACCGCAAGTGTTGCCAAGATGCTTGATCAGAATGTGGTCCTTGTCGTAAATGCCCAGAGTATCACACGAAGTGCTGCTGCAATTGTCAAAGGTTTCTGTGCATTTGACCCGGAAGTTAAAATCAAAGGGATAATTCTTAACCAGATAATAAGCGAGAATCACAAATACAAGGCTAAAACTGCAATAGAACATACAACAGGAATACCTGTTATCGGCGCAATCCCCAGAAGCGAGGAGATGAAGCTTACAATGCGCCACCTCGGTCTTGTCCCCTATCTTGAAGGAAAAAACGATGATGAATTTTTAAACCGCGTCAAAAAAGTAACAGAGATTATCGAAAAAAACATCAATACAGATGCCCTTCTTGACATCTGCAAGGATTCAGCCCCGTCTGCAAAGAAACCGGATTTTTTCAGACCTTTGGATAATACTGATGTAAAAATAGGAATAGCGGTTGATGAGGCATTCAATTTTTACTATAATGATATTTTTGAGATACTCCCCGCCATGGGTGCTGAGGTTGTAAGATTCAGCCCGGTTCATGATAAACTACCCGAAGCTGACGGATACATACTCGGCGGGGGATACCCGGAGATGTTTGCAGAGGAGCTTGAGGCAAACAGCAGCATGCGTGAAGCAATCCTTGAAATTTCCAGAAATAATGTCCCTGTTTATGCCGAGTGCGGCGGACTTATCTATCTTACTGATAAATTAACGCTAAAAACAGGATGGAACAATCTCAAATCAGATCTACAGTATGATATGGCCGGTGTTTTTGATGGCGAGACCAGAATGCCCACGCGAAGGGTAATAGGGTATGTGAAAGGAACTTCAGATGCAAAATGCCCTCTTGGTGCATCTGATTTCAGCGGACATGAATTTCATCATACCGACGTGATTCTTCCAAAAGATACTCATTTTTCATATAAACTCTCCCGGGGAAAAGGAATAAGAGATAATTATGACGGCGCTTTGAAGAACAGAACTCTTGCATCCTATACCCATCTGCACCCTGTTGCATCAAAGGATATGATAAAAAACTTTGTTTCAGAGTGCAGAAATAAAATTTAAGGGTTTTTTTCATGATTTCTTTAGACACCCCTGATATATTGTATCATCTTTTCTAATTTTTCAATCGAATTTCTGATATGAATAAAACAAAATTTAGTTATCTTATCGGGCTGACATAAATTCTATGATCATATATCTGGACGGTAAATACCTGCCAAAGGAGGAGGCAAAGGTATCTGTTTTTGATCACGGTCTTTTATACGGAGACGGTGTTTTCGAAGGAATCAGAGCATACAATGGAAGAGTATTCAGGTTAAAGGAGCACCTTGACAGGCTGTATGACTCTGCAAAGACAATTGACCTTAACATAGGGATGTCAAAGTCTGAGATGGAAGAGGTTGTACTTGAGACCTTAAGGCAAAACGAGTTAAAGGATGCCTATATCAGACTTGTTGTAACACGCGGTGTCGGAGACCTCGGTCTTGATCCCAGAAAGTGTACAAAACCAACGATTTTTGTTATTGCAACAGGTTGGGGTGCTATGTACGGCGACCTCTATGAGAAAGGACTTCGCGCAATAACAGTATCAGTCAGAAGAAATCCTGCTGATGCACTTCCGCCAAACGTTAAAAGTTTAAATTACTTAAACAACATCCTTGCAAAGATTGAGGCAAACTACAAAGGTGGAGATGAAGCCATCTTTTTTGATACAAATGGATATCTTGCAGAAGGATCAGGAGACAATATTTTTATTGTTAAAAACGGCATGATTCTAACGCCGCATACATTAAACAACTTAAGAGGCATCACAAGACTTGTTCTTTTAGAGATTGCAAAAGAGCTGGGTATTACTGTAAAAGAGCAGAATCTCGGATATTTTGATTTATATTCTGCTGATGAGGTTTTAGTCAGCGGCTCGGCAGCTGAGATTGCCCCTGTAACATTAATTGACGGAAGAAAAATAGGAACAGGAAAACCGGGTCCTTTTGCCTCACAGCTTATTGCAGCATTTAAGTCAAAGACTGAAAACGAAGGAACAGAGATTTATAAATAATATCTCTTTTTTACTGCTTTTTTCACCCCGGATTCTGATTCAGACACATCTTCTGAGATTTTTTAGAGATTTTCAGATGAAACATCCTTTATTCAAAATCAAAACGTATTTAACCTTAAATTGCGAATATAGTAGAGCAATCATTCAGGCAATGATTCACCTGCTGATATAGTGTAGGGGCCAATCATGCCGGCCTTTCACGCCGGCGACTGGGGTTCAAATCCCCATATCAGCATAATTTTTTACTTTTTTAATAAATTTTTAACCAGATATTCATAAAAATAATTTCCCGTAGACCCTAATAACTGGAAAAAAGTCTTTTTACGGCCTTAACTCTTTTTTTGAAGAAGAAATATTCTAAATACTATGCAGGAAACAGATTTATTATCTGTTCCATAACAAGAATGACTCTTAGCATCATAACAGGCATTTTTTCAGTATATCAAATTAAAAAAGAATTTTTTCAGGGAAAATCTTGCCAGTAAAAACTGCTTAAAAAACATTTTTTCCATAAAAACATTATAAATATTGGAATTTCCTATTTACATATTATGAACACATTTCTCCTTTTGATTCTTAAAAACGACAATTCCAAAGCAGCAGAAATCCTAAAAAAAGAAATTATGGCATCAGAATCAACTCTATAAAACATGGGAACTGACTGGAACTCAAATTAATCCGAAAAAAATAGAAGAAATTAAAAATTATTCAGGATACAAAAAAATGACCAAAAATTTGGATGATGATGAGTCAGAAAGCTATAAAATCCGGGCATCAGGGATCATAGAACACATTCCCGATCCGACTTTTGCAATAGATACAAAAGGCAGAGTAATAGCCTGGAACAGAGCAATCGAAGAGATGACAGGCATCCCTGCTTCAGATATTATTGGAAAAGGCAATCATGAGTATTCACTGCCATTTTACAACAGGCGACAGCCCACCCTTATCAATTTTTTTGAAATTCCTGAAAAAAAACTCAGGGAAATGGGGTATAAAATTATAAAAAGAACAGACAATGCAATCTCCATTGACTCAACTGAAGTACAAATCAAAGGTAAAAAATACTATGTAAAGGCAAATGCATCCCGTATTTATGATGAATCAGGAAATATTGCAGGTGCCATTGAATCATTAACAGATATTACAGAGAAAAGAGAGGCACAGACACTTATTGACAATCTCCTTTTGGAACAGGAAGAACTTCTGGAAATAGTCAACAAGAGTCCTGCAGTTGCATTCCTCTGGAAAGCAGAGGAAAACTGGCCGGTTGAGAAAGTCAGTGCAAATATTTCACAGTTTGGATATTCTGTTGAGGATTTCATCTCCGGAAGAGTCATTTTCAGCTCCATTATTCATCCTGATGATCTAAAACAGGTAGCCTATGAAGTGGAATACAACAGTTCTAACAATATTGATGAGTTCATTCAGACCTACAGAATACTTGGAAAAGATAAAACAGAATACTGGATTGAAGACTTTACTCACATACGCCGTAACAAAAAAGGGATAATCACACACTATCAGGGGATTATTATCAACATTACGGAACGGAAAAAGGCAGAAGAAGCCCTGGAGAGATCATATGCTGTTTTAAATGGGGTAATAGAGAGTCCAAAAGACGTAGTCATCTTTGCTCTGGACAGGCAGTATTGTTATGCCGCTTTTAACGAAAATCACCGCCAGACCATGAAACAGATCTGGGGTGCTGATATTGCCACAGGCAACAGCATGCTTGAATATATCAAAAGCCCCGAAGATCAAAAAAAGGCAAAAATAAATTTTGACCGTGCACTTTCCGGCGAATCATTTACAGTGATTGAGGAGTATGGAGATTCCGCACTTGAACGCAGGTGGTATGAGGACATTTACAACCCGGTTACTGATGAAAACGGTAATATCATTGGACTTACGCTGTTTCTCACCGACATTACAAAACGCAAAAAGATGGAAGAGGAGCTCAAAGAGAGTGAGTACAGGTTCAGGGAACTCTTTAATTCAATGCACAGCGGTGTTGTCGTATACAATGCCATAGATAAAGGGGCAGATTTTGAGATTGTCAACTTTAACCACGGTGCAGAAATCATTGAAAAAATTAAAAAACAGGACGTAATCGGGAAACGTGTAAGTGAAGCATTCCCCGGAGTAGAGGAATTCGGACTTCTGAAAGTATTTCAGAGAGTATGGCGTACCGGAAAACCCGAACATCACCCTATATCTCTTTACCAGGATGAACATATTATCAGCTGGCGTGAAAATTATGTTTACCGACTCCCTTCGGGCGAAATCGTTGCCATTTATGATGATGTCACTGAAGCCAGGAAGGCAGAGGAAGCCCTCGCCAAGGAAAAAAACACTATAGATTTTATAATTGACAGCATGCCAGGAATGTTTTACATAATTTCAGAGACATCCCTCTTTGTTCGCTGGAATAAAAATCTTGAAACACTGACAGGATATTCAGCAGAAGAACTCTCAAAGATGGGACCTCAGGACCTGGTTGACAAAAAAGATTTGGAAGTCATGTTTAATGCCATGAAAGAGGCCTTTACAGAAGGTTATGCCGAATTAGAAGCTTTTGTTGTTGCAAAAGACGGTAAAAAAACTCAATACCTCTTCTCAGGACATGGCAGGATAATAGACGATAAACCATATCTTATAGGAGCCGCCCTTGATCTCTCCAGAACGAAAGAAGCAGAAAAAGCCCTTATTAAAGAAAAAAACACTACAGATTATATTCTGGAAAGCCTGCCGGGAATGTTTTACATACTTGATACTAAAGGCCGGTTTGTACGCTGGAATAAAAATTCCGGTATGATAACAGGATATTCCGAAGATGAAATTTCAAAGATGGGACCTAATGATTTCATCGCTGATAAAGATAAAGAACGGGTTTCTGATGCTGTAACTAATGCTTTTTCAGAGGGCTATGCAGACGTGGAAGCCGATATTGTTACAAAAGAAGGTAAAAAGATACCTTTCTTCTTCTCGGCATTCAGTAGAGTTATTGATGACACTCCTTATCTCCTGGGAATGGCCCTTGACATCACCAGGACAAAGGAAGCTGAAAAAGAGATAGCAAAACTGGCAGCAATAGTCCGGCATTCCGGAGAATTTATCTGCCTGGCAGATACTGACGGACAGATTACTTTCATAAACGAAGCAGGGGCA
>JAFGWE010000001.1 GCA_016937345.1 Methanomicrobiaceae archaeon
ATCAAAATCAGCTGTCGGTGCAGAGTCATCATCGACAGTGATTGTTAATTCGTATGAATCTGTGTCGTCATCCTCATCCGTGACTGTCAGAGTAACGGTATAGGTGCCTTCGTCATCAAAAGTGTGCTCAACGTCAGAATCATCGTCATTCACAACATTTGAGCTGCCATCGTCAAAGTCCCATTCCCATTCAACTATATCATCACCGGTATCAGGATTTTCTGAAGATGCGTCTTCAAACGTTACAGTAAGAGGTACACCGCCGGTTACGGTATCGGCGGTGAAATATGCCATGAGCATATTGAGTTCAATATCCTCGGTATATGTGGATGTATTTCCTGCAGGGCTTGTTGCAGTCAGCGTTACTGTGTAATCACCGGGTTCTGTATAAATGTGTGTCCCGCTTTCAAGTGTTGAATCCGTGCTGCCGTCATCAAAATCCCAGACCCATGATTCTGCACCTGTTGTTGTGCTCGCATAGTCCAGCTCCTCATCATCAAGATCGATATCAAAAGATGCCACAAGCGGCGGTTCTGTTATTGTAATTGTGTCAGTAAAAGGACTGTTTGACACATCGCTGTCTGCTGATGTTACAGTAAGAGTTACAGTGTATGTTCCTGCTTCAGAATATGTGTGCGTCCCGGAACCGGAGGCTGCATCAGTTGAACTGTCACCAAAATCCCAGTTCCATGAGCTGGCCGTTCCGTTGGATATTGAGCCGGCAAATGAAACTATATTGTAGGTTGTCCAGGTTGTTCCGGAAGCAGTCAGCGTGTCGATTGCAATAGTTGATTCCGGCAGGGGTCCTGTGACTGACACCTCCTCAGCATCTGCATCTGTATTTCCTTCAGGACTTGTCGCTGTTAGTGTTATTGTGTATGTTCCTGCTTCTTCATAGGTATGTGTCCCGCTTTCAAGTATGGAATCCGTACTGCCGTCGCCAAAATCCCATGACCATGAAATTGCACCCTCAGTTGTGCTTTCATAGGTTACTGTAAGTGTTTCAGAATCTGTTTCTATATCAGCAGATGCCACAAGTGTCGGCTCTGAAATTACAATGGTATCGTCAGGACTGTTTGTTACAGTGCTGTCTGATGAAGTAACAGTCAGAGTGACAGTATATGTTCCTGCTTCTTCATAGGTATGTGTCCCGCTTTCAAGTATGGAATCCGTACTGCCGTCGCCAAAATCCCATGACCATGAACTTGCATTGCCGCCTGTAATTGAGCCTGAATATGAAAGTTCAAGATAATTCTCCCATGTGGTTCCGGGAGTGAGGGTCATAGAGATTTCAGAATCCCCGGCTGATGCCGGGCATACCGATAGTGCAAGTGAAAAAATTGTTATCAGAAGTAAAAATATTAGATTTGTTTTGATCTTTTTCATTTTATTCAGTACTCCTCTTGAAATCCGGTAAAATATCAATATAAACAGCTTTGTTTATTGTTCTGCTTAAATATGTCCTGTAAATAATGAGATTATTGCGTATTTTTAATCGAAATAAATCCTTTGTCATGAGTATTTTACATCGTATAATAAAAAAGTTTACCCGGATTATTTTTTTAATCTTTACATGGACATCTGTTTTTTCCAGGAACCCAGGGGGAATCACATACAAAAGTCTTTTTATAATTATGATTAATAAAAACACATAACCGGAGATTTGGCCGGATTTGGAGATTAATTATGAGTGATGAGAAAATGGAATGTGCATTTTTCGGGTGTGCCACTGATTTCACACCGGCATGGTGGACATTTGTCCTTCTGGGACTTCTGGCGATTGTAATAGGAGCTATTGCACTTGTATGGACACCGATGTTTGTCCTGTTTGTGGGGGAATTTATCGGAATAATGGTTATAATCTACAGTATTATTACCATAATTCAGGGTATTAAAAGCAAAGAAGGTGCAGGGGCATCGGCGGCTTTGATTCTTCTTGGAATTTTAGGAGTTATTGTCGGATTTTTCGTAGTTTCAAGCCTTCTTTCAGCATGGCTTTTAGTAACATACTTAATTGCAATCTGGGCTTTCTTAACAGGATTTACCAATATTTTCATGGCATTTTCAGGAAATGCCGGTACTGGATACAAGATCCTTCTTCTTATTGCAGGTATCATTGCAGTAATCCTTGGATTTTACGTGATGATGTATCCGTTTATGGCAACCGATATTGTAATGCAGGTCTTTGCCCTGTTCAGCATGATTTGGGGTGTCATTCTCATTGTAACCGGAATTACAACAAAAAAACTTGTACCTGCCGTTGAAGCAGAGTAAGCCTTAGCTAAAAGACTACAAAGGGGTATAATTATCCCGGAGAATCTTTTAAAACCTTTTTTTATTGCAATTTTTTTTAACAACGCCATTATTATCTCTTCCTGAATTAAAAAATGATAATAACGAATGGAATTTATTTACGGTCTTGATGAAGTCCCTCCACGCGGATATCTGATATCCTCCGGAATACAGTGGGCAGCGGTTCTTTTATCATATGTAATGATTATCGGAACGGTTGTTTCCGCAATGCACTTCACAGACCCTTATGAACAGGTATACTACATACAAAAACTTCTCATAATAACCGCCTTTGCAGTTATTCTTCAGGTTGCTGCAGGGCACAGGCTTCCTGCAATCTTCGGGCCTGCAACAGTTCTTCTAATAGGAATAATATCCTCGCAGTCTTTTTCAACCGGTGCTGTTTACAGTGCAGTAATAGCCGGTGGAATAATAGGAGTAATTGCGGGCTCAACGGGCCTTTTGAGATATCTTGCGAGGCTCTTTACAAAGAGGGTTGTTGCCGTTGTCTTAATGCTCATCGTCTTTACGATGATTCCGACAATTGTCAGCCTTATAACAGGTGGAAATGGAGCAGCGGGTGCTCCGGAGTCATTCCTGTTTGCATTCGCATCCCTTTTAATCATATTTGCGGCAAACAAACTCCTCAGTGGTTTTTTTAAGACAACCCTGCTATTATGGGTGATAATATTCGGAACCGCCGGATATATGCTTCTTTTTCCGCACGAGTTTACTATAATATCATCGATTCCGGCAACCGGAATATTAACCGGTTTTACAGACTCTTTTGTGATAGAGCCGGGTGTAATGCTTTCTTTTATTATCTGCTATTTTGCCCTTCTGATAAATGATATAGGCTCAATTCAGGGTGTATCAGAGGTTGTAAAACCAAAATCAATGAAAGGAAGATTCAAAAGAGGAGTTGTTGCAACAGGGATTGTAAATATAATATCAGGTCTTTGTGGTGTAATCGGTGGTGTCAACTACTCGACAAGTGCCGGAATCATTCTTGACAGCCGCTGTGCATCGCGTTTCACTCTGATTCCTGCGGCACTAATGCTTGCACTTATTGGTCTGGTTCCGCAATTGGCCTCTCTTATTTGTGGAATACCGCTTGTTGTAATCGGATGTCTTTTAATATACGTTCTTGCAGCCCAGTTTTCCGCATCACTGCATGTATTCTTCGGGAGTATGAAAAATCAGGAATTCGACTTTGAATCCGGAATAATTGTCGGTCTTTCTGTAATTGTGGGTGCAATCGCATCCGCAATTCCTGCTGATGTTGCACATTCATTTCCTTTGTTTCTGCAGCCTGTTGTTCCAAACGGTTTTGTTATGGGTGTAATAACTGTTCTTATAATGGAGCATGTGGTTTATCGGAAAAATTCATCAGAGATAATCAAACAAAAATCCGTAAAAAATTAATTGATAATTAAATCATCATCGGATCTGATCTTTTGTCTCTCTTTTTATTACAAACCGGCAGAAAGGATCGCCCTGTGCATAGCAGTGTGTCTCCTCAACAACAACATCACCGCCTGTCTGATTTCGGAATACGGCTGTCAGAAAGCCGGAGTCAAATGAGCATGCAGGTCTTCCAATTTTCGGGAGATCCTGGCATTCGTAGCAGTTTTTAACTGTTATAATTAAAGGCTCCCTGCTCTCAACTGTGATTTCGCCAAGCTCGTTTGAGAGGAAGAAATCATACAGATTGTCCAGGAATTTATCATACGAACTTTCAGAAATGATCTCTGCAACCTCCTCTCCCGCCTTAACTCCTGCATTGAACAAAACAGGTTCAACATTGACTCCGCTTGAAAGGAGACTTGTTCTGATTGTATTAAATATAAGCCTGAATACTGATGCAGGTCTTACGGGGTCACTCAAAAAAGGAGCATTTTCATATTTATTATTTGAAATCAGCGATTCTTCTGATGGTGATATCGTTCCCAGATTATTTGCATCAAGATATAGATACTTTCGTCTTGCATCCTTTTCGTCCGCTCTTTCGGCAATAATACCTGAATCTATCAGATCATGAAGGTGAATGGATACCGTGGACTTGGCTTTTTTAAGCCGTTTAACAATAACATCAAATCTTTGCTCACCTTCCATTACCATCCGCAGTATTTCAATTTTCACAGGGCTGTCTATTACAATGGTTCTGCCGTTCTTTGAAAAAATCAGTGCATTTGGTATGCCGGTCTTTTGTTCTGCCCCGTTCATCTCTCATGATAATTGTGTTCCGCTAACTTTTTATAGGTTCTGTTCGTATACAATAGAATGTTAGTAATAATACGAACAAAAAAAATAAAAGGTGAAAAAGATGAAAGCAACCGAACTTGCAAAAGGAGTATACTGGACAGGCGCAATCGACTGGAATCTTCGTGACTACCACGGGTACACTCTTCCGGGAACGACATACAACGCATATCTGGTTAAAGGTGAAAAGACCGCACTTATAGACACTACTTATCCCGGTTTTGAAAACCAGATGCTTGATCGCGTAAAAGAGATAATCGATCCGGAAAAAATTGACTATATTATTGCAAATCATGTGGAGATAGATCACTCCGGAGGTCTTCCAAAGATTGCAAAGATGATCCCCGGAGTTCCGATATACTGTACAAAGGCAGCAGTTGAGGGATTTGAACGCCACTATGATACATCCGGCTGGAACTTCCATATAATTAAGACCGGTGAAACCCTCTCACTCGGCGGAAAAACACTTGTGTTTGTTGAAGCACCCATGCTGCACTGGCCTGACTCCATGTTTACGTACCTTGCCGAAGATGAGATATTATTCCCGAACGACGCTTTTGGTCAGCATATTGCTTCTTCCGAGAGGTTTGATGATGAATTAGGGATTGATGCTGCAATGGAGCATGCTCTGAAGTTTTTTGCAAACCTGATTATCCCTCTTGCACCGAAGGTTCTTAAAAAACTAACGGAAGTTGGTGGCCTTAACATCGGCATAAAGATGGTTGCACCAAGTCACGGTGTTATCTGGCGGGAAAATGCCGGAGGAATTATTCAGGCATATGCAGACTGGTCAAACGGCATCTCAAAGGACAAGGTCACAATCGTCTATGACACAATGCACGGATCAACGACAAAAATGGCGCAGGCAATTGCAGAAGGTGTTATTGAAGGCGGATGCGAGGCTAAAGTCTGTCTTTTAAAAGACGGAAGGTATGAAGGCACACACCGTTCAGATGTCGTTAAAGAGATTCTGGATTCTAAAGCGGTAATAATCGGAACACCCACCCTTCAGGACGAACCGCTTCCAACAATTGCCGGGTTTATGAGCTACCTCCGTGGTCTTCATCCCGGCAGACTTACACAAAAGAAGAAAGGCTTTACTTTCGGTTCACATGGGGGAAATGGCGGCGCTGTAAGGCTTGTTGAGGATGATATGAAAAAGGCGGGAATTGAAATATTCAGAGAGCCTATAGAGGTATTTTACAGGCCTGATGAGCCCGAGATTGAAATCTGTCGTAATGCAGGCAAATTGATAGCTGAATCGGTAAAAAACCAGTGAGAATTCTAATAATACAACTTTTTTAAGATATGGCAGTGTTCCCTGCAGTATATTGAAATTTTAATCTTTTTTTCTGTTTTTTAATTACTTAAAAATAAGGTGATGAAAATGTTTGCATGGAGAAGAGTTAAGAGATGTTTTTTATTGGCGATACATCCCTTCAGGCACACTTATCTCAAATCTGGCCCCTTTTCCATATACCCCTGTTTCTCTTATTGTCATTTTTGTAATCGAAAGAATCTCTCCCGATAAAAACAGGCCTAATCCTGTGTTTGTGTAATGCTCCCTGTTGAATATTTTCTCTTTGAAGTCTTCGGGAACACCCATACCGTCATCCTCACATATCAGGGTTGCACCATCAGGTGATTTTATGAATTCAAATCTTATCTTTGAAATCTTTTCACCGTGCTTTAAGGCATTATCAAAGAGGTTGTATATGACCTTCTCAAAAAGCGGATCGGCAAATATTTCGACATCTTCAAGCCTGTTTTCTAATATAATACTCTCAAAAGTCTGAATTTTGTATGTGTCATCAACAATTTTCCTGACATTCTGCCATTTAGGGGCCTGCTCTCCAAGATCGCTGTAATCCTTTGTAAAGAGGATCTGCTTTTTAATGGTCTCTGATGCATCCGAAATTCTGCTTAGATATTTCTCTGTCTTGGAGCCTTTTGGAATATCGCCGTCTATTTCAATTATCTCAAGATATGCAAGAACTGCGGTAAGCTGGTTTAGGATGTCATGCCTTGTGATACTGCCTAAAAGGTTGAGCTTTTTGTTGGCCTCTTTAACCCCCTCTTCAGCACGCTTAAGTTCGTATATGTTTGTATGAATAGCCAGAAGATTTCCGTCCGGCATCAAAACTGCACTGATAATTACAGGTACAATTTCACCGTCTTTTCTTTTTGTTCTAAACTCATCACTGATGTGACCTGTCTTTGCTGTTTCTTCAAACCTTTTCATAACATATTCGATGTCCTCTGCCGGAACAAGGCTTGAGACATTTGAATTCAAAAGTTCATCTCTGGTGTAACCAAGCAGATCACAGGCGCCGGGATTAACATCAAGAATATTTCCTGAAGTGTCCACAACAAATATGCCTTCCCTTGCAGATTCAACATAACTTTTAAACTTCTCCTCACTCTTTTTCAGAGCCTCCTCCATCTTTTTCCGCTCTGAAATATCAAGAATAATTCCGACAAGCCCTGCAAGGCTGCCTTTAATGTCGTTATATGTTGCCTTATAAAAAATAACATTTTTAATAGAGCCGTCTATGTATTTAATGACGGATTCATAAGTTTCCATACCCGGATTATCAAACAGATTCTGATCATGCTCTTTGTAGATATCTGCAATATCTTTTGGAAAAAGTTCATAGACTGTTTTACCAATAACTTTTTCCTTTAAAAGACCTGTGTATTCTTCAAATGCCTTATTGCATCCGAGATATTTGCCCTCTGAATCCTTGTAGAATATGGGATTCGGGATGGTGTCAATTAACTGCTGGAGGAAAAGATTCTTTTCTTTTAAGAGTCTTTCTGATTTTTTTCTCTCTGTTAGATCAGTTGAGATGTTTAAGAGGATCTTTCTTCCTTCCCAGTCCATAATTTTTACATTGATATGCAGGGGTATTTTTGAGCCGTCCTTTCTGAAATGCTCTGTGTCATAATCAAGTTCGCCGGTTTTATCAATACTTTTGATCCTTTCATTGAGCTGTTCATTACTCTCAATAACGTCAAGATCATAGAGGTTTAGTGCCCGAAATTCACGTCGTGTAAATCCGTGAAGCCTTAATGCCTCCTTATTGGCATAAATTATCTTCCCGTCGAATTCATGTACAATTATCGATGCAGGAGCACCGTCTGACATCTTTGAAAGGAGATTTGCATACTCTTCAGAATGTCTTTTTTCAGTAATGTCTGTTAAAACAATTAATGATGCGGGTTTTCCTTCATAATTTATATTTGATCCGTTAACTTCTGTAATTCTCGGCCCGTATTTTGTATTTACTGTTATTTCATATGTCGGGAGAGTCTCTCCCTTTTTTCTCTTTTTCATCATTGAAATAACAAATTTATGGGATTTTTCCGCAACAAAACCGATCAAATCCTTTCCGATAATATCGCTCTTATCCATCTCCAGTAATTTTAGCACGGCCGGATTGACAAAGAGAATCTTTCCCTCCCTGTGAACCAGAATATAATCCGGAACACCCTCAAAAAGACTCCTGTACCTCTCCTCGCTTTCTTTAAGGTATTGACGTGCCTTTCTTTCATCGGTAACGTCCCTGCAGAATGCCACAATTTCATCGGGTCCTGCTCTTGTGGCATTGACAGACATATAATAATTACTTCCATCCTTTCTGGTAAAGAGAAATTCTCCCTGCTCATGTCCTGTTTTTAAGACTTTTTTGAATGCACCCACTCCGTCTGGAAGAGAAGAAGGAGAAAGAATCTCCGGTATGGATTTTTTCAATAGTTCTTCTCTTGTATATCCTGTAATTCTGCATGCTGACGGGTTTACATCAATATATTTTCCGGTATTATCCGCAACAAAGATGCCCTCCGGAGACTTCTGAAAGTAGGCGACCGCCCTTTCTTCCGGTTTACACAGGATTTCACTCTCCTTTTTGCCGGTTATGCTGTTTATCTTCTCTAAAAGTTCCAAAGAAAGTTTTTCAGGCGTTTTTAGCTCCTGAACGTAAAATTCTGAACCGTCACTCAGTGCCTTTATTATCTCTGCTTCATCCTTTACCTGATAAATCAAAATGAAAGGTGTGCTGATTTTATTTTCAGTCAGATCAAAAGAGAGTTTCAGTCCGTTAATGCCGGAAATATCAGGAAAGGAAATTATAACATCATATCTCTTCTCTGATGCGGCCTTTAGTGCATTTTTTGCTGAAGCTGCGGTCTCTATTAAAAATTCAGGATTCTTTAAATTCATTAACCCCTTTAACTCAGCCGTAATGGCATTGTCCCCTGAGATAAGAATTGAAGGGTTATTATTCATCTGTTTTCAGATAAGGCATTTTGATATAAATAACTTGTCCGGGAAAAAGAATTTAAGAGGCAGAATCGCCGGATAATTCCTCTTTGATTAATATTTAAATCTCAGCGTATTGCTTTTTTTGCAAGAATACCGTCTGCAATAACAAGTGCCGCCATACACTCTGCAACAACAACAACTCTTGGCACAATGCAGGGATCATGCCTTCCGCCTGTTGAAATTAATGTTTCTTCGCCGGAAACAGAGACCGTTTTCTGCTCTTTTTTAATTGAAGGTGTGGGTTTTACTGCAAATCTTACAATTATATCCTCACCGTTTGAAATTCCGCCGAGAATTCCTCCTGCATGATTTGACAAAAATCCGTCTTTTCCCATGCAGTCGTTATTCTCCGAACCAAATTTCCCTGCCGATAAAAATCCGTCTCCTATCTCAACACCTTTTACAGCACCGACTGACATTAAAGCAGATGCAAGGGCGGAATCAAGCTTTTCAAAGACAGGGCTTCCTATTCCTGCCGGACATCCCGATATTTTGATCTCAACAATTCCGCCGACAGAATCCCCGCCTTCTTTTGCAGCGATAATAATCTCCTCAAAGCGTTCTGGATTGGTTTCGCCGTGAATCTCAAGTATACTGCCGGAAATTGTTATTCCTTCCTTTTCAAGAAGCTTCATTGCGAGGCCGCCTGCAAGAACCCTTGATACAGTCTCTCTTCCTGAACTTCTGCCGCCTCCCCTGTGATCGCGGATGCCGTATCTTGACTGGTAGGTGTAATCGGCATGTCCTGGCCTGAATAAATCCTTTATTGCGTCATAATCACCGCTTCTCTGATCACTGTTGTAAACAATCATTGCAACGGGTGTTCCTGTCGTTTTTCCCTCAAATACGCCAGAGAGGATAACAGGTTTATCCTCTTCCTTTCGCGGTGATGATAAAGGACTCATACCCGGTCTTCGTCTCGCAAGAAGAGGCAGCAGATCCTCTTCCGAAAATAAAATTCCGGGCAGGCATCCGTCAACAACACAGCCCAGTGCTCTCCCGTGGCTTTCACCAAAGGTGGTGCACCTGAAAAATCTCCCAAATGTGTTCATTTAATAATCTCCCTTATTTCTGAGGCTAAAATTCTGATTCCAAACATCCTGAAAAACTGTTCTGCCGCCTGATGGATAAACATCTCCTCGCCGGAGATGCACAGGCATCCTGCCTCTTTTGCCTCCTTTAAAAGCCGGGTGTCAGGTGGAGTATAGACAAGATCAAAGACTGTCATACCTGGCTTTAGGATATTTTTATCCGCAACCGGCGTGTCTGTTCCTTTCATTCCGACAGATGTGGCGTTTATTATGAGATCAGGGTTTATGGATTCAAGCATCCCCGGACTGCCGTATTTACAATTTGTCTCAAGTGCAAGGTTTTTTGCTCTCTCTTCTGTTCTGTTGAGGATATAAATCTCAGCACCAGTATTTTTAAGGGCGTAAACGGCCCCTCTTGCAGCGCCGCCTGCACCGAGAATTACTGCTCTTTTAGGGTTCACCCCTGCCTCTTCAAGCGGTCTTAAAACGCCCACCCAGTCTGTGTTGCATGCAAGAAGATAACCACAGCAGTTTACAACAGTGTTTGCGGCACCAAGCGCTTTAACATGCCTGCCCTTTCTGTCAGTAAAAGGAAGGATATCCTCTTTATATGGTATAGTAACGCTGATTCCCCGGAGGTTTGCCTTGCGAAATGCCCCTGCCGTCTCCTCTGCGGAATTTTTTCCGAGATATGTGTAATGTGCACATATACCATATCTTTCAAACAGGGTATTGTATAAATGCGGACTTCTGCTGTGGGTGCAGGGATTTCCTGCAATCGCACATATATGGCCTGCAGGATTTTTTTTAACGAACGAAAAAAGCTCTTCTTTTTTCCCTTCAGGCATAATAACATCTGAAAAAACTTCAAAAACAGGGTTGAGGCCTGATTCATTCGTCTTAACATTGTGAAACAGCCTGTCTGTTATTTCATCACATATGTCATCCGGAAATCCTGCGGCATCAACGCAGATGTCTGCTGTCCTTGCGTACTGTGGAAACCGTTCCCTGATAAGGAGCCTCACCTCATCTTCCGGGGTATAATTTGTAAGGGCCGGCCTTGCACTTCCGGTTATCCTCTCGTATGAAGTTTCTGAGTCAATATCCAAAAAGACCACATAGGAATTTCTTCTAAGGTTTTTTGCATTTTCATCGTCTAATACAGCCCCTCCGCCGGTAGAGACAACACAGTCTGATTCAGGCAGTCCTCTTATTACTTCTCTTTCAAGCTCTCTGAAATGCGGTTCGCCATATTTGGAGAAAATATCCGGAATATCCATTCCGCAGGCCGTCTCTATCAGGGAGTCGGTCTCAAAGAAATTCACCTCAAGTCTTCTGGAAAGCTTCCTTCCGACTGTGCTCTTTCCGGAGCCGCGAAATCCTGTCAGAACTATTCTTCTAATAATCCCTTCCTCCTGAGTTCGTCCCAGAACCCGGGGAAGGATTTTGAGACGCACTCGGCATCCCTTACAATGACGCCTCCCGTTCCAAGACCTATCAGTGCAGATGACATTGCTGTTCTGTGATCATCTTTCGGGTCTGCAATAAAGCCATGAAGCTCTTTTGGTGTGATTGAGACTGAATTATCAGTACTTTCAAAATCGCATCCGGATAAAACAACCATCCTTTCGATAGCCTCAATCCTGTCACTTTCCTTATATCTTAGATGCGAAATGCCCCTTATTATTGTCTTTGTAGAGGCGAAGACTGAAACTGCACAGAGAGTCTGCACTATATCCGGAGATGATGACATATCTGCTTCAACTCCTGTGATATCTTTCTCACACTCAACAGTGACCGAATCCTCATCCTTTGTTATTATGCATCCCATATCCGCAAGTGATATTAAAAAAGCCCGGTCACCCTGAACAGACTCCGGATTAAGATTTTTAACTCTTACCTTTCCTTTGCATACGGGCGCTATTGCAAAAAAATAGGACGCAGACGAGTAGTCCCCCTCAACAGTGTAGTCAGTTGCACAATAGACCGACTGGGATACATGCCATGTTTTATCCGGCGTCAGATATACATCAGCGCCAAACTTTCGCATAACACTTGTTGTAATATCAACATATGAACGTGACACTACACTGCCTTTGGGCATTATATCAACAGGTGAATTTGCATATGGCGAGCATATCATTACAGATGATATAAACTGACTGCTCTTTGATGCATCAACAATAATCCTTCCACCCTCAAATTCACCGGAAATTCTAAGCGGCGGATAACCTTTCTTTCCAAGAAATTCAATCTCTGCACCTGCCTGCAAAAGTGCATCGCAGAGGCCTCCGACCGGTCTTTCCATCATTCTTGCTGTGCCTGTAAGAGTTACTTTTGAAGGTGACAACAGGGCAAATGTTGCAAGATGGCGAAGTGAGGTTCCGGAATTCTGACAGTCGATAGTCACATCCCCCATATCAGGAAGAACTCCTGATGTTCCGAAGACTATTATATCATCATCTTTATTTTTTATTTCAACACCAAGTTTTCTTAAGGCCTCAATCGTGACACTGATGTCATCAGAATAAAGAGGGTTTCTGATTATTGAAGTGCCGTCAGATAATGCCGCTGCAATAAGAGCACGGTGTGTGTAGCTCTTTGAGGGCGGTGCTGTGAAATCAAGCAGAACATTTTTGACTTTTTTTATTTTAATATCCATTATCCTTAATACTCCTTTTTTTATAGCACCCCAGCTCTTTTAAACCGGTTATTGCCTCTAATTCAGATATTGCGCCCTGCCATCCGTCGTCTGTTTCAAAATCGATGAAAAAGACATATCTGCCGATACCCTCCTTTGAAGGTCTGGACTCTATTCTTGTAAGATTAATCTTTTTTCGTGCGAAAATTTCCAGAATGCCGTATAAAAGGCCGGGACGGTTATCTTTTGGAATTATGACAATGCTGCATTTATCAGGTTCATCCGGAAAAATATGGCCGGATGAAATTTCGAGAAACCTTGTTGTATTGTTTTCGGAATTCTGTATATCTTTTTTTAGGACAGGCAGGTTATATAACTTCGCCGCACTTTTTGTTGTAACAGCCGCAGAATTTGGGACTGATTCAGCATATTCAGCACTCTTCGCATTGCTGCTTGTGTGAATCAGGCTCAAATCCTTCAAGTTTCTTAAATAAATGCTGCACTGTTCGTGTGACTGGGGGTGGGTGTATATAACTGATATTTCCTCCTCTTTATATTTTGAAACAAAGAAATGTCTGATTGGCATGTAATATTCAGCTGTTATCCTGCATTCTGTCTGCAAAAGTCCGTCCAGTGTCTCACCTACTCCGCCTGCCTCGCTGTTTTCAACAGGAACAATACCTCTGATATTTTTTTCCAGAACTGCTGTAAATACATCCCTTATTGTCGGAAAGAGTAGTATCTCTTCACCTTCTTTTCTTATCTTCTCTGCAAGCTCACAGGAGAATGTGCCCTTTGGACCAAGGATTGCTATTGTCATTTCCCTTTCACCATTGCCTCTATTAAAAGGTCAGTATCATTTGTTGCCTGCGGAATGTAAGCCCGGAATGCCTCACTGTTGGACTTAAAAAAATCCGAAAAGCTCTCATTATCCTTTGATGAGACTATTTTTCCAAGTGTTCTGACGGAATTTGAGAATTCTCCGATTACTTTTTCAGCTTCAGGATTCATCTGGAGAATATCTGCATAAAGTGATGCGTTCTGTCCGAGAATTCTTCCGATTAAGCCCATCTCTATTCTGTAAACCGGACTCATCACAGAGATCAGGGATTCAAGAGGTATCCCTGTGTTTTTGATTGTCTCTGCAACAGAAAGGGTTGCAAAATGTACAAGACCCTGAACAACACCCATAATTCTGTCATGCTCCTGCGGGGTCATCGTGCAGACTGTCGCACCTTCATTTCTGAAGATATCAAACAGGCTCTCCTGTGTAGTTTCATCACAGCGGACCGGTGTTGCAGCAATTGTCTGGCCTGAGATTCCTGATACGGAAGGGCCAAACATAGGATGAAGGCCGATAACCTTAGCCTCTGATTTCAGCATCGCAGATACGGGGGCTGTTTTTATTGATGTAAAATCACACAATAGCTGCTCTTTTTTTAAGAGTGGTGCAATCTCATCAATTATCCTGACAGTGTCATGAATGGGAACAGAGACTATCACAATGTCACACATTTTTGCGATATCTGCATTTGATACAGGTGTTTTTCTGCCTGAACATATGACCTCATATCCTGCTCTTTCAAAAACACCTGAGAAGAGGCGGCCCATACCGCCAAATCCCCCGATAATGCCTACTGCAGTTCCGTTTTTCATGGCTTATTTCTCAAGTATTGTTTCATTTATTGCATGGCCGAAATGCCGTCCGCCGGATTCAATGCGGCCGAGAACTTTGTCTCCCGGTTTTAAATCCACAACTGATACCGCTTTTTTGTCCTCTCCCACAAGGCGGATGGTCTCAGCATTCTGAAGTACAAGTGAGAGGGTTTTGCCTTCGGATTCAGCCTCAACCAACAGGAGGGGGCGGCGTTCTATCTTGACTCTTCCGACTGTCGCCTCAGTTGTCTTGCCGTCTGCACCTGCAATTAACACACGATCACCTGCCTTTATCTCTGAGAGGTATGAGGTTTTTCCGTTTGCCATCATTGCATATGCATGAACGGCTCCTGCATTTACGCGAAAAGGTCTTGGTGCAACATAAGGGTTTTCAAGTGTTTCCGCATGAACCAGAAGAAAAGATGATGATGTGTTTCCGATTATCATCCCTTCTCCGTCATGCATCATTGAGCATGTATCAACACATACGCGGTCACCCATTCCTGCCGGTGTGACAGATTTTACTGTAAAGACTGAAAGCCCGATTGTGCCTGCACTCTCCAGAACCATCTTTGAAACCGCTTTTATTACAGCGGGATTTTTGTTTTTCAGAACAATTCCGGCTGCACCCTTCTCCAGAACACCAAGGGCCATAGCAGCCTCTTTTTCATCGCTTACGCCTGCAATAATCTTGTCAGACTGTGCAACGAGGTTCTCTAAGGGAATTACAGTCCAGTCGGTGGTTGTAACTATTACAAATCCGCGTTTTGAAAGATTAACTGCCTCATTTTCTGATTTTTTATCTGTAATTTCAATCTCAAAGATATCTTTACCGATTTCAAGGTCGCCGTTTTTGGCAATTGTTTTAATCCGGCCGAGTTTTTTCACCTTTTCCGCATCATCCGCAATTATTGCATCACAGCCGCTCTCAATCGCAGTTGTTGCACATTCCTTGTCCCATTCCCTTAAGTCCACCCAGAATTCCTTTTTCATATCAAATGCTCCTGCGGCTTTCAGATGCATCCTTTCAGTGCATCCTCAGGTTTGGTTTTCTCATGGACGACACTGCATAGTGCACGTATGAAATCTTTCGGGTTTTCTCTCTGGAATGCATTTCTTCCGAGAGCAACCCCTGCACAGCCTGCTGAGATGGCATCTTTTACACTCTTTAAAGTCTCAAGATCGCCTGCCTTTTCACCGCCTGCAACGATAACCGGAACCGAGCATGCAGCCGTTATCTTTTTAAATGAATCCGGGTCGCCTGTGTAGCTTGTCTTGATGATGTCAGCGCCGATCTCCTCTGCAACTCTTACACAGTGTCCTATTGCAACAGGCGACTGCGGGTTGATACCTTCTCCTCTCGGGTATATCATGACTAAAAGAGGCATTCCCCATTTAGTACAGTCCTTTGATATTCTCCCTGCCTCTTCAATCATCTTGGACTCCTGTGGTGCACCGAGGTTTATGTGAATTGAGACTGCATCTGCTCCCAGAGCAACTGCCTCCTCAACGGTGCAGACTATTACCTTGTCGTTCGGGTCAGGGTTTAGTGATGTACTGGCCGAGAGGTGCACAATAAGGCCGATGTCACCACCGTGTTTCCTGTGGCCTGCCTTTACCATTCCCTTGTGAAGAACTATTGCACTTGCGCCTCCGTCTGAGATTTCGCCGATTATTTTTGGCATATCAGAAAGGCCCTCAATCTGTCCGAGGGTAAAGCCGTGATCCATCGGGATTATTACTGTTCTTCCTGTGTTTCTGTTCATTATCCTTTCAAGTCGTATTGCTTTTCCAATCATAATTAAGACCTTTTTAGTTATCTGCCTTTAAAATTTCAACTGCTTCTTCAGCCGTTCTTCTGTCATGAACTATCATTGCAGCAGCCCTTACAAATTTATCGGGATATTTATGCTGGAATGCGTTTCTTCCGATAGATACGCCTGCAGCACCGCCCTCCATTGCACCTTCTATCAGCTGCATTGTTGAGAAGTCATCTGTCTTTGACCCTCCTGCGATTACAACCGGGACATGGCATCCCTCTGTCACTTCCCTGAAAGAGTCCGGGTCGCCTGTGTAAACCGTTTTTATGATGTCAGCACCAAGTTCTGATCCCACACGGGCGGCGATCTTTATTGATTCTGTCATGTTTTCTCCGGTAATTTTCTTTCCTCTCGGGTACATCATCGCAAGAAGTGGCATTCCCCATTCTATACACTCGATTGCGACTTTTCCAAGGTCTGAGAGCATGTTGGCCTCGTTCTCGGCTCCGACATTCACATGAATGGAAACTCCGTCGGCACCCATTTTAAGGGCGTTTTGCACAGTGTTTATTATGACCTTGTTGTTCGGGTCAGGGCCCAGGTCTGTGCTTGCCGAAAGGTGAAGAATCAGGCCTATATCAGGGCCTCCCTTTCTGTGTCCGTGAAGTGCAAGGCCCATATGGCCTATTACTGCATTCGCACCGCCTTTTGCAACGAGATCCACACTTCTTTCAAGGTCGATTAATCCCGGTATCGGGCCGCTTGAAACTCCGTGATCCATCGGAACGATTACAGTTGTTCCTGTATCACGTTTCATTATCCGCTCAAGTCTTATCTCTTTTCCTCTCATTTTGTTCTCTCCTTTTTTTTGAATTTTCCTGATTTTTCCCTTATTTTTTTCTGATTTTTAGCTGCAATCATAACTTTTTAAAATTACAGAGTATTCACTGCACCAAAAAGATTCCCTGTAAAATTCGAGTAATTTTTATGGAAAGTCAATCTGGTGCAGAAAATCTACTGTCTAAACCAGAACTGATAGCTAAAGTAATAGCTAAAGTTAAAAAAATATGCAAAAATGCAATATAATGATAAAAGACTGCCTTGTATTTTAGAGGGCATCTCTATAGAATTCGTGTTGGTTTCTCTGCATGGTACACAGCATATGCTCATGTTGCAACTCAGCACAACTGGCAGGCTTTCACCACACATGATTATTAAAATAAACTTTATTGGTAATAAAACCATCAGGCAGGATTATAAGCAGGAGGTTTTAAAAAAATTCTGAAAACTACTTTTTTTAGGAATAGCAGATGAAGGATCACAGGTTTATCTTCATCCAAAAAAATTTTGCAGACACCTGAAAGTTTTATGGGGGGTTTTTGATGTCTGCATGTTTAAGGGGGGAGTTTAAAATGATTTGGAGGTTCTTTGGTTTTAATTAGATTTTTTAGGTTTTTTCAGGAGGTTTCGAAATGCATTTTTTTTGGTTTTGCCGTTTTCTTTTTGAGATGCCAAAGGATATCAGGACTTTTCCGGACTGATCTGTTTTTCATCCCGTTTTTTTATCCTGTGCCTTTAACACTCTGAATAATAGTCATCCTGCTGCGTATATATATGAATAAAATGCTTTGGAGTCATGGATTTAACAATCCGGTTAAACCGTATTACACAACAGGTATGGAATAAAACCGGAAAGCTGATTTTTCCCATCATCCCGATTTATGCAGAGGTTTTTAGCGCTAAAAAAAACGTCCTGCTACCGATATTATGTAATATGCGCCAAATATTACAAGAAAAACACCGCACCCTGCAATAACTTTTCCGTATACACGCTTTGGCATAATCTTTTTTCCGTGTGATATGCCTGCTGAAACCGATGTCAACCAGAATATATCTGATAACCAGTGGCCTGCAAGAAAGGCTGCAGCCATTATAATGCCTCCTTTTATTCCGTCCAGCAAAAAACCGCTGCCGATAGTTAACCACCACAGCCAGAAATATGGATTAGTGACGGCTGTTATAACACCGGCGGCAAAAGGGCTTTTTGCAACGCCGCCTCCCTTGATCCCAAATGAAGGCGACATTCCCTCCTTAATGTTTAAACATCCAAATGAAACCAGTGCAACTCCGCCGAAGACCGCTATAAAATCTGTATATGAAGCCGCAAAAGCCGAAAGTCCGAAAATTATTATTGCAGCCAGAAACGCTTCGATTGCAACATGTCCGGCAGATATACGCGGACCCGCTGTCCAGCCTTTTTCAACCGATGCTCTTATTGTTGCAATAAGCGTAGGTCCGGGTGCAAGGGCGCCTGTTAATCCTATGAAGAATGAAAGGATAAAAAATTCAAGAGCCGAGTACATATGTGTTCATTAATGAATGTTTTTTAAAGGTATAAATGTTTGAGAGAACAATTAAAAATGACTTCACTAACTTTCGTATGTGAAGATCTCCTCAATTGAGACCTCAAAGCGCCTTGCGATTTTGAATGCCAGATCCAGGGATGGATCGTACTTTCCTTTTTCGATTGCAAGAATCGTCTGCCTTGTAACCCCTACTTCAGATGCAAGTGCCTCCTGTGTCAGGTCATTCATTGCACGAAACACTTTAATCCGATTCTTCATCTTCCTCGTAGCCTCCGTATTTTCCGGAGTAGTAAATCCTGAATAAGGCATAGATGAGAAGGATTGATGCAAGGAAGATAAACTGTGAGACAGCTCCCCGCATCATCATCTCCTTAACTCTGGGGTTTTCTATGCTCATTGCCATAGTAAAACCGGATATTGTAAGCGCCAAAAATCCTACCCATAATACCTGAAGAGTATTCATAGCGGATTTTTCATTTATTTTTGAGATCATCTCATCGACTATCACAGTGTCATCAATTTTCTGTCTCAAAATGTATATTGCAGCGGCTCCGGCAATAACGGATATTGTTACGATCTGGGCTGCAGGATACCTGTCATAGATGACAGCCCACCAGAATATGCAGGCAACTAAGATTCCAATCAGTGATGCGGATATGTAAAATGTATTTCTCTTCATCTTCGGATACCGGTAATTATTATGCTTATTGAACCACTTTGCGATTTCTCATCCAAACGTGAGAAGACTTCGTCTTCTACAGTTTGCTATACAATTTGTCAACGAGAGTTTACTAAATGTTATCGCATGATAAAATAAAAAGACAGTTTTTATATTTATAATATTCATCTGAATAATTCAGATAATCTGCTGCTAAAAATAATCTTGTTTTTTCTCTCTGATATCGGTTGCTTCAGGGATGCAGTCAATTGACGGTACATATGGTTTAATATCAACTACGGGAGTGCCGTCAAGTGCATCAAGTCCCAAAACTGTGATCTCCCTTTTGGACACCTTCACAATTTTTCCGATGTCAAACCCTATAGGATTTGGACGGTTGGGGCTTCTGATGGTAAAAACAGGTCTTTTATTAATGGAGCCGGGAGGTTTGTCAGATATTCTTTTGCGGTCAGCCCTGTCAAACCACAGTAGTACAATCAGATGGCTTATTCCTGAAAAATCCCCGAGTCCTTCTTCGTACTCTTTGAATATTTCAATAACCATCTCTTCATCTTCTTTGTTTCTGCCCTGTCTGGGGGCATCTTCACGGTTTTTATAAGGCGATCTTACAACACCTATCGGATAAATTTCTATCATGCTTTATCTTCTGATGTTAATTTTTAGACCATAATCGTAAATATATGCATCTCTCCCCGTCTCTAAAGAGAATTAATGCCCTATCCGCCGAGAAGTTTCATTATTACTGCGACAAAACCTCCGGCACCTGCACCCATTCCTGCGGATATCTGACTGTCCCTTAAGGTTGAATTCTTAAAAGAATTTGTAATCTCTTCAAGGTTTCTAATTCGCAGATCAAGTTCGTTCTCTTTTTCCCTGATCTCAAGAAGAGCTGCACGAATCCATTTTACATCGCGGTTTGTCTCTATTATCATATCTCTTGCAGACCATGTTTCCATAAAAATCAGCCTCCCTTGGAATAAATCCGGGTTTTTGCCGGCATTAAGACAAAAAACCGGATTTAAAAGAATTTTTTGATGGGAATCACTTTTGTGATTTATCATCAAAACATGTGAAGACTCTGTCTCCATCACTGTTTATTATGCAAGAGCTGAAACTGTGTCTGCCCATGTTTCGACGTTAGTTCTTATTGATTCGTCTTCATAGGAGGATAACCTCACCTTTGTGCGGGTGAAGGTTACATAATAGATTTCGCCGTTTGCATCGTGGCATTTTAACTGGCAGTAGTATGCATCATGAGCAGTATCCCTTACGGGTGTTCCGCCAATCTGTCCTGCAAGAACTGTGTCAGCCATAATCTGTCCTGCTGTCGCAGAAAAAGCCCCGACATCAGGGGATTTGACAGATACTGTTCCAATCGTTTTTGCGTCGTCATCTTCAAAGAGAATCTTTGCAGTGTAATACTGTCTGCTTTTTGCAATGCCCGATATTGTCTGGCCTTCGGATACATAGTCAGTACATTCGAAGGGGTTTTGCGCGATTAATTCGCTTATTATTGCATCAAAGGATGCAATGTCTGCAATAGGGTTTTCAAGAACCCTTATGGCGCTTTTTGAGCTGCCTGTTTCAATAAAATCAGCCATTTTCTTCACTAACCTACTTTTTCGTCGTCTTTTGCCGGATCATGCATTTTTGCATGCCGACATCATAATGGTTGAAATCCCGGATATAAACAGACTTGCCATGTGCGGTGCGAAAGTAATTCTCTTTTTCCTGACGCCCCCTATTTGACAAAATATTCTCAAATGGACTATAACCGCAGGAATTCTGGTGATTTTGGAGTTGAAAAAAGTTATTGGTTATTTTTGTGCCTTAAGAAGACCATGATTGCCATAATACCTAAAACTGCTGCAGTAAATCCGAATCCGGGAGACTTCTTCGGTTCGGTTGCCTTTGACATATCGACTGCAACAGTTGCAGTACCGCCGGCAGTGACTGTTACCGTTCCTGTTGAATCCTCGTATCCGGAGAGCCTTAGCACAACTTCATGCTCTCCTGTTGGGATGCCGGGTATTGTAAGTGCTGTAATTCCCTTGTATACATTGTCAATATATGCATTCGCGCCTGAAGGCTGGGTGCTTATATAAACCGAGCCTGTAAGTGGCTGGTTTATGAATACAAGTTCGGCATGGACGCTTAAGTCCTGTCCGGCGGCAACAGAAACTGTAGTCTCATAGTCACGGTATCCGGTTTTTTCAACAGAAACCTTGTATGTTCCCGGATTTACAGCAAGAACATAACTTTCAGCTGCGCCTGACTCTCCTGTAACTCCCATGTATTTGCCGTTTAAGTAAACCTCGGCCTCTCCGGGCACTGATGATACGTGGATGCGGCCGATGTTCTGTCCGGGAAGCGGGATTAGGTTTGCCTGGACGGTTGCAACTGAGTTTGGCACAACATTTGCATTATTCACCCAGTCATAATATCCCGGTGCGCTGACCCTTACATTGTGGCTTCCTGCAGCCGTATTTTTGAGTGTAACAGGAGCTCTGCCCTGATATATGTTGTCAACGTATACCTCTGCACCTGTGGGATTTGAGGTGACTGCAAGAGTGCCGTAGCTTGCTGTTTTTTGCAGTGTATAGTATCTTGTAATACTCTGTCCGTTATTTATGACGACATTGTCGGTAACCTGGTTGTATCCGCTCATTGCAAGATCGAGATAGTGGTTTCCCTGCGAAATTGTAATAGTCAGCGGAGTTGTTCCCTTAAGGATTTTATCGACATAGAGATTTGCACCTGAAGGATTTGTATTCACTGTAAGCTGTCCTCCTGATGTTTGTTCTGCCTGAAGTGTCACATAGACATTCACTGTCTGTCCTGCGGAAGGTGCAGGGGGAAGACTCTGTGTTGCTGTTACATATCCCTGTTTCTGAACGGAAACCTTTGAATACGGTGTTGTTCCTGTGCTCCATGATACTGAGAGCAGTCCGCCTGTTGTAACTCCCATGTATTTGCCGTCAAAATAGACTGAAGCTCCGTCAATATTGCAGTTTACGTTGTACCAGCCGATTCCGGGGGCAGGTGTCTGTGTCCTGGTGGGTGTCGGAGTAGGAGTTGCTGTCTGAGTTGGTGTTGGTGTCTCTGTTTTAGTCGGAGTCGGGGTAGGAGTTGCTGTCTGAGTTGGTGTTGGTGTTTCTGTTTTAGTCGGAGTCGGGGTAGGTGTTGCTGTCTGAGTTGGTGTTGGTGTCTCTGTTTTAGTCGGAGTCGGAGTAGGTGTTGCTGTCTGTGTCGGTGTTGGCGTTGCAACAGGTTCAAGTGTCAGTGAAACTGCTTTTTGTTCAGCAGCTGCAAGAGTAACACTCTCAGACTTGTCCTTGTATCCTGCCTTAGATACAAGAACAGTGTGTGTGCCTGCAGTAAGCTCGTGCCCCATTAAAGGCGTTGTTCCGAGATTAATGCCGTCAATTTTGACATCTGCACCTGTGGGATCGGATGTTACGGTCAGAAAACCATATTCAGGGACAGTTGCATTATCTGCGGCATTAACGGGAGAAAATAATGCAAATGTTATCGCTATAGCTAAAATTGAAAACCAGACCAGTCTTTGATTCATATCAATCAATCAGAATGGATTTTTTTTGCATAAAGCATTATTCTTTTAAATCTGACATCGAATGAAAAATCCGCAGTCAGATTCGTAAAAATACTTCTTTTGGGGAATATATTTGGGAAAAAATTATTCTTCAGGGGTTTGAAGAACCCTTAGATCAAGTTCAAAACCGCATATCGGCTGATCCATATCAAAGTTTAAGATCACCTGCGGGTGGATTTCACCGAATGCCCCTGCAAGCCTATCGTTTACAAATACATCCGCCCTTCTGCCCTCAATAAATGCCCCGTCCTCAGACTCCCTGACATCATATTCAATCCCGAGTTCGTGCATAAAAGCGTCAAAGAATGCATAAATCTCTGAGAAGTCAGCATCGGTGTGCATGCAGACTCCTGATACTTTCTGGAATGTCTCTTTTCCGTGGATTACGTCTCCGGTTGCAAAAAGACGCTGCGGAAGTTCCCTGTGCTGGTTTATTTTGAGGGTTTCCATCATCAAAGGCAGAATATCTGTCCTTACAACGGTCTGCTCTTCAGAGATCGGGTGAAGGACGGGCAGAACATAATCAGGAACCTCTCTTTGCATCAATTTGTACATTACTCTCTCATTTGAAAGTGTAAATGGCATCATCTCAAGAAATCCAAGGCCTGAAAGGATGCTTCTGACAGCACTCATGTTCTTCTGCAGCGGATGCGCCTTTCCGATTGTGAATGTGTCAGGCAGTTCTGCTTTGAGATTGTCAAATCCATAGGCAATTGCAACATCCTCAAAGACGTCCCAGTCATGCATGATATCGGCACGGTAGCATGGAATCTGGACACTGAGTTTATCATCCCCATCCGGCTCTGCACCAAACCGCATCCGCTCAAGCATTTCTGCCATCTCTCTGGGAGATAAGTCAAAGCCTAAAAGACGGTTGCATTCTGAAACGCTGACAGTCCGCTCTGAAGGTTTTAGTGAAGGCATTGCAGTGCCGTTTACCTCCACACTTTGTATGATTCCGCCTGCCTCTGCAAGTGCCGTGCAGATGATGTTTACCGCAACCATGACAGCCTTTTCATCCGTTCCTGTGCAGTCTAAAAGAATGTTTTTGGTATCTGTTGTTACTTTTGTGAGTTCTCCGTTAATAATCGGCGGGAATGACAGGACATTGTCTTCTGCGTCCACAATCAGCGGGAATCTTTCAAATTCACTAACAAGATGTGCATAATCGCGTCCTTTCGGGTGCTCTGTTAAAATCTCGTCCATCGTCATTTTGCAGTCGAAATCAAGAGGAATAAATTTTCTGCTTCTTTCTGAAGCAATATATGAAAATGGTGGCTTTACCTTGTCGATATCGTGTACACCTATTGCCACTTTTCCCCTTCCGCGTCCGACAGCCCAGTGAAGGGCCTCCTGAAGACCCATTAAGCTCTGGATTGATTCTTCGGTAAATTTCAGACCTCTTATGACCGCTGAGCCAAGAACCGGTCTGATATTCTTTAATTTATCATCTACAGAGAATGAAATTCCCGAGTCCTCAACAAAATATTCGCAAAGGCCTGTTTCAATTCCCAGAAATCCTCTCATTGCACGTGATACACCTTCGGTTGAGAACATATCAGGTCTGTCAGGGAAGAATTCAACATCGAAATGATCATCTTCATATCTTTCGATATCTGCAGCAATCATCGGAAGTCTCTCAATTAAGATCTCTTTTGGAACTCCTGTAAGAAGCTCAAGATATTTGTAGGGCAGTGTTATAATTGCCATTTTCAGTCCTCCTCTGATCTATAAAGAGGGGTTTCTCTCACCCAGTCAACATCACTCTTATAAAGCTGCCTTAGGTCTTTTAAGCCCATTTTAAGCATAGCAACACGTGAAACCCCGAGACCCCATGCAAGAACGGGATACTTTACACCCCATGGTGCTGTGACCTCCTCACGGAAAATTCCGGCGCCGCCGAGTTCTACCCACCCAAGGCCTTCCACATAAACCTCTGGTTCAACAGAAGGCTCGGTGTACGGGAAGTATGCCGGACGGAATCTTACGTTTTCAAAGCCCATTCTGTGATAAAATTCCTTTAAAAATCCCATTAAGTGCCGGAATGAAACATCGCTGTCCATTACTATACCCTCGAGCTGCTCAAACTCGGGAGTGTGTGTGGGATCAATCGCCTCACGGCGGTAGACACGTCCGATGCAGAAGACTTTTAATGCCTCATCCGGGTGGTCTTTAAGATACTGGATGGAAAGGCTTGTTGTGTGCGTCCTTAATACGCACTGTTTTGCCTTATCCTCCTTCCATTTTCCTCCCCAGCCTGTTGATGAGGTGCTGCCGCCGAACTCATGAATATCCCTTACGGCCTCAAAATTTTCAGGAAGCTCCTCTGTCATATCAAGGAAAAATGTATCCTGCATCTCACGTGCCGGGTGATCCTGCGGCTGAAAGAGTGCATCGAAGTTCCAGAATGAGCTTTGAATAATTCCGCCGTACATCTCGGTAAAGCCCATGCTGATTAAGATCTCTCTCATCTCGTCTATAAGATTCTGGTATGGATGCTTCTTTCCCGCAAAGATACGTTTTGGAGGAGTTTTTACATTGTATTTGCGAAGTTTAAGTCCGGTCCACTCACCCGATCTAATCTGTTCGGATGTCAGGGTTTTTACTTCCATTCTCAGGTCAAGGCCTGTTTCAACAAGCATCTCGCCTTCGGTTGTGATCTCGACCCAGAATTCGGTTGTTTCCCTCTCTTCGATGAGCTTTCTTTTTAAAAGCTCCTCTGTGCCGGCACTTTTTACTTCCGGATTTTTAAGTGCAGTCTCGTCATCACCCACTGGTGCATGGGAGACCTTCTCAACGACTCCGTCTTTGATTTCAATCCAGCCCTTCTTCCTGAGCCAGCCGATGCCGAGTTTTGCCTGCGGATGTGCCTGAAGATCTTTTATTGGTATTGAACTCTCAAAGGATTCGAAAAGGACTCTTTCAGGAAGGCCGGATTCTGCATATTTTTTCCCCTCTTCTGTAAGATTATATGATACTGTGACTTTTTTATGGAGCTCGCAAAGACCTCTGGTCTGCAGGAGGCCTGCATACTGAACCACTGCCTCTTCCGGAGTGTCCATTATTCTTGCGAGGTAGGAGACGCCTGGTCTGTCCATGTGGCTTATTGGGCCGAGTGCATCCTCTGCTGCCTCTTCAAAGAGTATAAGTGCCTTTCTTATCGGGTTTATGGCGATGTTTTTGGTATCCTCAAGTACTTTTAAGACATCACGCAGCGGGTTCATGCCTGAATTTCTAAGCTCTATTATATCATTTACAGTGCTGTTTATCGGCGCAAGTGCCTGTTGTTTTGCTGTTTCTGCGTCCTTTAACGGTTTTAAAACCGCAAGCAGCCTCTTCTCGTTGTATGTTAACTCCACTTCTGCTCACTCCTCCACCAGATGTGATACCTCGTCCATCTTTTCGTTGAAATCCTTTAAAAATTCCCTGACTCTCTCAAAAGTCTCTTTCTTGCAGGCTCCGCACATGAGCTCCCCTGCCCTGCATGCCCTGCACATCTCCTGTACTTCGGAATCGTCATCGAGTGTGTGAAAGAGGTTTAAGAGATAGACTGAACATTTTTCAGGCTCTCCGCCGAGTTTTTTCTGCTCTTCAAGGGTCATCCTGCCGCCTGTGAGAGCGCCCATTATCTTCTTTTTAATATCCTTTTCAGGCTCATCAAACTTAAAGAGACTGTCAGGAACACTTGACGACATCTTTCCGCCCTGCAGACCCTGGAGGAATGTATGATATGTCGCGGCCGGCAAAAAGAATCCGTAACCGCCGCATTCAGTCTCTATTTTTCTTACAATGGAGTCCACGGCCGCGATATCCATGCCAGATACGTCAATATGACCTTCGTATCTTTTACATCCTGAAAATGCCTTCTCGACACTGTCCATAGCCTCTGACGGAGCATTCTTTGAGCGTATGCTGACTCCAAAAGGGGTTTTTAGTAGCGTAAACATGCGCATTTTGTTTGCTACATCACGTGTGAGCCTGATATGCGGATCCTGGTCGATTCCTACGGGGACTACTGTGGGTGCCGGCCCTTCCTCTGTCTGTGGATAGAGAATGTCTGCGACCTGGGTTGCAACGCTCATTGCGTGTGCAAGCGCAGTATCCTGTCCGAATCCATAGATCGCCGAAAGCTCGGAGAAGTTTATCTTTATTGCACCCTCAAATGCCAGATCCTTTAAGGCGTTGTTCTCGCTCTGGTAATATGTATTCCCGGTGAATCCTAGTGCATAAAGGCATTTTAAGTATTCCTTTCCAAAACTTTTGCACTTCTCCCACGATATCCCCCTGACTGCATGGGCTTCTCTGTCTGCAACCGATATGTATCCTGTTCCACCCATCTGTGTGTGCCATGCGACCTCTTTCATGACCATGAGATGACCGAGATGCGGGTGTCCTGACGGCATAAATCCGGTCATCACATAGAACTTCTTTTTGTTCTCTATTGCATCGGCAATCGGGGCGTAGTCTCTCTGTCCTGACACAATTCCTCTTCTGAAGAATGCAGGAGGATTTTTCAGACTTTTTATAACCGGAAATGCCGGTTCAATTCCAAATTCCCTGAAAAGTTTATCTGTATCAATATTCTGACTGTTTGACCATGGATTTATTTCGGATTGCATCTTCTCTTCCAACTGATATTTTTATAATTTTATTCTTGCAAATTCGATGTACTCTATAGAGTCTTTTTTTACACAGGCAAAAAGCATCTTCTTGCGAACGCTGTGGGAAAGCCTGACCGAGCGGGATATTACACTCATCGGCATGGTTTCACCTTCTGATATTGCATGCACAAGAAGTTCGGAGTGCTGTTTTCCTCCGGAATAAACCCTGAAATGATGTCCAAATTTGTATGCTGTCCGGGGAATGTTTTTTAGGTCCCTGAGGTGTGAGTAAGCTCTCAGCTTTTGTCTGAGTTCGTGATCGCCGTCTTCAACACGCCTGTAAAATTCATCCGGTGTTATGCCGCCTTTTATTTCAAGAAGACCTTTGTCCATTAAATATAGGGCCTCAAGAGATGAGAGCATAAGGCGCTCTTTGTCAAACCTTGTTCCGAAAAGAGCGGATTCAAACTCAGAGTCCGGTGACGCGGGGATTATTACGGCATTTCCATATGCCAGTCCGGTTGTCTTTTCGGCTGTGAACTCCAGTGTTCCAACCGGAGGGTCATTTGTTTTTATTTCGTAGTATGTGATCTCATCCTCGTCGTCAACGACTGCCAGCAAAAACTGCTTTCGCATATTGCGTGCACTCATTGTCTCTTCAATAATCTTTACAAAATCAACAAGATCACGTTCGGAAAGAACTCTCATCATGTAAAATGACGTTCCTTTGCCCGGCTTCTGACCTCGTTTGAAAACCCTGAAATCATGCGGCCCCGACTGTATGACAAATCCTCTCTCACGGATGTCACGGTAGACCAGAAACTTTCGCAGAAATTCGGATTTTTCAACAAATTCTGTTAAAATGCTGTCAAATGAATGTCCTTTTACTTCAATTTTTCCTCTGTCTGCAAGATACAGTGCCTCTTCGGGAGTGAGTTTAAGACTTTTGCCTGAAGGTCTTCCGTATCCTCCCTGTTCATAGAGTATAAGTCCCTCTTCTCCAAGGGTTATCCATTCCCCGTCAAATTCTGCTATCACGATTATGCTCTTATTTTGTCTTTTTTGCGGTTTTTATTAGTTATCACCTGAAAAAGCCACTGCCGGTTCATTTTTTATATCAGATGTATAAACAGGCCCTGCGGCTTTTTCGGAATTTAAGTACATTATTTGGTTTTATTGGTTTATGCTTATTTTGGATGAAGGGTAAACAGTGTGGCTGGTTAAAAAAATGGGGGTTAGGTTATTTTTTAATTCAGGGATCAGGATAATGACGTATTGTTGTCTTCATCAGGCAAAAGTATTACAGGACCCGGCTCCATGTAAGGGCTGACCCCCTCCAGATTCCATATGAATGAATCAAGGTGCCTTTTTGATCCGTCAAGCAGATTATTGTATACAAGTATAAGATCAGGTTTGTCAGTATCAGCGATTGCATTCTCCAGATCATTTATATCGGTCTCTTCAATAAGGACAGAGTTGTTTAGAGCCTGTGTCGAGGACCTGGTTCCTGAAGATATGAGACTGTTGTACATTGCCTGAAGACCTGCGTCTGTAAATTCGCCTCTTATCTCTTTAACAGGGTTTTCCAGTCCGTATCTGTCGATTAACAGCTGCATTGAATCCATGTGCATCTGTTCTGAACCTGCAATGTTCATAAAGACTTTGAGGCCCCAGACATCAAAGTACATAAGATAGGAATCGCGTGCAAGCTTCTCTTCTTCTGCCATGTAAAGGATGTCAGCAGTCTCTTTTTCGGTCAGCACCCCTACAGGAAATGCTGCAAGTTCCTGTGTCAGGTTTCCTGTCATATTATTGTCATAATATCCTGCCTGAAATGACGGCCCTGCACCGGCTCCGGGCCCCATTCCGGAACCTGGTTTTCCCTGTCCCGGTACAAAACCGGTATTGTCTGTATTGCTGCCTGCGGTTGTTTTATCCGCACTCTGCACACAGCCTGATGCGGCAGTTATTGCAAGAATAAAAAAGATTGCTGAAATAATTTTTATTTTATCCGATAATCTTCTCATTAAATCACTGTAACTGAATGATTGGTGCAGGGAGTGATATTGTTTGCGGGGGGATGGATAAATCCTGAATTTTCTGTCAGAGACATCAGGCGAAATCCGGTATCTTATAAGATTTAAACAGGATGATTTAATGCGGTTAAAATAGTAAAACAGAGATAATGACTGAAACAGGCCGTAAATATCTTCTTGGACCTTTTGCTTTTGCGATGATTACTGCCTCAATACTGATAAGTTTAAGGAGCCTTCCTTCACAGGCGATATCGGGGATGAATATTCTCTTCTATTTTTCTGTGACAACAATCGGTTTTCTTCTCCCTTTAACCCTGATTTTAAAGATGTTCGGAGAGGCATTTCCTGTTGAAGGCGGTCTTTATGCATGGGTTAAGGAGGCTTTTGGCGAGAAATGGGGTTTTACTGCGATTTTTATCCAGTGGATGCATTTAATAATCGTCTCAGTCCTTCTTTTAAGCTTCATATCGGGTGCAATAGCATATTGTTTTGCACCGCAGCTCTCTGAGAACAGGATTTACATACTTGCAGTGTCGCTTCTCTTTTTCTGGTCTGCAACGCTTATAAGCATGAGAGGGCTGAAAGTTTCGGCAAGAATCAGTACAGTCTGTTTTATGGCCGGAGTTTTAATTCCTGCATTTGTAATAATAATATCAGCACTGGCGAATCTCTTTGCAGGCGGAATCCCTGCGATAAGTTTTGCATTTACGGCCGAAAATATTGTTCCGGACCTCTCATCTGTTGCAGCACTCTCGATGATTGCGGCCTTTGTAAATCCTTTCTTTGGGATAGAGGCATCCGCTGCACACCTTGGAAATCTGAAGAATCCGAAGAGGAACTACCTGCCGATAATAATCATCGGGGGTCTTATGTGTGTTGCAGTAAATATCCTGTGTTCGCTCTCGATTGCGGCTGTGATTCCCGCAGGTGAAATAAGCCTTGTGAACGGACTTCTGCAGACTTTATTTATCCTCTTCAATCAGTTTTCGGCAGGGTGGATTCTGATTGCTGTTATAATTCTCATAATGTTTGGCACAGTCGGGGAGATTAATTCCTGGATTCTTGCACCGGCAAGGGGGCTTACGCTTACGGCAAAGAACGGTTCGCTTCCGCCTTTTATGCAGTACATAAACGAAAACAAAATTCCTTCACATACACTTATTGTTCAGGCATCGGCTGTTACGGTTTTCTGTCTGTTATTTACTTTAATTCCGGGTTTAAACTCTGCATACTGGGCTATGCTCTCACTTCTGACACATATCTATCTGGTGGCATACTTAATTCTCATATTATCGGCATTTAAGATAAGAGACCGGCTTTTTGAGTCAAACGGCTATAGTTCTGTTAAAAAGAAGGTATTGTTCTTTATTGCGGGCGCAGTCGGGATTATTACTATCATTTTTATTGAGCTTGTCACATTTATGGAGCCTGATAATATCTCACCCGGTCAGGAGTACCTGTATGCGGCAGGGATGCTCACAGGCATGATTGTAATAATTTCAATTCCGCTTTTATTCTCAAGGTTTAAAAAACCGGAATGGAAGAGTGAGTGAGGGATTTTAAAAATTTAATTATATCTTTTTTAGATTGCATATTTTGGATATTTTTGTATGTTACCTGTCCTTATTTATCAGTATGAATAACTGACGGTTCTTATCAGCCCTTATCCTTATGTAACCCAGTGATTCAAGTTTCTGCAGATCTTTTCTTGCGGTCTGAAGGGCAGTCTTGTATTTTCCTGCAACTTCACTAACTGAGAAATACTTGTCCGGTTTTGATATCATATCCTTTAAAATCTGAGCTTCCCTGAAGGAAAGTACTGGATTTTTTTCGGCCATCAGAAGTGCATCCTTTTGTTCTTTCTGTTTTTCGGCAATGTAATCCGTCAAATTATCCATTGATTTGGTGATTATTTTCAGGTTAAAATCGATGAAATATGTCATGTCATTTTCATCGGTTTCTGTCAGGAGAAATGCCCTTGTATATCTGGCGGGCGAATCGAGGAATATTTTTGAAATTGAGAGGTACTCAAATAGTTCATATCCTTTCTTCAGTGCATACCAGTAGAAAAGTGCCCTTGCAGTTCTTCCGTTTCCGTCATTGAAGGGGTGAATATAGCCAATCAGGAAGTGGATAATGATAGCTTTTACAATCGGGTGAACAAATTCCTCATCGTTTGCAAATTTGCACAGATCTTCTATCATTTCCGGAACTTTCCCATATCCCGGGGGCTTGTGATATGTGATATTATGGTCTCTTTTATCTCTTACTTCGATCTCATCAGAATTTCGGAAGTTTTCCTCATCTTCTTTTGAATCAAGTGTATTTGTGGTTATATCTCTGTGAATTCTCAGGATCAGTCCGGGTGTGAGCGGTTCGTTTTTTATATCTTTTAAATCTTTTATTGTGTGATAATTGTTGACAATCATCTGCTCTGAGCGGTTTTTTGGTTTTTTATTTTCCCTGAGGAGTTTTGTTGCAACTGCTCTTGTAGTGGCGGCTCCTTCGAGCTGACTTGAATAAATAGCCTCCTGTTCGAGGGATTCCCTAAGGTACTGTGTTTTTGCCCTTTCATCCGGCATTTCATTGATGAAATCAAGATCTCCCGGAGAATTGATATCAAGATAATGCAGACCCTGCTGAAATTTTTTAAGAAGTGTGTATCTGAAGTATTCATCTCCTATTTTCAGGGGGATTTCATTGGCTGTTGATCTGTATGTTTTCAGAACATACCATAGTGCCTTCAGGTCATATGGGATATTTTTTTTGCGTTTGAAGTCATCCCAGTGGATATATTCTGAATCATTGTATTTTTTAATAATGTCCTGAATCTCTTCATGACCGGGTTCCCTGTTATTAAGGATATTAAGAATTTTGGAAAATTCTTTTTTATCGTCATCCGCCTGTGTCCATAATCCCGGGGCCTTCTCTGGAATTTTCATAATATATCAGCTGTAAATATCTGTAAATTTGTGTAAGATTTACAGATATTATATCTGCGCCTGTGTATATACTTTCTGTAAAAAACTGTAAATTTATGTAAGATTTACAGTTTTTTATAGTAATTATCTTCCGGGACGGTTTTGGTTGAATTTAGTTGAATTAAAAAAAAGAGAGTTATTATTATGTTTTTCACACGCAAATCCCGTCGCAGACTGATAACAAAAGCCTCTCTGCCGCGTTCTCTTTTGCCAAAACCCGCTCTTCGAGTTCGTCGCAGAGTTTCATAAGAGTGTCCACCCTTTCTACTATGCGGTGCTGTTCGGCGAGTGGTGGGAGGGGAAAAAACATATTTAATAACTCATCTTGTTTTATCCCTTTTACTGTCATTCCTGATCCTTCGATTGTGGAACTTGTAAAAAAGTTGTAAACGTAATTAATATCAATATTCTTGAATAATTCCACGCCTTTTAAATCCTGATTTATGGCAACATCTATTTGATTTATTGCAATTTTTCCCAATCCCATTCTTACACAGATTATCAAATTATTAGCAGGAATAATCTTTGATTTACTTTCATCTATGGCTTTTTTTGTAATTTTATCCTGAGTTGAGTTCAAATATTTGGAAGATTTTAGATCTTTTACACTTGCCCAAAAAATGTCGCCATCCCAATATTGAGGATTAATTTTACTTGGAGTACCTCCACTTTGGATTTTTTGAATAATGTCTCCAAACCTCGTCCAAATCCACCCCTCAGGAAGCTCATACGGCACTTCCTCAGGAGAAACCGGCGGCAAATCCTTCTGCTTTTTAATCTTCCCTTCTTTAACAAGCCGGGTCTTTTCGGCCTGAATCTTCTCCAGAAGAACCGCTGCCGGCTCATCATCAGGATTCTGCGGGGCAAGCCTGCCCTGAACAGCAAGCTGCAAAATCGCTTTTCGCATCTCCGCAATGCTTTCTTTATCATCAAAGAGTGTGTCAAAATTGGATTTCAAAATCTCCCGTGCGGTATCAGCACCGGCAGCGTCCTTTGCTTCCAGAAGGCAGTTTAGTGATGATAAGAGAAGCGCACCCCGTGTCTCTGATTCGGTTTTCTGCCGGGCTTCGAGTTTGTCGCAGAGTTTCATGAGGGTGTCCACCCTTTCGACAATGCGGTGCTGTTCTGCGAGTGGGGGGAGAGAGATTTCTACATGTTCCATGTTTGACTTTGTCATATGAAGCATAGCAAGTCCGTGTGATTTTGACTTGACTTTTTCAGTTAGGTGTTGTAATAAGTAGAAAGCATATCTCTTATCTATAGCATCTTGAAGAACCAGTTTCCATATGTGATAATGATATATTGCCTTCGGTCCATCCCAAATATACGGTCCAAAAGTTGCTGACCAAGCAAATAGCAAATCTCCCTTCTCGCAATAGTTTTTTTCCGGCAAATTTAGATCAGAATAATACCACGAATCGCCTTTATTGAGGTTTTGTATCCGAATAATTGGTGTTCCTTCATCCAATAATTCTGATCTTTTATAGGCTCTTCCATTTATTAGCTCAATTACATCACACAATAAACATTTATTCCAACCTTGAGGTAAAACTCCAATTGCTGGATCTAAAATTAATGCCTTCTCTCTTTTTTGAGCCTTTATCTTTCCTTCTTTGACGAGTCCCGCCTTCTCCGTAGCTATCTTCTCCAGGAGAACCGATGCCGGTTCGTCTTCAGGGTCCTGCGGGACTAGACAGCCCTGAACTGCAAGCCGGAGTATTGTCTCACGAAGTTTTGGGATTCCTCCCTTTGCCCTTGCGAGTGTTTCAAAATTGGTTGTCAGGATGTCGGATGAAATTTGAGTCTTCTCTTCGGAGTTGCAGATAATGTCGATATTGTTTTTATTGTGTTTATTATTTGTATTGCTCATGCCCGGACCCGTCTGTTATATTCATTATTATCTGCCATTCCCCAAAACGATATTGGAAAGGCTGACCGCCCGGGTTAGTTGTGAAGGAGAAATAATCAAAAAAAAATTGATCATCTGATCCTTAGTTCAGGTTTTCTTTGATAATTTTCGTACAGATCGGTTTCGAAGATCCATCCCAAACGGCCTTCTTTGTCAGTCGCAATCCGGTTTGACTTTAGAAGTTGTCTGATAATATCATAAAACGTCTGATAAGTCATCTTTTCTGAAAGGAATTTCTTCCACAGGGAATCCGGTTTGTAATGCCCGCTCCATTCCATGATTAAGTCTTCAACCATTTCTGTTGTTTCCGGGCGGAGTGAGAATATGGTTTTTGAACAGTCTCCTGCCGGATCACCCGCTCCGTCTTGTTTCATATCAGAAAATTTGTCATATTGATTCATATAACTGATTGAAAGAAATCATCAAGAAATCATCAAGAAATCATCAAGAAATCATCAAGAAATCATCAAGAAATCATCAAGAAATCATCAAGAAATCAT
>JAFGWE010000010.1 GCA_016937345.1 Methanomicrobiaceae archaeon
CTGTATTCACCGGATACAGGACCCTCTGAATGAAGAACAGTGTGTATGGATGGACGGGATTTTAAGAGATATTCTGCCTCCTCTTTGGCGTCATCCTGTATAATTGCAATTCCGCCGATTAATTCATGCCGTGCAGGTTCGCGTCTTATCTCCCTCTCTTCAAAGAGATATTCACCGGAGGATTCATCCGCTGATATAACCGGAAATATAAGTGATGTTTCATCCGATACAGGCTTTAAATTCTTATCGTAAAGCCCCTCTTTTATAAGTCTCTGACGGACTGATTCCCCATCAAACTTGTTTACCTTAATTCCCCACTGCTTTACAGACATTCAACCGTCATAATATTGTATCTTATCAGACAAATAACTAAACAATGAAAGAGTATATAAAAAGACTGAAAAAAGGGACTTTAAAGATGCATGCTCTTGAAAGCGAACTGCCGGCAGAAGAAGCAGTATCGGTCAGAAGAGCATATATCGAAGAGGAAACCGGACAAAAATTCAATAAAGCGGGGAAATATTCTATAGAGGTTGAACGGGCCGCTCTGAAAAACTGCGAGAATATGATAGGCGCAATACAGATTCCATTAGGTGTTGCAGGAAAACTCAAAGTAAACGGCGAATATGCCAGGGATGAATATTATATTCCGCTTGCAACAACCGAAGGAGCACTCGTCGCATCAATAAACAGGGGCTGCAAGGCGATTACCAAGGCAGGCGGTGCTGATGTCAGAATCCAGCGTGACGGAATGACAAGGGCTCCTGTTTTTGCAGCAAAAAATGTAATTCACGCGGCTGACACTATACGCTGGATTGAAGAAAACAAAGGGACACTAAAAAGTATTGCCGAGCAGACAACCTCACACGGCAAAATGACAGACATAACCTGCTTTTTAACCGGAACAAACGTCTATGTAAGAATCGAATTTTTCACCGGCGATGCCATGGGGATGAACATGGTGACCATTGCATCTGAAAAGATTGCAGAGAAAATTGCGGCTGACACCGGTGTAGTCCTTGTCGCACTCTCAGGCAATATGTGCACTGACAAAAAGCCTGCGGCTATCAATCTCATAATGGGAAGAGGAAAAACAGTCTCTGCCGGCGTTTTCTTAACCGACGATATGATAAGGGATATTTTCAAAACGGATGCAAAAACCTTAATGGAGGTAAACAATCGCAAGAATCTGGTAGGTTCCGCACGTGCCGGCGCTCTTGGATTCAACGCACATGCGGCAAATGTAATAGCCGCAATGTTTCTTGCATGCGGTCAGGACCCGGCACATGTCGTTGAAGGCTCAAACACCATAACAACTGTTGATCAGATGGAAGGCGGTGTTTATGTTGCAGTAACACTACCTTCACTTCAGGTCGGAACAGTTGGCGGCGGAACAGGACTTGAAACACAAAGAGAATGCTTGGAACTTCTCGGATGTGCAGGCGGAGGAGAGCCTTCCGGTGCAAATTCCAGAAAACTTGCCGAAATAATTGCATCAGCTGTTCTGGCAGGAGAACTCTCATTAATAGGTGCACTTGGTGCAGGCCACCTTGCAAGAGCCCATAAACAGCTTGGAAGATAAACCGGTTCAGATCTTAGAAATATACTCCAAATTTTTTTAAATCAAAAAGTATCTTTTTTTCGTGGTTTTCATGCAGTTTCTTTAAAATTTATTCAAAAAATGACTTTTAAGATATAATTTTTAATCAGAGTTTCCGGATGCCAAAAACAGTGTATGAATTATCAAATTCTGTGTGAAAATGTTTCAAAACAAATATATATAATAATACTAAAACTAAAAAGTGTGTTACTAATAATTCAGTCTTCTAAAATCAAAAGGCTTCTTTAGTAATGCACTAAATCACCAAAAAAGTGAGGAAGATATCTGCCGGATTTGTCCGGAATAAAAAAATTAGAATCACCATATCCAAATAGCACATAAAGAGCGGATATTAAAAACATTTGAATATCCGGAAGAATTAAAGGGAAAATTTTGATTCAGATTAAAAGCCAGAAGTCCAAATTTGTATAAAATCCCTTCATTATTCCGGACATAAGGCAGAGATATAACCCTTATCAAAAGAAGATTAAAACCATTTTACCATTAAAACAGCATCCTCGCCGTCCCCGTAATAATTCCCGATTAGAAAAACCTGGGAATATCCCATTTTCTGATAGAATCTCTGTGCCTCTTTGTTTGAAACCCTCACCTCAAGCTGAATTCCGTCTGCACCTAAAACAAGGCATTCATATTCAATCCTCTGAAGGATACTGCTGCCAACGCCCCTGCATCTGCATTCAGGTGTTACAGCAATATTCATGATATGCCCGTAAACAGATTCGCCGGTATCCTCCATACCGGCAGTAACAAATCCTATGATTTTTGAGTCCTTTTCGGCAACGAAAAAAGTTCCGGAGTAGTAAAAAAGTGCATCGACAAAGGCAGACTCCTCCCATGGATCATTGAAGAGCTCCTTTTCAATTCCAACAATCTGACAGATATCGGCTTTTTTTGCACGTCTTATCTGAATACTATCTTCTTTCATTTAATTCCCGGAATTAGCCATTGTTTCCTTCATACATCTGTCCTTTTTTAAGTTCAATATATCGGAAAAATGCTGTTGAAAAGTGGGGGCATCGGATACTCATATCATATCTTATTACAAATAATTACACGATTTATCAGGAAAATCACTTCGTGATTGATCACTATAAAATGGAATAAAAAAACGCCTGAAAATTAAAATTACATCCGGAAAACAGCTCATATAAACTGTTAAAATAAATTAATAAAAAAACTGCAGGAAAAGAAGGTAAAAAGAAAATGGTAAAAATATTCAGTTTCCCGGCCATACGGCCAAAGCCTGAAAAAGCAGCAGAGATAGCATCAGTCCCCTACGATGTTGTAAGCACTGAAGAGGCACGCGAATGCATAGAAGCAAATCCTCTCAGTTTCATGAAGGTTATTCGCTCAGAATCAACTATAGCGGGTATCGACCCGAAAGATCCTCTGGTATACGAAACTGCAAAGAAGAATCTTGAGGATATGATAAAAAAGGGCCTGTTAGAAAAAGATGACAAACCCGGAATATACCTTTACCGCGTAAAACAGGGCGGAAGCATATACACAGGATTTGTGGCCAATGTTTCTGTAAAAGACTACGAAGAGAATAAAATAAAACGGCATGAACTGACACGGTATGACAAGGAAGAGGACAGAACAACACACATTGACACTACAAATGCAAACACAGGTCTTGTTGTTCTCCTTTACCGTGACATCAACGGAATTTTTTCATATATTGAATCACTGGTACCACAGAGAAATCCGGACGGTCTTGCAAAAACAGAAAATGGCGTTGTGCACGAGGTTTTCAGAGTTACAGACAGTCTGGAGATCTCAAGGCTCATAGATATGTTTGAAGAAGTGGATGCTCTCTATATTGCAGACGGCCATCACCGTGCCAAATCCTCAGTAAATGTTGCCCAAAAACGAAGAGAAGAAGGCAGAATTACAGAAGAGGCAGAGAGATTTATGGCAGTCATCTTTGCAGAGAACAGAGTAAAGATTCACGGATACTCCCGCCTTGTAACAGACCTTGGCGATTTTACAAAGGAATCGTTTTTAAAAGCGCTTTCAGAGAGGTTTGATGTCAGGCCCTACGGAGAGATAGATGATACCGTATTTAAGATTCCGCCATTAAAAGAGTCTGAAAGACCGCTTCATGTATTCCACATGTATATAGATAAAAAATGGTATGAACTCTCATGCCCTGTAAAAGACCCAAAAGACACAATAGGATCCCTTGATGTATCTGTCGTCCAGAAAATAGTTATGGAAGATATGCTTGGAATAACAGATCCAAGAGGTGATCCGCGGCTTGAATATCTTGGCGGGTCAAGACCCCTTTTGGATCTTGAAACACGGGTTAACAGCGGTTCATATGCAGCTGCTTTTTCCATGCAGCCTGTAAAAGTTGAGACAGTGCTGAAAATTGCAGACGAGGGAGAGATTATGCCGCCCAAGTCCACATGGTTTGAGCCTAAACTTCTTTCAGGACTTACTATTCACAGTCTCGACTGATTTCAGCCCATAGATTTATAAAAAAACTTTTTTTTCGGGATCAATAGAACAGTGTGCAAAACAAAAATCAGGAATCCTGTTTATCTGCCTTCTGTTTCTGATTAGCAACAGTTATATTTTATTCATCCAATATAATGGAAATATAAGCCTCCTAAAAAAGATGCTTATGGGATTGTGATCTCATTGAAAAAGCATATATTCCTATATATAATTCTCATTGTCGCCTTCTGCATGATAAGTGCCTGCACTGACACAGACAAACAAAGCAAAACAGAGGATATTCTGGCAGGTGATAGTAAAGCAGTTATGTCCGCAGATGAGAAAAGCTACAGGATTGATCTGAATGAGGCTCTCTTAAAATTCCGTCTTTCAACAGATACAAAAGGTGAAAGAAACGATGAAATTACAGATTACCTCGAAACCGGCGGAATTACCCCTGCGATTTTTCAGATAATAGGTGTCGGTGTTGACAGGGAGGGAAAAGCTGACACATGGATACTCGGAATCAGATACGGAGAGAATGAATCTCTTATCTACTCAGAAATTACCGGATGGAAGGGGGATATATGGCCGGGTTCCCTGCCGGATGAGGAAATAAATATTGACACAATAATTATGCCGGCTGAAATCTTCTCTAATTCAAAAGAGATAACGGATAATCTCTTTGAAAAATCCACAACAGGCAAAACATCGGTGATGCTTGGAGAAGGAGTTTATTATATATCGCCGGAATACTCAGAGGTAACAGAAGAGATAGAATTCAACGCATACACAGGAGAAGTGATCCAGGAGATATGAATAAGGATGATTCAGGGATACTTTCTATAGATTTTCTCATAGGATTCACAATATTTTTGATCGCCTTAATTATCGTTATAAACATGATTCCCGGCCTTTTATTAAATTTACAGAGTGAAGCCATCGATTACGATGCCGTCTCATACAGAACCTCTGTAATACTTGCAGAAGATCCCGGATGGCCTTCTGACCCTGAAACTCCATGGGAACAGATTGATTACACACACAGGGATCAGATAGAAAGACTCGGGCTTTGCGTATCATCAGAAACACCTAATATTTTATCAAAGCCTAAAATTGACAAATTTTTTAGCAGGATAACTGGTTTCAGCTTTACGAATGAGGATTACAAAGACAAGGTAATATTCGGAGATTTTCAGTATTCATTTAATATATCATTAAAAGAGGATTCCTCTGAGACCCTTTACGCAGGAGAACCTGTTCCGCAGTCAAGATACGGATATATGAAAAGACTTGTGAAGATCAAGCACTCCGGCAGTGCAGATCTTCCCTGCGGGGATTTCAACAATACAATAGAGATTACAGAGATCGGACCAGGACCATTCAGCTATGATAACGGAATCTCATTTGCTCTTGATTCTGATGAACTGGATGACAAATCAATGTCTCCTGCCTACAGAATTGATCCGAAGAACGAACCGCTGGTATTCAGAATCAACAATTTCAGCCAGAGCCTGAATGTATCAGAAATTGACTCGGTAGTCCTTACAAAAGCCAGATTCATAAATTTCGGAGAAGAAGTAAATATGCCGTATTCGGTATTTGACAACGCCACATACATCTACTCTGTTGACGGGGAATACCATACAATGGATGATGATATTGACATGCTTGATAAATCACAGATAGAATTTACACTATTTCCAGGCAATATGTTCACGTCCGGAGCAGCGCCGCTGCCAAATCTGGCATTCAATTTCACTTACGAATTTAATTTCAACGGAACAAATACGGCGATATCAGCCGACATCCCATACTCTTATGATTCACCGTATGTAAACAAACCATACCTAACAGACGGAGTTATGGAGGTATGTATATGGTAAGCCTCTCTGATTCCGGCCAGCTTTTTACAATCGAAGGTTTAACTGCCGCTTTGATCATGATTGCATCCGCATACCTGGTTTTAGGAACAGGGATGGTTTTTACACCCGGAGATGCCCACATATCAGATATGCAGCTTCAGCAGCTTGGAAATGACGCTCTTTTAATGATGGACACCAAAGATACATCCGATGGTGAAAACAGGCTTGTATCAATAGTGTATAACGCAAGTCCCGACAGGCCGACAAAAAATGAGGCTGCCAGATCGGAATTTGATCTTGCCTTTACTGACTACTTAAGAAAAAATACAGGGTCTACAGCACAGGTAGACTCGCTGCGATACAGCTCAGCCATTTATTCAGTCAGTGGAGGAGATGTCATACCGACAGAATTTGCAAATAATGGCGATAATTTCGGAAGAAACCCTGCTGTGCGCTGCGGGAGATATGTGAGCACAAACTGGGACGGAGCAGACACTGTTGAAAGACTGGAGGTTTTGATATGGAGAGATTAGATGAAAAAGGGCAGTGGATTGTTCTGATGGGATTTATTATCAGTGTCGGAATATTCTTCCTTGCAATCATACTCAATCAGTCTGTAATGGTTGGCCAGACCACATCAGAAGGTGTTTTGGAATTTCCAAAGGCGGAAATCCGGGATCTGAGAACTGAGATAATTGACATTACAGTTGCAGGGAATACACCTGAAAAACAAAACAGCATAACAACGCTTGCAATGGAAAGGGAGAATGCTATTGTATGGTATAGTCAGACAGCAGAAGAGCCGGGAGATATATATACCGAATCTGCAATTGAGATTCATTTCAATAACGGAGTAACATCATATTATGAAAACTACCCTCTGTTTGAAAAGAACTGATGATGTGGCTGTCAGCACAATAATTGAGTACATCAATATAACTGCAGTACTTATTGTAATGCTTGTAGTTGTGATTTTTGTCACAAACGCTGTGCTGATAGAGGGTCCTTCAGACAGCCTGAAATATAATTCATTTGTTGACATAGGAAACGGAGTCAGTGTCAGAATAGTCGACATATACGTAATAGCGCCTGCAAACGGCACCATAACAACAAATTTTGATCTCCCCGATGATGTCGCACAAAAGGACTACTACGTTAAAATGGATCCCCTGCTTGAAGGTGCAGCCCAGAGTATCATTGTAACTGACGGAAATGTTGAGAGCAGAATCTCAATTACAGGTATCGGTGCAACAAGAGGAGTATCCGGCAACACCACAGGTTCGGGAATAAACAGACTTACATATGACTCAGGAGGGGTATGATGCTGAGGAATAATTCTTATTCAGATACAAAAGAAAGCGGGGTTTCAGAAGCTATTGGATTTATTATCATGTTTTCAATTGTCTTAACAGGCATTGCAATGGTAACTCTTTACGGCTATCCTCTTCTGTTGGAGTCCCAGATAAACTCCGATGAGAGGACAATGGAACAGACCATGATATCACTTCAAAATGATTTCAAAATTTTAACATACAGCAATATCCCTTACAGGGACTCTGCAATCAGGGTTTCCGGGGGTTATCTGGACGCAATCGACTCCGAAAAATCAAATGATGCTTTTGTCTTTCAATTCTGGAATTATTCTGCCGGTCTTTTTGATGATATAACAATGCAGCCGGGGGAACTCCGCTATACGTCAAATGAAGGATTAGCAGTTTATACAATTGAAAACGGTGCGGTATTATCACGACAAAAATTTCAGCAGGGATCTGTGATGACTGCCAGGCCCAGATGGTATTATGATGAATCAACCGGCACTCTTGTTATCATTCTGACTAAAATTACGGCTGACAGGGATTATTCGCTTGGAGGTATCGGAAACGTCCAGATGAGTATGTTAACAGAGCCGGAAACAATTGATATGGATTATGCAGGAAACGGCATACCGGCCCAGGATATAATACTCACATATACCTATGATCCGGAAAATGATCTCTCTTTGGCGTGGAGAAATTTCCTGACAGGCGATTTCATATCACAGGATTCTTTTGAGGAGAATCCGGCAACACCCGGTGAATATACATTTTCCGGAGTATCAAGGTTTGTACTAAAGGAGTACACTGTAAAAATTGAAAATCTCTGAAAATCCCTTTTTTAGATTTTAATAACCGAGATCAAAAAAATATTGTTAAAAGATTATTAAAGATAATTATTTTTACGGAGCCATTCTACCTGGGGTTTTGTATATCTGTATATGATATCACACTTTTCGTCCTGGAAATCCCACGGAACAACGATTAAAACATCGCCTTCACGAATCCAGACACGCTTTTTAATCTTACCTTTGATGCGGCCCACACGGGTAACGCCGTCATATGATCGCACCCTTATATGATTTGCTCCAAGCATCAGATCCGCTGTTGCAAACTGCTCCCTGTTCCTTCTGTTTGGAAGGCGTACACGTACTATTACTTCTTCGCCCGCTCCGGGCCCTGTTTTTTTCTTATAATCTGCCAGATATCCCAACTCCGATTGTATACATATTAGTCTTAATGAAATATATCAATTCTTATTAAAGTATTTTTAAATTTTTTTTTTAATCAGGGAATGTTCAGGGAATGTTCAGGGATTTTTTATAGAAAAAAAAGTTATATTTTATTAAAAGGGTTTTTTTTGGAGGTTTTGGAATTAAAAATTATTAATATCTGCGGAAATTACCTCTACGGCCTCTTCCGCCGCCAAATCCCTGTCCGCATCCACGGGGGACACCCCCGCGGCCAAGTCCGTACACAACATTCTGAGCGGGATTCTGCTCCGCATTTTCTGTAACCACATTTTCTCCTGCAACAGCCGTTTTTTCAGCCGTATTTGCAGGATTGCACGGGCCAAACTTTCGTCCGGTCATTCTTCCAAGGCCTCTGGGGCCTGTACCATCAAATCCTGGCATTATTATCATCTCCCTGCAGAAACTGGAATCTGACGGTTTTTATGAATAAAAGGGGGAAAATCCTGCTTAAAAGAGCATAACTCCTTCCCGGCAGGTGACTGCATTATTTTTGCAGAATCCTTTTTTCATATAACCACATTATACCAGTCTGCTTACACCACTATATTACGCATATGAGCAATAATTAATGTTATGGTTGCGGCATAAAATTACAATTCTTCTTTTTCCGGTTTTTCAGGGATTATCTCAATGCTTTTTCCATTTACAAGAGCATCTGCTATTTTTCTTCTTGCACTGTGAAGATCTCTCCAGACAGTTCTTCTTGATATGCCCATAATCTCTGCAGCAGCCTCCTGATCATGATCAAGAAGATCAACAAGCCTTATCACCTCTATCTCTTCTGAAAGAATGAAAACTGATTCTCCTCCTGTTTCATCAAAAGGCTCAAATCTTCTTCCACTGCAGGGACTATCAATAATTCTTTTCGCCCGGGGCCTTCCTCTTCCCCTGAAACATCTGCCACGTTCAGGCCCTTTATTATCATTCATTGAGATTATTCACCATAACTAATGCAGGTATTATTAAGATTTTTTATTATTTCTTTTTTCAAACCAAAAAAATATACCAGACTTCCACGTTTATTTTATACCATTAAAAAACTGATTCTTATCAGCAGGACTTATGATAATAGAAATCTATCCGCCTGATTACCTGATAAGCATAATAGGTATTGCAGTATTTGCAATAACAGGTGTTCTCGCCGGCGCAAAAAAAGGAATGGATATCTTTGGGATTGTCGTAATTGCACTTGTCACAGCATTTGGCGGCGGGACTGTACGAGACATAATCCTGGATGCACCTGTTTTCTGGATAGAGAATTACTTTTACGTATGGATTGCAGTTATTGCCGCAATAGCTGCTTTCTTTCTTGAAGACTACTTCTGGAAGACATACAAACCGCTTCTGCACCTTGATGCCCTGGGAGTAGCCCTTTTCAATGTTCAGGCGATAGACAAGACACTTGCACTCGGATTCACTCCTGCAATTGCAGTAATTATGGGAATTATTACAGGAATCTTTGGCGGCATGATGAGGGACATTCTGACAGACAGGCCAAATCTGGTTCTAAAGCAGGAGCTTTATGCAACTCCGATCTTAATTGGCGGCGTTTTTTATGTTTTAATGATCTCCCTGTTTCCGGACAATGGAACAGTTAATACCCTTACAGCAATTGCGGTTGTATTTCTAATCCGTGTTGCAGCAATAAGGTGGAATCTCACATATCCGAAATTCCTTTTGTTTGCCGGAAAAGAGAATCAGTGAGATATAAGGGCAGCAAAAAGAGTTATTTGATATTATACTTCTTTTCAAGAAATTCATCAAACCTTAAGAGCGCCTCTTTCATGTCACTCCTTCCAAAACCTATTCTGAAATGGCTGTTTTCATAGCCGAAAACCGTTGAGGGAAGGAGAAGAATACCTGCTTTTTCTACTGCATCAAGGCAGAATGAATCTGCAGTTTCACCTGTTTTAATCCTGACAAATCCAAGCGAGGCAGAATCAGGTCTCACCCATTCAAGAATGTCTGAATATTTTAAAAAGAAAGCATCGAGAATTTGTAAGTTTTCAGATATGACTGCAAGGTTTCTTTTAAGTATTTTTTCCCGGTTTTTGAGCGCAATTTTAGAAAGGTACTCAGAAGGGGCACTCTGGCATATTGATATGTAGTCCTTAAACGAGGATATATTGTCCATCAGCTCTTTGTCTTTAGTCGCTATCCAGCCAATTCGAAGACCTGCAAGACCATAAGCCTTTGACATTACACCCAGAGAGACTCCTTTTAAACATACGTCTGCAACAGCAGGCAGATTATTTCCTGCAATAGATCGGTTTTTCCCAAGAGTTATTTCAGATGAATTCCTAAACAATGATTATGAAATACCCCTTTTCCGGCAGGATGTACTCGGCACCTGAATCATTTCTGGGAAGACTTTTTGCAGTCTCAAACAATCCTGAAATAATCTCATTTGCAGGCGGCCTTCCTGACAGCAGTCTTCTGGATGTTGAAGGAATAAAAGATGCATCCTCTTATGTTATGGAAGAAGAGGGAAGAGAGGCGCTCCAGTATACAACAACGACAGGCTATCTTCCTTTAAGGGAATACATTGCGGAAAGATACAATAAAAGGCTGGGAATCCCCGCTTCTGCGGATGATATAAGAATTGTCAACGGCTCACAGCAGTGCCTTGATCTGACAGCCAAAATTTTTCTTGACAGTGGGGATGCGGTAGGCATTGAAAACCCGGGGTATCTTGGTGCAATTGAGGCATTTTCCATGTACCAGCCGGTTTTTAAATGCGTTGATATGGATGATAACGGAGTTTTATCAGACGTTTTCAAAACACTGTTTGAAAAAGAAAAACCCAAATTTTTCTATGGAATTCCGAATTTTCAGAATCCTTCAGGCAGGTCTTATTCTGATGAGAGAAGAAAAGAGATAGCTGAAATTATCCGTGAAACAGACGGAATATTCTATGAAGATGATGCATTTGGCGAACTTTCATTTGACAACAAACCAAGGATGCCTGTTAAGAAGTATGCACCTGAAAACACAATTATGAGCGGCTCTTTTTCAAAGATTATTGCTCCGGGAATGAGAATCGGGTGGATATATGCACCGAAGGAAGTTATCAGCCAGTTTGACTGCGCAAAGCAGGCAGCAGATCTTCATTCAAACTTTTTATGCCAGAAGATCATGCACAGGTATCTTACATCTGTTGATCTTGACAGTCACATCAGAAAAATTACAGCGGCTTACAGCAAAAAATGCAGGCTGATGTGCAGTCTTTGTGATGAACATCTGCCTGAGAGTATAGTCCGCACAGACCCAAAAGGCGGCATGTTTATGCTTTTGACTCTTCCAAAAAAGATCAATTCACTTAAACTCTTTGAAGAAGGGTTGAAAAGAAAGGTGGCTGTTCTTCCCGGAATACCATTCTATGCAAACGGCGGCGGAGAAGACACTGTCAGGCTTAATTTCTCTTCTTCAACGGAGGATGAAATAATTTCCGGAATGAAGAGGCTTAAGGATACTGTTGCATCCTTTAGACTCTGAAAACCGGATTTTCTATTTTTTTGCAAACTAAACAGATATAATGGCAATTGGCAACAGATTCTCAAAAAATCTCTGAAAATACCTTTAATCTGCATGAAAGCTCAGATTAAGAACTGATCTTCAATAAAAACTGACAGACAGCCTCATCCCAAAATTAAAATGTTATTAAGGCAAGTCTAAATCATTAAAAAGGTGCTGAAGATGAATGTTTTAATAATATATGCTCATCCCGAGCCAAAATCTCTAAATAGAACTCTAAAGGATTTTGCAGTAGATGTTCTTGAAAGAGAAGGCCACTCTGTAAAAGTGTCAGACCTGTATGCAATGAACTTCAAATGTGCACTTGACGGAGACGACTTTTTGGAAAGGGTCGACAAAGAAAAACTGGTAATCCCAAAAGAGCAGATGAACGCTTATGACAAAGGAACTTTAAGCCAGGACATAACAGAAGAGATTGATAAGATAAAATGGGCTGACCTTCTAATATTCCAGTTTCCCATATGGTGGAGCAGTTATCCGGCAATTCTTAAGGGATGGTTTGACAGGGTATTTGTGCAGGGCTTTGTTGTAAACCTCTATGACGGAGCCTTATATGACAAAGGTCTTTTGTCAGGGAAAAAGGCCCTTATTTCAGTGACCGCGGGATCACCCCGGGAGCTGTATACAAGAAACGGAATTAACGGTGATATCGAAGTTCATCTGATGACCCTCTGGCACACAACACTTGAATTCACGGGCCTTGAGAATATGGATATATTTTACATATTCAATGCCGCCATGTTAACCGAAGATAAAGTAAAATCTGAGCTTGAAAGGTATGAAAAGGTCCTGAAAAGTATAAGTTAATTTTAATCTCCCTTAAATTGACATCAGGCCTGAAAAATACCGGCGGTTTTACAACAACCCGTTATACCATAGAAAAATTTGATTTTTTCCAGGGGAAATCCAAACACTTCTCAAAAATAATATCATCTAAAAGGGAAAATAATGTGAATATATAGACCTAAGAGAAGGTTGAATATCACAACAAGGTGATATATTGGCAATTAAAACGATAAAATCTGCCTTTGACTATTACGACAGGCATTACGGGAAAAAGACTGTCTTACCTGAGAAAAAAAGATTGGACAGGATTATTCTTTCACTTTATATTCTGGGTGATAAAGGAAAAAAAAGTGTGGGACGTCAGGAGATTGAGAGAAAATGCTCTATCCCAAAAAATGAGATTATGCTTGCAATTGAGGAGCTGACTGAGAAAATCTGTATCATTGATGAGTCAACAATGTCAGGCATGAAATGGCGTCTTAACAGAAAAGGCATAAATTATGCAGAAGAACTGATTGAGGAGCTTGAAGGAACAATAAATCCGGTTTATATCCCCGAACCGGATTAATTTTCCTGAAATTAACCCGGTTTTCAATTAAGATTTTTTTTACCGCTGTTAAATAGACAAAATTTCCTGCTAAGAGAAAAAATACCATATCCCTAAAATAAAATTATATCCGACAGGTCTTTTATCAATGATAACTATCCTTTGTTTTAACCGGAATCAGTTTGCGGATGTGCTTTTTAAATGAAAGTTGCTGTATTGAATGGAAGCCCGAAAGGGAATTTAAGTATTACAAAACGCTATGTGGATTATCTGAATCTGAAATTCCCATCAAATGATTATATCTTTCTGAATATATCAGAAGATATTAGAAAAATTGAGAGAGAGGAGGAGTACTTCAATGATATTCTGGACGAGATTGAGAATGCAGATGCAGTTTTATGGGCATTCCCCGTTTATTACTGCCTTGTACCTTCACAGTATAAAAAATTCATAGAAATTGTCTTTGAAAGAGGCAGAAAACAGCCTTTTTTTGGCAAGTATACAACCGCAATATCGACATCAATCCACTTTTTCGATCATACTGCACACAATTACATCCATGCAATATCCGATGATCTCAATATGAAATATACAGGATTTTTTTCTGCAAAGATGGATGACCTTCTGAATGAAGAGGGAAGACGAAATCTTATTTCATTCTGGGAGATCTTTGAAGATTCGATTGCCCAAAAAAAGGAGATTCGGAAATATTACCTGCCTGTTGATTATGAAAACGCAGAATATAATCCGACATTTTCAAAAAAACAGGTTGATATCACCGGAAAAAAGGTAGTTATTCTCACAGATGCCGATACACCTGACTCCAATGCAATGAAGATGTCTGAAAAACTAAAGAGTTCACTAAACGGTACAATTGAAATTATTAATCTTCACAATATTGGTATGAAAGGCGGATGCAAGGGATGCATCAGGTGCGGTTTTAATAATCAGTGCATCTACAATGACGGTTTTTCTGACTGGTACGAAAGGGTCTTGAAATCAGCCGACATTGTGATTTTATCCTGCACAATAAAAGATCGCTATATATCCTCAATATGGAAACAGTTTCTGGACAGAAGTTTTTTCAGTGGTCATGTGCCCTCACTTGCAAAAAAGACTCTAGGGATTATGATTTCAGGTCCGTATTCGCAGATTGAAAATTTAAAAGAAATATTTGAAGGGTATCTTGAAATGAGTTCAGGATATCCCGGCGGAATAATATCAGATGAATCTGAAAAATCTGATACAACTGACAGGATAATAGAGGGATTTGCCGAAAAACTGGCATTTGTATCAGAAAAAACCTATATGCCTCCAATGACATTTCGGGGAACGGGCGGAAGGAAGATATTCCGTGATGATATATGGGATAATCTCCGTCCGATTTTCAGGGCCGATGACAGATATTATAAGAAAAACGGTCTTTATGACTTTCCGCAGAAGAATTACTCTAGAAGAATAAAAAACAAGGCTATGATAATCCTGTTTTCGGTACCCCAGGTGAAAAAATCAGTTGTGCCCAGGTTTAAACAGGAGATGGTGAAACCATTCGATATAATGCTGGAAAAAATCAGAGAAAAGTTATGAAATTTGATATCGCATTTATTTTTTCCTCTGTCAGCCGCCCTTTTTTACCGGCGATCTCATTTTTTCTTACTCTGGAGATCTCTGATATCAGAATATAACTTTCATCAAAAAGACTCAGGCCGCCTTTCTCAAAATCGTTAAGTTCAAGAGGAATATTTGAGAAATCAGAAGGAATCCGGCTTGTAACCGGGCATATTCTGACAAAACCCCTGCTGTCTGTATCAATTACGACTGCCGGCCTTATTTTCATCTCATTTGGGCGGCCAAAACTCACAGGGGCAAGTACGACATCGCCTAAAAAATAATCTGACATATATCTTTATTTTTTATCAGTTTTTTATCGGGGATAAAAATTACTTATCACACCCGAACAAGATGATTCCGGCATACGAAATCATAAGATAATTTAAAAGCTTTCAGAGTGTTAGAGACTAGTATAACAGGAGTGTTTTTAGAAAAATGAGTTCAAAGAAAATAATTACTGATGAGGAAGCAAGAATCACCGCCGGAGAACTTGGAATCAAATGGGACAGATTTGACCTTGATCAGTTCAGACGCGGAATGCAGATTGAGCTTGAGCACGGACTTGTTGATCCGCATACAAATGTCACAAACGATGATACGCTTCTCACAGGAAAGATTGCACTTGCACATTTAAACGAGATTCCTGACTATTACGACAGACTTGAAAAGATGGAGAGAGAAGCCGAGGGTAAGGATTAATTATAATTATTTTTTTCGTTTAACTTATTTTCAGTTCATTTCATTCCACCACGATAGATTTATCGCAATTGATGAAGCAGATAAGAAATAAGGAGGGATTTTAGCAATTATGCAAAACACAAATTTTAATTCAGGTTCTTCAGGACAGATAATAAGTTCAGATGAAAAATCACCGCATATATTCCCAAAATCCCTGCCGACAACTGTAATTATCGGCCTTATTGTCGCAGATGTTAATTTCAATCATGAAAATGTCATAAAAGCAGTAAAAAAAATACTGCAAAAACTTGAGAATACGCTTGAGAACACACCTGCCACGTACCAGTTTGTTCTGCCATTCAAACGCGGTTTGGAACATGAAATACTGGAATCTTTGCTCTCAGACCCCATATGGGAAAGATGCAGCCCGGCCGAGGTCTGCCTTATAAAATCCCCGGGTGAAAACATCCCCGGATACATCCCGTTAAAAAAGGATATCCCGTTTATAACCAGAAAGATCGGAGATAATACAAAAAAACACGGATATGATCAGGTCACTGATGCAATAATTGAATCCTGCACACTAATTATTCTTATTGGGGAATGGGAGCCGGGTTCACAAAAATACAATGAAGGAAGCATATTCAGGCTTGCAAGGCATCACGGAACAACCATTGTGGCAATAGACCCGGATGAAGCAGATACTTATATAATTCCTCACGAAGACAGGATATTTGACTCTTACCAGTCCCTTAATGATTACAACAACGAGAAGATCTCAAGAAAAAAATACACCGCAAATATTGAAAGATACATAAAAATGATAAATAGTGAGTGCCATAAAGCCGATCTTCCTGAAAATATGGTGGAGCCGGTCTATAACTCACTTCTCCCAAACTTCACACGTACAAAGATTTTGGCCAGAAAATATATGCATCTTTATCTGCTTTCAGGAACTTCAGTCTCAATACTCGCTGCTCTGGCAGTGTTTACAATAACACTTCAGACAATCTTCTTTCCTGAAAACTCCACACTTGTATGGCTTGAAGTCGCAGAGATCATTTTGATCATCTCCTTTATGTCGTGCTCAAGATACTGCAATTTTCACAGAAAATGGATAGACTACAACTTTTTATCAGAAAGAATAAGATCGGCCTTTTTTCTGTACGTTGTATTTATCACATGTAAAAAACCGGATACACCCCCGCACATGACCCTTGCCCACAGACCCAATGACTGGATGGTTATGGCATTTGAATCCTTAATGGAAGAGGTCACTATTCCCTACTGCCGGATAGATATCCCTTTTGAACCTGTTAAAAAATTTTTAATCTCTGCATGGATTAATAACAGGCTCAGGTATTATGAAAGAGAGAGCAGAAATTCCGGCAAAAAATTTTTTTCCCTAACAATCGCAGGCGAGACATTATTCATACTGACACTTATTCTTGCAGTCGTTCATGCACTTGGAATCGGCCACTGGGAACTCTACAACATAGAAGCCTCGATGATTCTTGCATCACTTACAATCTCGCTTCCCGCATTTGCGGCCGCAATCGCATCAATAAGAGTCCAGAGAGAATATCTCAGAAATAAGGAACGCTACTCCCATATTGTCCGGCACATAACGTCAATTAAAAACGAGATGGAGCATGTAAAAGACATGAATGCCCTTAGCAGTCTTTTGGAGGAGATGAATGAGATTACACTTAGGGAGCAGCAGGACTGGAGAATTCTGTTCAGATTCAGAAATATGGGGGCAATCTGAAAATTTATATTCAGAAAAACAAAAAAAGAATGTCATTCTTTTCCTACATAATCAAGATAACCTGAAATCAGCTCAAAAATTACCTCAGTATCATTACCGCAGATTTTAATTAATGCCTCCTGCTGCCTGATATCAGGAGGATTTTCTTTTCCTGAAAAAGCCCTGATGAAGTGTCCGAATATATCCCTATGCGCAATTTTGCCCTTGAATTGTGATTTTTTCAAATCCGTATAAAATTTTTCAAGTTTTGCGGGATCATCCATATTTAACAGCACAAACAGATTTTTTATTCCTTCTTCTGCCATTGTCTGCGCCTTTAAAAGCCCTATCGGGTGTTTTTCACCTGCCGAAATAAGAGCAGTGCCCACATATGACAAGACCCTTTTATCAACCGAATTTATGGGGATATTATCCTTAATTGTATAGTGGCCCATATCACCAAAGTCTCTTAAATCCAGAACCATTCCCGGATTCAACCTTGTTTTTCGGGAGTATCTCAGCTTGATTATGGAATAATCCGACATGCTGACGGCCAATACCTCAAAATTGCTTTCCTTTCCGGGAGAGGGAGCAGAGATTATCGCCACATATACAATATCTGAAAGTGTGGGTGGGAGTCTTACCCTTCTTATCTCCTCACTTTTTTTTGATTCAGGACCGCTTTTTTCGGGATTTTTTATCTCATCAGATCTCATTTTAACCGTTATTATATCAGGTTCACCTGTCAAAATCACCGATATCCCACCCAAGGTATTCTTTTATAATAACATATGCCATCTCAGGCGGAATTGCTCCGTGTTCTGTGATTATTAAATCAACATAGTCTGCAGGGGTTACATCAAATGCAGGATTTCTAACAGTTACAAAGGAAAGCTCTGCGGCTTTCTCCCTGTCAAGAACCTCTGATGTGTCCCTCTCCTCTATCTGTATCAGCTCACCCGTTATCGTCTTCGGTGCGAATTTGTAGGTCTCAGCAGCAGCAATAAGAGGAGTTCTTGCCTCGTGTGCACAAAGCGCTATCTGAGAGGTGCCGATTTTGTTTACAACAGCGCCGTTTACAGTTATTGCATCTGAACCGACAATAACAAGTGAAATATCCTTCATGAAATAACGGGCAGCGGAGTCAACGATGAAACTGGTTTTTATACCGGCATCATTCAGGGTTTTTATTGTGATATAACCCTGGTTTCTTGGCCTCACCTCAGTTGCAAACACCTCAAATTTCTTTTTTTGTCTGTGTGCCTCAATTATACAGGCAAGTGCAGCTTCAGAGTTGCAGTGGGTCAGAATAACGTCGCCGTCTTTAATGTGCCTTGCGCCAATCTCTGCAATACGTTTTACGGCCAGTTCAGAGTTGCTGATAAAAGAGTCAGCACTTTTTATAACAGAATCCCTGGCCTCATCGAGAGTCTGTGCATTCCTTGCACCCTTCATAACAATATTTACAGCGTTTGGAAGAGAAACGGCAGTAGGCCTTGTCTGAAGAAGTATATCCGCAGCAGACTCCATCTCCCTTAAAAATGTATTAAGATCCTTTGAATCAAGATCGTTAGAATGCTCTTTTAAAGCAAGTGCAGCGGTGCGTGCAATTCTTCCCGCACCCCTTATCTCCATACTTTGAATCTTTTCTGCAATCCCGGTTACTGACATCTTATATCATTGTATAATCACAGTTTACATAAAATGAATTGGTGAGTCTGAAAAAATTTAATTATCTAATTGATTTTGAACTTCAATCATTGGATTTAATTTTTATCTTTTATCACCCTATTTTCCGGACTCTTCCCACTCTTCCATCCTCAAGCCTGACTTTTATTCCATGAGGATGATAGGAGGAGTTGGTCAGTATCTCCTTTACAATGCCTTTTGTAAGCTTTCCACTCCTCTGGTCCGCTTTTAGGATGATATTTACGGAAAGGCCGGGTTTTATATTTATCCTCTGTTGTGGATTTTCATCAGGGCGTTTATCTGAATCTGTCATAATATCCGGTCTTTATTTTATAGTATCGCATCCTGAATAATTTTCCCTCATACAGCATAAGATCTGACCATTACGCAATGCTCCCTGAAATTTATGAACTTTTTAAAAATACCAGTTATTTTTATCATATGGCCAGTTGAAGAATTATATTAACTATAGGAGAACAGGAATCAGAGGGAACGTTTTCAGGGGCATAATTATGAAAAAAATTCTTATTGTTGATGATAATGATAAAATACTTGGATTATACTCCCGTTTTATTGATATAATGGGTTATCTGCCCATAACTGTTCCCGGTGGGAAGGAATGCCTTGAAAGTCTTGAAAAAAATATTCCTGACCTGGTTCTTCTGGACATAATGATGGAGCCTGAAGACGGCTGGAAGACACTTCAAAGGATAAGAAAAAAGTATCCGTTTTTAGAACTGCCTGTTATTATGCTTACGGCAAAGGTACCTCTTCCTTCCGAGATCTGCGATTATGGAAGGCTGATTGCCGGTTTTATTATGAAGCCTCTGACCCAGGCACAGCTTTCAGAAAAATTAAAAGAGCATTTCCTACTTTTAGAAGATATTAAAGCAGTATCAGACAGACTTAGAAAAAATCAGGTTTCAGAAGAGGTAATAAAAGAATATCAGACATTATCTCTGCAGAATAAAGCATATAACGACATCGCTTCAATATTTGATCAGAAGGAACTGTTACCTTATTCTTATGAGAGATCCCCTGAAGAAAAGTCTAAACCGGATGAAATTGAGAGAATCAGGGTATATACTAATAAAATTAAGAATCGTTGCAAAGATATAGAGCAGATGATGAAATAGATTAAATAAATCTCAGCATTTTTGTAAAAAAAGATGTCAGATATACGAAAAAATTAAAAAGTGGTTTGAAAAGGCTCTTTCAACCGATAAAAAAACGCAAATTTTATTTTTATCTGAACAATGCAGAGTTATATCTACTATAGTAACATAGTTATAGATAACAGATTATTCTGTTGGAAAATAAAAAAATGAATGACAGAAATTATGGAGGCCAGCGCAGAAGTTTTGGCCCCCGCGAACCAAGAGATATGCATAAAGCTGTATGCGCAGATTGTGGAAAAGAATGCGAAGTTCCATTTGTACCAACAGAGGGAAGACCAGTTTATTGCCGGGACTGCCTACCTAAGTACAGAAAACCAAGATTCTAAATTTTTTTCTTTTTGAAAGTTTTTTCTTTAAATTGTCTCTTTTAATATAATTATTAATTAATTTCCGGATAAATCCATTTATAAATTATTCATAGCCGGCATGAAAAAATACTATATTTATCATATCTTAATCTTAAACAGGATTTTTATATGGGGCATGCTGTTTTGCAGAACTATAAAATTAAAAAAGAACAGATTTTCTACATTATTTTGGCATTTGTGCTTTTTTTTGCAGCAGCATCCGGATGCACAGAAAATATTTCAAAAGATTTATTGCAATCAGATGAAATTTTAGGAGATTTGTATAGCAACACTGTTAATTCAGAGATTGTCTCAGAAGATTCATTGTATACTTCAGATGAAAGGACAAAAACAAGTGACGAAACGGAATCTGATTATCAAAAAGCACCCGAACATTACCCTCAGCTTGTACCCGGGGTTATCACAGGTCCGGAATTTTCAAAAAGAACTTTTAAAACAAAATTTGAGAAAACCGAATTATCAGTCACCTTTGATGTGAATATGTCAATTCTTAAAGGTGCACAGACTGCTGATAAAAGTCTTGCAGACCATATAGCAGACAGGCCTGAGGATATTCAGATAGAATTTTACTCTTCATTCTTTGAAGGTGATGCCAATGACATATTCTTTAAAGAAACTTCGAAA
>JAFGWE010000011.1 GCA_016937345.1 Methanomicrobiaceae archaeon
ATCAGTTATTTATATATAAGAAATTATTTTACTTTAGATTAAATCTTAAAAAATAGGAAGAATTTTTTTTAACTAACTATTATTTTTTTCAGATGTTTTTTTTTCATCCCAGTATCTTTTCTCTCTTCTCCAGATAACTGCCTCATATAACATAAGGAGAAGCAAAATTGCGCATCCTCCCAGAAAAAATCCAATTACAGCAGTATGAACAGTTACATCTGAGGCATTATCAAAGGGAGTGATTTCAGTGTATTCTCTTGTATCTGACATTCCAGCAGTCAGATTTTCGTTGTATAACTCCTGCTGCAAAGCCAAGTCAATTGATTTTGCAGATCCAGGATCAGGGGGAGGGGCATGAGCCATAGCATAAACCGGCTCTCCGGAACCATACATATTTGCTTCATTCAGCATGGCTGAGGAGAGATAGTCAGGATACTGATTGCTGCCATCTGTCATTTGAGAGTAATAACTGCCGGTGAACAATGAAGAAGATATTAGTCCTATAATAAGGGTTGCAATTACAAAAAAACCAAATACAGAAGCATATTTCATCAGTATCTGCCTCAGGTCTTTATTGCCGGCAGATACTATAACGACCTGTTCACAAATACCATAGACTTTTACTTCTCTTCCTTTTTCACTGTATTTTATTTTTTTGACTTCTACCAGTCCGGCATCCAAAAGGTTTTCCACATGATATTTTATTGTGGTCATTGGCTGACCCATATTATCTGATATTTCAGTAAGAGTAAGATCACCTTTTTTTAGCATTGAAAGAATGTCATTTGCAGTCTGGCTTGCCATTGCCTTTCCAATCTTTTTTGCCCTCTCATCGCCGGGTTCCAAAAGAATAACACTCTCAGTCATTTAAATTAATTATAATAATTTTGAAATTAACTCTTTTCCTGCCGACAGAGCATTATCAATCTGTTTTCTGTCATTTCCGATACCCTGTGCAAGCCCCGGTTTTCCTCCGCCTTTGCCGCCAAGAATATTACATACTGTTTTTACAATATCTCCTGCATTGACTGAAGGAACTCCTGATGCCACAACAACATTTATTTTTTCATCTCCACCAACAATAAGTCCTACTCCGCCTTTGTTTGCAAAATTTACAGCAATTGAAAGAATTTCTTTAGGAGACGCATTTATTTCATATACAGCAACGCAAACTCCTTTTATCACTTCACCGGAAAGAGACTCTATCTTTAAATTTACAAGTTCTTTCTGAAGATTCTCGATAATCTTTTTCTGATCTTTCCATTCAGTAAAAAACCTCTCCACAGACGAGGGAAGATTTTCACGCTGGACATTTAGAGAACCTGCTGAGCTGTCAATAAGAGATTCGATCTTCTGCATATATCTGACAGCAGAAATTCCGGCTGCAAATTCAATTCTCTCAATACCATCCTGAATATGCTCTACCCTGATTATCTTTATGGTTCCAATTTCTCCGGTATTGCGACAGTGTGTTCCGGCACATGCCTGTACATCTCCTGCAACCTTAACAACCCGGATTGACTTCCCCGGAGGAACACCACCCTGATAAAGACAAAAACCATATTTCTGCTCAGCTTTAGTCCTGTCCTCCCATTCTGCCAATACATGAATGTTTGAGTAAACAAGCCTGTTTGCTGCTATCTCTATCTTTTTCAATTCTTCAGGTGTAATATGTCTGAAATGGCGTAGATCAATACGAGAAGAGTCGTAATCCTTTTGTGCGCCGGCCTGATGAACATGTGCGCCTAAGACCTCCTTTGCGGCATGCAGAAGAACATGCGTAGCAGTGTGATGACGCATCATAGTCCAGCGATAATCTTCATCTACAAGACCTTTAATAGGTGTTCCACGCTTAAGCACCCCTCCTTTTATCTTATGAATGATGACCTCCCCAATTTTAAATGTATTAAGAACTTTAACCATAGCATCCTGTGATACAAAAGATCCAATATCAGCAGGCTGACCTCCTCCTTCTGGATAGAAAAGAGTCTGATCCAATACAACAAAATCATCAAACTGATCAATAACCATTGCTTCAAACTCAGTATCACTAACCTGCTCATAATAAAGACGCCGTGTTGGAGGAAGCGAATTTACCCTCTGCCTTATACCGGCATAAGGATCAACTTTAGCTACTTCATCAGATTCTGAGTGAAGGTCAGCAACCAGCGAATAGAAATTGTCAGGCAGTTCCACATCTGCGCCTTCTTTTGCTGCAATATCACGGACTATTTCAGGAGGAATTCCATGAGAATCATAAAGAGTCATAAGTTCTTTTAATGGAATTTTTTTGTTTTCCTTCTTATAACTGCCTGAAATCTTTTGAACAATTCTTGAACCACGTTCCATTGTCTGATTATATTTTTCTATCTCATTTGCAACAATTTCGCGGACTACACTTATCTCCTGTTCAAAGGATCCTATGCCGATATTTTTCATCTGGGATTCTATCAGATCAGATAATTCTATATCCAGACTGATTTCATTCATCATACGCAGAGTTCTTCTTATTACAAGGCGCGCCAGATAACCCTCCTGTACATTTGAAGGTACGATGCAGTCTCCAAGCATATATGCAAGGCACCTTGTATGATCCGCTATTGCATAAATACGCTCAACAGGCTCCATTATTGACTGAAGTTTTTTATATGAGACACCAATATTTTTCGCCACCTCTTTTCGCATGGCATTTAAATTGGAGCCCGATATGTCCATCATTCCCGCAAATTTAGCATTCATACCAAGAATTTTTGTAAACTCCGGTTCATCAAGTAAATGCTCAATTCCTGCAGAGACCATAAGATCATTTATCATCTCAGGAAAAACGGCGTCATAAATTGTAGGAGAACCTTTCGAAGCCCATACAAAACGTTCAAGGCCATATCCTGTATCTACGATCCTGAGATCTATCGGATAATAAGGAACACCTTCCATTTCAACAGGAGTTTTATTGTTTTTGGTCTTGCCAAGATTCATAAAAACAAGAGTTGCAACTTCAAGGCCCCCAATCATTACCTCAACACTAGGGCCGGCATTTCCTCCTCCTATCCACGGATGCTCTTTGTATGTAACATCCATTAGATTACCCCCAATAGACTCAATGAACTGATCGCAAAGTTCTACAGTTCTGTCTTTCCAGTAAATTTCATTATCATCTGAATTAAAAGCATGATGAGCCATCATTTCAAAAGTAGTCAGATGTCTGCCGGAACGTCCGACAGAATCAAGATCATTTAACCTGATACATGGCTGTGATATTGTAAGCGGGTTTGCAGGTGGAGGGACTACACCACTTGTAACAAAAGGCTGAAAATCAGCTATTGAAGCAATTGTAAGATAAATATCATCTCTCCACCTTGCAGCTACAGGATATCTTTTTATTCTTGCATGTCCTCTGCTTTCAAAAAAAGAAAGGTAGGCTTCACGCATCTCATCGAGGGAATGGGGTTTAAAAACCGGATTGCCTATAAAACTATAAGGTACACAGGGTGCATCACCACAGACTTCACGGCCGGAGTCACGGGTCCAAAATGCAGAACCGCATTTCACGCATTTTTTTCTTATAAGACCCTGTGACTTGAAATAATCAAGAAAATACTCTTCTTCGAGCATAGAAAACCACGCTTATTCTCTTCACTTTATAATCCTGAAATAGTATTAGTGTTTGCAATTAATCAGCAGACTGATCTTTTATCAATTTGTCCTGATACCATTCATTTACAGTAATATATCCGCCTGTAATTTTTGCAGTCCTAACAGCCAGGATATGCCAGCATTCCATCTGCCTGTAAGCGAAATCGCGGCAGGTACAAAAATCATCAACAACAATATATTCACCGGAGTTGCCGATTACAACAAAAAAATCAAGATACTTTAAAATTCTCTTTTCATCCAGTGCCTTTAGAGCATTAACTCCTTTGTTACCATAACCGGCAATTATCTTCTCTCTCATTGAAGCATCAGGTTCTCCGGAATTTTTCTTTGAACTGCTCATAATATTATAAAATTTTAAATTATTGTTTTCAAGAGAGGCCTGTCATCAATGTAAATCCAGCCCATTTTATCAGATAATAACTTCATACCTACGGATTCAAGAGCGTAATGTGTTGATTCAATAAGAGGAACAGATGAAGAAAGAAAAACGCTATGCTTTAATTCTGCAGATAAAAATGCATCTACCCCGGCATTTTCTGCCTCCTGTATCAAAAGGGGATCAAATCCACTTCCTCCTACAACAGCAATCCTCTCAGTTTTAATAAGATTTCCATAAATACGAAGATTACCTCCCAGAAGAGAAGATATTTCCTGAATATCCAGACTGCAATCACCAATAATCCCAAGGCTCATCGGTTTTATATTTTTAAGTTCCAGAAGATGACCAAGAGCATAATTAATACCTGAATCGGCATGATCAAAATTAGTATGCATCACAAATATATTCAGGTTAGATGCCAGTGCTGCCTGAAGAATTTTTTTATGCCGTCCTGACACTTTTGTTATAGGTTCCCATATGGGAGTATGGTGCACAATCAGTATATCTGCATTTTCAGATGCAGCCTTTGAAACCGTATATTCTGTTGCATCAAGTGCGCATGCTACCTTTTGAATATCTTTCTTTCCCTCAACAACAAGACCAATCCGTTTTTCATCGAAATCCTCTGCAATTTCCTGAGGAGCAATATCATTTAATATTTCGATGAAATCTGATATTTCCATAATTATTCATTTAGACATTCACTGAGATATAATTTCATATTACTGATAGTCATAAACAACACAAATAAATATTCAGAAGTAAAGAATCATAATTATGGAAAAGTCCATTGAGGAGATTAATAATAGAATAAAAAACGGCAGTGCAAGAGTTGTCACAGCAGAAGAAATACCTGACATAGTAGCCGAGCTTGGTGAGGAGGGTACACTAAAAGAAGTGGATGTTGTAACAACAGGTACTTTTGGAGCAATGTGCTCATCAGGCGCTTTCTTCAATTTTGGACATTCGGAACCCCCCATCAGAATGGAAAGATCATGGCTTAATGACGTTGAAGCCTATTCTGGAATTGCAGCAGTAGATGCATATCTTGGAGCAACACAGGAATCAGAAACACAGGGGATCAATTACGGAGGCGCACACGTATTTGAAGACCTTATCTCAGGCAAATCAATAGAACTCAGAGCTTCATCAAAAGGAACTGACTGTTATCCAAGAAAGACCCTTACAACAGAACTTCTCCTCGAAGATTTAAACCAGGCTGTAATGTGCAATCCCAGAAATTCATATCAAAGGTATGCCGCGGCAACCAACTCAACAGAAAACACACTTCATACATACATGGGCACCCTTCTTCCCGGATATGGAAATATAAGCTATTCAGGTGCAGGATGTCTATCTCCTCTTATAAATGATCCAAATCTTAAGATGATAGGAAGTGGCGTCCCAATCTTTCTTTGCGGTTCAAAAGGAATGATAATTGGTCAGGGAACACAAAGTTCACCGGGAAGTCTTTTTGCAAATCTTATGACTACGGGTGATATGAAAGAGATGTCTACAGAATTTTTACGTGCTGCATCATTCAGAGGTTACGGAGTATCCCTGTATGTTGGTCTGGGAGTCCCGATACCTGTTACAGATATTGAAGTTGTCCGGAATGTTGCAGTGCGTGATGAAGATATCAAAACATCTGTAGTAGACTACGGCGTTCCAAGCAGAAACAGACCGGAGATCATTGAAGTGAGTTATGCTGAATTAAAAAGCGGCATTGTGGAGATTAAAGGGGAAGAAGTCAAGACATCATCACTCTCAAGCTTTAAAAAAGCCAGACAGGTTGCAAACGAACTGAAATTGTGGGTAGAGAAGGGAGAGATGACTCTCTGCCTTCCAACAAGAAAATCTGATGCCTCAGTAAAAGTGAGACCAATGAGAGAATCAAAACGAACTCCTTCGGTTCGTGAAATAATGAATACTAATGTTACATGCATAAAAGAAGAGGAAGAGATCAAAACTGCGGCAAAAAAACTTCTCAGAGATGAAACAAATCATCTTCCTGTAATAAATAATGAAGGTAAAGTGGTAGGAATAGTGACTACATATGACATTTCAAAAGCAGTTGTCAGAGAGACAAAACAGAACAAAGTATCAGAGATAATGTCAAGAAACATTGTTACCACATCGCCTGAAGAGGCAGTTGACATTGCGGCAATGAAACTTGAGAGAAATAATATCAGCGCCCTTCCCGTTGTTGATAAAGATGGTCATCTGCAAGGTCTTCTAAACGCAATTGACCTTGGTAAACTCTTTGGCAGGAGGTGGATGAAATGAAACTTCTTGTCAATTTTTCAAGAAAAAAGGGTTTTGAGCCACTCATTGCAAAGACTGTAATGGAAACGGGAGTTTTAATCAATGTCGAAAGAGCTTATATCGAATCGATGTCAGGAGAGGTCTTAATTGATGTTCCGGATTCAGAGGCTTCAAAGGTCTGCAAGAAGTTAAGGGAGTTTGGGGCAGATGTTGAAAGACTAGACAATTCCGTAAAAAGAGATGAGAATGAATGCATAGACTGCGGGGAGTGCATCAGTATATGCCCCCAGGACGTTTTCTACTTTGATGAGGAATGGTCTATACAGATGCGAATAGAAAGATGCGTATTATGCGGAAAATGCACATCTGCATGCCCTCACGGGGCGCTGAAGCTACTCCAGTAGAATGATTCGTGAACATTTCAAATATAAAACCACAATCACAACTATTCTGGCGGATTCATCAGACATTATCGATGCAGCAAAAGAAGCCATGATCTCTGCACGTCAGGAAATAGAGCTGGAAATAATAAAAGAGCCTCTTTTTGGCTCATCTCTTGAACCACTTTTCATTAAATCAGAATCAGTTACAGTCCAAAGAATGATTAACGCTGCACAATCAGCAGGTACAGGGCCCATGTCAGCAGTAGCGGGAACAATTGCATGGTCCGGTGTTGAGGCAATGAAAAAAAGCGGAGCAAAATTTGCAGTTATAGATAACGGGGGAGATATTGCCTTTATGTCAGACCGTATTTTAAGAGTCGGTCTTTATGCAGGAAATTCTCCCCTCAGCAGGAAAATAGCATTTGTATTTCCACCAACCGAGGAAATATACGGTGTTTGCACATCCTCTTCAACGGTTGGTCCTTCAATCTCATTTGGAACAGCAGATTCTGTAACAGTCTTTTCATCGGATGTTTCCCTTGCAGATGCCTGGGCAACATCTGCATGCAACGCAATAAACACAGAAGATAATAGTATTCTTTTAAAAAATATTGAAAATACGGATATTGATGGGATTTTTGGAGTGGTCAATGAGTTTGTTCTAAAATGGGGGAAGATTCCCGGATTATCTTCAGCTGATGTAAATGAAAAACTGATTACAACCGGATAATTTAATAATAAGACTTATTTTCTGCGTAATTCACTGCATCCTGATATGCGTCTTTTCCTGAAAAATGTTTGATTTCAGCGTCACCATCGGACAGGACTATTTCAGGACTGCTGTTTTTTACAGTAAAATACATCTCAAGAATATCATAATCATCAATATGTATTTTTGATTTAACAGATGTTGCAGGTTCAAGCATAAGCCTGTCCATTACAATCTCTCGCGGTTCGCATCTGAAGTAATAATAAAAAACCTGATAAGCATTCAAAAAATCCGAATCAAGCAACTCTTCCCGCAATCTAGGTTCCAGATCATCAATAATCTCTGAAAGCTCTGTTAAATCCTCATTTGCAATACCAAGTATCTGATCAGCAAGCTCGGCCAGTTCGTAGTAATCAGTCAATTTTAGTTCAGCCCATTTTCTAAATATGATTTTAACATTTAAAAAAATATATTGTACATTCAGAGTATATTATACGCATGCGGGAAGAGGACATAGACTGGAAAATATACCATATAATAGTTGCAAAGAAAAAATGTCAGATATCAGACATTATAAAGACAAGCGGAATTGAAAATAAGAGTGTTTTAAAGTCATTGAAAAGGCTTGAGAAGAACTGTCTAATTGAAACCTATAAAGACTCTGTGCGTATTCTGTCGCTTCAGGAAACAATTTTAAGAAATAGTATTAGTTCAGCTGTCAATGATGCAAATAGTAAGATAATTATTGAAAACGGAATTGTCAAAGAAAATCCTGGATATAAGGAGAACTTTTAATGAAAGAGGTTTGTGTTTTAAGAATAGGACACCGTCCAGAACGTGATCAGCGTGTGACAACTCATGTAGGTCTTACAGCAAGGGCACTTGGAGCAAAAGGAATGTACCTGGCCTCAAATGATTCTGGTGTAAAAAAGTCCATCGACGATGTTGCAAAACGCTGGGGTGGCAGTTTTTTTCTGGAAAATGATGTTTCGTGGAAGAAATGCATAAATGACTGGAAAAAATCCGGTGGGATCGTAGTCCATCTGACAATGTATGGTCTTCGCTTAACAGATGTAGAGACGGAAATAAAAGAGCATGAAAAGATTCTGGTAGTTGTTGGCGCAGAAAAAGTCCCGGGAGATCTTTACGGACTTGCAGACTTTAATGTATCTGTAACTACCCAGCCGCATTCGGAAATATCAAGCCTTGCTTTAACTCTGGATCATATTTTTGAAGGAAAAACACTTAATCTTGATTTTCCTGACTCTGAAATAAAAATTATTCCCTGTGATCATGGAAAGAGGTTTGAAAGTTGAAAAAAAAAGTGCTTGTCGCGGGTTTTTCAACCCGCCATGTGGCCCGCTCAGCATATAATGCAGGATATGAAGTGTTTGCGGTTGACAATTTCTGTGATAATGATCTGATAGAGATTACCAAATTATGTACATCTTTTGAAGAGATTGCAGAAATTCCGGGAATTGTTGATAAACTTAACGAGAAGGAAAATTTTGACATAATTGTCTCAACCTCGGGTGCAGAGGACATAATAACAAAGAAAGACATCTGCGGCACAGACCCTAAGATAGCTTCTTTTTTTCTGAATAAAAAAAACATACAGAATTTTTTTGAATCTAATAACATCCCTGTCCCAAAAATTGCAGAAGATGGTCAGTATCCGGTAATAATTAAACCATGCTGCGGTGCGGGAGGATGGAAAAATAAAAAAGCAGAAAATATCTCTGATGAGAATGAATGGACGAAATTATGGCCGGGAGAGCCATATATAAGACAGGTGCCTGTTGAAGGTATACCCTGCAGCGTATCATGCATTGCCGATGGAAGTAATGCAAGGGCGGTTTCTTTTAATGAACAGTTCATCAGGGGAGGTACCGGCGAAAAATCATATGGATTTTCGGGCGCTGTTACACCTTTTAATCACCCTCTTGAAGACGAGATAATTAAAACAGCTGAAACTGCCGCAGCATTAAGCGGATGTAAAGGTTCTGTTGGTATTGATTTCATTGCGGGCGATAATAAATTCTGGGCTATTGAAATTAACCCCAGATTTCAGGCAACAATGGACATAGTCGAGCTTTCTTATGGAATTAATATATTCAGTGCACATGTTGATGCTTGCAAAGGAATATTGCCACCTGTATATGAAAAAAAGACAGAACATTATACAGCAAGAAAAGTAATCTTTGCTGACAGGGATATTACAGTAAAGGAGGATCTGGGAAAATTATATCAGGACATAGCTGATATACCACAGACAGGAACAAGTATTGAAGAGGGAAGTGCCTTTTTGAGTGTATATGGGAAAGGTAGTACACGGGAATCTGCACTTGAATCACTGGATAAGACTATAAGAAATATTGTCAGATATATAAGCAGATGGTAGCGCAAGAAGAATTATTAGAAAATGTGGCTGTTCGTGCTTACCTTCTCCGAATGATAGGAGAAGAAGGTATGGAATTACTTGAAAAGTTTCCGCCGGAGGGTGAATACAGCGATGAGGATCTTGCAGAAATAACTCAGATTAATCTCAACACAGTAAGGCATACACTCTATACACTCTATGGAAAACGCCTTGCCAAATACAGAAGAATTAAAAATTCTGAGACAGGATGGCTGACTTATCTCTGGACACTTCAACTGGACAACACCGACAGCTGTCTTTATGAGGATATTGATGCAGTTCTTGAAATCCTTGAAGTGAGAGAACGATATGAAACCATGAATGATTTTTATATGTGCTCTCAGTGTGGTCTCAGGTATACATTCGATGAAGCCTTAAGCAGGGATTTTGTCTGCCAAAATTGTGATGAAAAGATGGAGCATTTCGACAATGAACTCATTGCAGAAGCACTGAAATGCCGTGTGGAACGTATAAAAGAAAATCTTGGGCGCGCGTGAAAAAAGTACAGGATCCAATTGCCATTCTTAAAGAAGCCGGCTGTGAGAGAAAAGTAATAGAACACTGTATCGCTGTTAAAGATCTTGCATTAATTTTTGCAGAGAATGCAAATGCAGACATTGAACTTGTTAAAACAGGTGCAATTCTGCATGACATCGGGCGTTCTAAAACCCATTCAATAGCACATGGTCAGGCGGGTGCAGAGATCTGCAGGGGACTTGGTCTTTCAGAAGAGATCTGCCTGATAATAGAAAGACACATCGGCGCAGGTCTTACAGAAGAAGAATGTCGGAAAGAAGGACTTATACCCAAAGACTGTATACCGGTAACTATTGAAGAAAAAATTGTTGCCCATAGTGACAACCTGATAAAAGGAACCAAAGAAATAACAATAGAAGAAAGAATAAAACTATCTCCAAATCTTACTGATGATATTATAAGAAGAATGAAAAAATTATCAGAGGAAATTGAAATCTATAGATAAAGAACTAATTCTTTTTTAATTATAAAAATTGAAACATTTTATTTAAGGCTTACGTCTGCTCTGATTGCAGATAACACATTGTTATTTTTTTGATAAATCCAGACCCCACGCGTGAAATAAATCTTAAAAATTGGATTTTTTTATGATAATCATATCACTATTTGTCGTATTTGCGGTAGTTTTTTGAGATCCTCATAAACAGATGAAGGGGGGCTGTTTTCAACAATTATCACTAATTTTGGATCTTCTGATAACTGTGAATCTGTGACAAAGATCTGCCTTATGGAAAGATCATTTTTTGTAAGAACCTCAACAGCTGCACCAACAATACCCTTCTGACCCGCATCTTTGGGATAAATGGTTATAACTGAAAGATTCATGTGCTCAGCAACTTTTGAAAGATCAGGAGTTACGCGCAGATTTAAAAAAATATCACGAATAGACGGAAGGGAGAGAATTCTTTTGGACGTGGCATCAACAACCCTTCGGTCAGTGTTTGTCATCTTCCCGATATGCGTTGCCGGGACTTCAATTCCATTGCATGTAATCCGCCCCTTTTCATTTACACCAAACCCATTCTCCAGCATATATCTGACAACTATTGTCTGTGACGGAGAGTCTGAGAATTCCCGCAGTATAGCAGCCCACATGACAGATAATTTACATCTGTGAACATATATATACACTGATACGAAAGAGAAGGAAATGGCATGAAAAATCAGGGCAATCACGTCTTAAATTTATATTCATAAATAATTACCATTGATAAAAATAATCTCAGTGGAATAAATATATCAGGAATAAACAGAATATTCAAGTTTTTCCAACAAAAATCAAAAGCTATTTTAGTCTAAACATCATTCTTATTAGAGTAACACAGGCGAGGGTTGCCGAGCCAGGTCAAAGGCGCAAGGTTGAGGGCCTTGTTACGTAGGTATTCGAGGGTTCGAATCCCTTCCCTCGCATTCGTTTTTAGAAAAATTATAATCAGTTTCTTTCAAATTTAATAATTTGATTACTGAAAAGTTTAATTAAAAAATTTGCATTTTAGCCTTTTCTCACCTGAACTATAGTATTTTGCATAAGTCACTGGTTTTATGAAACAATAAATGAATAATATGTAGTATGTATCCAAAAAATCCTGTCAGAAAAAGGCCGGAAACAATTCTTTTCGATATGGATAATACATTGTATAATTTCTCGGATGCCAAACAAAACGCCTGCAATAGTGTAACAGAATTTATTGGATCAGGAACAGGCAAAGAATTGCTTAAATATTTTATGTCCGGAAGATATGGATTTGAAGACCATGGTAATATCGAGCAGTTTATGAAAGACAGAGATATCCTGGACTATGATGTTTTCAAATCAGCTGTAGATATATATGAAACAGTCAAGCTGGAATCCATTAAAGCATATCCGGGAGTATGTGAAATACTTCCCGAAATAATGGCAGCAGGAATAAAAATGGCAATTGTAACAGATGCTGAGAGTTCCCAGGCAAAAAAAAGGCTTGAAAAAGTTGGCATATATAAATATTTTGATTGTGTAATTACACCGGATATTTCCGGAAAAAGAAAACCCGAACCGGATACTTTTTTAAAGGCGCTTGAAAAATTACCATCTAAACCAGAAAATTCAATGGTAGTCGGAGACAGTCCCAGAAGAGAGATAGAGCCCTGCAACAAACTTGGAATTACAACTGTATATGCAAAATATGGTGACTGGTTAATGATCCCGTCTCCGCATATAGTGCCGGATTATACAATTGAAAATTTTTCAGAGATTAAACAAATACTTAATCTCTAAACTGGTTTATCATAATAATATGAAAAATCATATAAGCGGGAAGGGATCATTTCCAAAAGAGGCCGGAAGCTTTTCTCCCTTAATAAAAATCTGATTAGATGTATTTTTAATCTTTTCAAGAATTATCTCCTTCCCCTTTAGAGTCATTGCATAAACCGGAACAGAAATACCTCCCTGAACCAGAGCTCTTTTACCTGCAATTTCTCTTAGATAGGAGGAGGCGCATGCAGATATTATATCACAATTTTCAGCAAATAGCTTTGATTCTTCCAAGCTGGCACCGGTTGTATGGACACCAATTATTATTGCATTGCAGTCAGCATCCCTAATTTTCTCAGCATCTGCTCCACATGCGACAGTTACTGCAATTCTAGAGAATCCAAGTTCAGCTGCTTTCATATATCCATTATAAGCATTGATGGATGCATCTTCAGGAAATACAACATGACCACCATTTTTGTTAATTCTTTCAATTACTTCAAAATATGGACATGTTTTTACAAGACCTGACATTTTGCCGCCGATACCCTGAATCAGGGAAGGATTTTGTGCAATTACTGTACCTGCTCCATCACAGGCAATGACAGCACAGTCAATAATTTCCCCTTTAAGGGCACTGCTTAATAGTTCAGATGCTCCGAATAAAACAAAATCATCATCAGAAATTACAACTCTCTTTTTTGTGCACATCCCGAATGAAAGAATTCGTTCTTCAATATTTTTCTTTATCTCTTCAGGATTCATACTATTAACAGGATATTTGAACTTCTTCGCTAAAGGGCAGTCTGAAATCAGAGATTTTCCAACTGATATAACAGCACCTTCCCTTATTACAACTTTTGTCTTTCCAGCAGCCTCAATAATATGTTCATCTTTTATCTGCATTGATACCGATAATTAGTCTTTAAAACAGATTAATATTGAGAAATAAAGGTGCAGATAATTTGAGTTTTCCATCCGAAAAAAAAGAAAGATTTTGGGAGCTTGACTCTTTCAGGGGCATTGCAATTGCAATGATGGTCTTGTTTCATATTCTGTTTGATATCAGTTATTTTGGGATTTTACAAATCAATGTAAATTACGGTTTCTGGAGATTTTTTGGATATTTGACAGCTGTTTTATTTGTCTTCATTGCAGGTGTTTCAGTATTTATAAGCAGTGAACGATCAAAAAAATATCTTAAAGGCATTCATTTCTATCTAAAATTTTTTAAAAGAGGTATGTTTCTTTTATTTACAGGTGGCCTCATAACAATTGTAACATGGCTCGTTATCAGGGAAGGCTTCATAGTATTCGGTATACTCCATTTAATAGGTCTATCAGTGATTCTTTCACCTTTTTTTGTCAGATTTGAAAAATTTAATACACTTTTGGGAATTGCAGTAATAATTACAGGAATATTTCTGACAGGAATAAAAGGCCCCTACATTTTAATTCCAATTGGTATAACACCCAATACATTCTATTCACTTGATTATGAACCACTATTTCCATGGTTCGGATTTTTTCTTATAGGCATCGCCGCAGGTTCGTACTTCTATCCCAAAGCACAAAGAAATTTTAAGAATATTTTAAATTATAAAAAATACCTGGAATTTTTAGGATTTATTGGCAGACATTCACTTATAATATATCTGATACATCAACCTGTAATAATCCTGATTTTATCATTACTGGAGGGCAGGATCTTAATTTAAAAAATTAAATCTTCATTTTTGGAAAGTTTTTAAAAAATTTTTCTGAATGAAAAGATTTTTTTACAATTAATTATTGTATTTTTCCGGATAGTATTTGAAAATCCAGAGTATTAAGAATCCTTATCAAAAAGAGGTATATCCATGAATGCAACAGCATCAAATACACCTCTTTCTGTAATCCTTATTTCAGGAATTACAGAAAGGGCCAGAAAAGACAGATACATAAAAGGATTTTCTATACATCCGGTATCCTTAATCACTTCATTAAGCTTATTCAAATCTAAATAGACTTCCTCATATGATCTGGAGGACATTATCCCTCCACATTCCAAAGGCAGCACAAATCCATTTCCGTTGACAAAAACTGAAAGACCTCCTTTTGATTCTCTTAAAAGGTTAATTGCAGATATTATGTCATCGTCGCTACATCCGACAGAGACAATATTGTGTGAATCATGAGAAACTGAAGATGCAATGGCTCCTCTTTTTATGCCAATCCCTTTAACTAAACCGATTCCGGTTTTATTGCCCCTATAGCGGTCACAAACAACACATTTCACAATATCTCTTTTCAGATCAGGAATCTCTTCAGAATTGACATCCATAATGAGAGAGCGGGTAATAATCTGTCCATTAATTAATCCTACAACGTGAGCTGCTTTATTTCCATAAATTTTTAAATCATCCCGCTTTAATACAGGCGGGTTAAATTTAGACGACATCAAAACAGAAGTAACATGCCCAATATCCTTAATTTCAAGACCGGATTTGTAGGTTTTTATTACCCGGAATTGATTAACATCATCAATTATACAAAAATCCGCCACTCTGCCCGGGGTTAAGGCCCCCCTGTCAAAAAGACAAAACCTTTCTGCTGCAGAAAGAGTAGCCATCCTGTATGCAAGCTCGGGTTTTAATCCGGCAGCGACTGCTTTCCTTATACAATCATCAATATGTCCTTCATTAACAAGCATGTCAGCATGCCTGTCATCGGTTGCAAACATGAATCTTGAAACATTAAGGGGATTTACGACAGGAATAAGTTCCAGGAGATTTTTTTCTGTAGAACCCTCCCTGATCATAATATACATTCCTTTTTCAAGTTTTTCACATGCCTCATTTTTGTTTGTACATTCATGTTCGCTGGAAATTCCCTGCAATATATATGCATTTAATTCTCTTCCTGAAAGAAGGGGGCAGTGTCCGTCAATTACATTAAAAATATTGAGCTTTTTATAAACTTCAGAGTCTCCGGACAGAACACCCGGATAATTCATCATCTCTCCAAGACCTATAATCTCCTTATATTCACTAAATTCTTTTAAATCATCAGAGTTAAGTATTGCACCACCCATATCAGCAGGTGTTGCAGGTACACAGGAAGGAAGCATAAAGAAAATATCAAGAGGTGTTTTTCTGCTTTCTGCAAGCATATATCTGATTCCTTCTTTTCCTGCCACATTTGCAATCTCATGCGGATCTGCAAAAACAGTGGTTGTTCCTTTTGTTAATACCAGGCGTCCATATTCACCGGGAGTTAAAAGGGAACTTTCAATATGTACATGAGCATCAATAAGTCCGGGTAAAACCTTTGCCCCTGCAAGATCAATCTCTTCAAATCCTTCATAATCCCCCTCTCCAAGGACAATACCATCTTTTACTGCGAAATTAATTGTTTTCCATTTACATGTGAAAGGATTGAATACTGTAGCATTTTTAAATACTGAATCTGCTTTTTCCTCCCCAAGAGCAGCTTTTAAAAGAGATAACTTTGTCATGATTCATCAAACTTTAATGTCTCTTATTTCTGCAGATGCACGTTTCCCATCCTCCAGAATATAAAGATACATTTTATAATTCCCTTTTTCCAATTCCGCAGGTATAGAATAAATATTATAACCATGCTCCAGATAAACTGTTTTAACATATGTTGAGTCTTCTATCTGCCTGAAATCTTTTAAACTAAAAACAGTTATCTGTACAGTTGAAAATCTGTCTTCGCCATTATTTTGTATACCTACATTTAATTCCGAGCCGTTATAAGAAAGATCCCCAAACGTATAATTCAAACATCCTGCTGTCAACGAAAGAATCACAAAGACCGTAACTAAAAGAAAAATACTTTTTCGAAAGGACATTAAATCAATGTGAAATTTAATAGACTTAAAACATTCGCAATGATTCATACAAGGCAAAATAAATTCTAAATAAAAATAATAATTTAAAAAATAATTTATCATCTTTAATATCAGATTATGTCGGATTTACATAAAATAAGATAATTTCAGATTAAACTTATCTTGCTAAACCTGTTTTGGATTATTTTATTATTATAATTGTAAAAAATTTAAAATGAGATTCTAACTTTGCTTCGCTATCTTTTTTTAGCACAAAAAACCATAAAAACTAATGAATATGGGATGGTGAGATTATAACAATAATTACTTTTGCACATCACAAAGGAGGTACTGGTAAAACAACCTCATGTCTAAGTATTGCAGGATGTCTTCAGAAAACAAACGAGAAAGTACTTGTAATAGATTGTGACCCGCAGGCTAATGCAACTACAGGTCTTGGAATTATCCCTGAAGAACAGAAAAAAAACATGTATGATGTCTTTATGAATGTTTTTGAGGGATTTCCTGATGTACCTATACAGGATGTAATTATTGAAACACAGTCAGGAGTATTTCTTGCACCATCCTCTCTGGACCTTGTCGGTGTGGAACCATATTTATATAGTATTAACGAAAGAGCCCTTGTCTTAAAAACAGCATTAAAGCCTATAATAAATGAATACAGATATATTCTCATAGATACTCCCCCCAGCATGGGACAGTTTGTAATAAATGGTCTTCTTGCAGCCGACAGAATCATACTTACACTTGACAGCAGTATTTTTGCACAAAGAGGAATAGAAAGCCTTAATCAGATATTTGAGGATATAAAAGAAAATACAGGAAGAAACAAGTCTCCGGACATGGCAATAATTACACGCGCAGGTGCTTTATATGAAAGAAAACCACCCCTGGATGAATTAAAAGAAGTAATCAGACATTTATTCACAGACGATGAGTCAGAAAAAAAAGAGAAAATCCGACAGGAGGAACTGGAGGCTGAAATAAAGAATTCAATAAAAGAAGTACATGCCGTTCCTTATGATGCCGCAGTTTACAATGCCCAGATTAAAGGTATGCCGCTTACAACAATCTCATCTGATAGTCCGGCAGCAATAAAATATGAACAAATTTCAGAAATAGTAAAAAGATGGTGATTTTTAAATGACTGAAGACAAGATCTCCCAAAACAGACCTGGAAGAAAAGCACTATTTACAGGTGCACAGTTACCAAGGGAAACAAAAGGTTCTGCACCCTGTGATGTATCTTCTGAATTCATCTCACATTGTACAAAAGTACTTGACGATTTCGTATCAGGAAACATTGATGCAAAAGTTGATATTGATATTGCGGATGAAAATCTCAAATCCCTTGCAACTTCAATAAACAGGATACTGGAAGATGCTGGAAAAAAGGATGATTTAGAAGAGAAAAATAAAATAATAAATAATCTTGAAGAAGAAATATCAGCCCTTAAAATTAATGCAGAAAAGATTGAAAATGTTTTATCAGCTGAAGAAATAAATTCTCTCAGGTCTGAAATTTCAACATTAAAAGAAAAAGAAGAAAATTTGAATAAACGCCTGAATGAGACTGAAAATAAATACAGGCAATATGTACAGACTCAGGAAGAAGAAAGAGATACGCTTGTAAAAAATGCAATAAAAAAGGCAAAAGAAGATTTGGAAATAACATATGAATCCGACAAGCATGAACTTAATGCTGCTTTAAAAGATAAAGAAGCCAAAATACTGAAGATCACAGAAGAACTTGTACAGGAACAAAAAAATATTGATCTCTCTAAATCCACACTTTATGAGTGTCAAAAAGAATTAGAAGAAACAAAAGAGCTTTTTGATAACAGTGAAGTGACAATATCCAAACTTCAGAGTGAAATCATCAACCTAGAAGAAACCTGTAATAAAAAATCAGAAGAAGTTATTTTGGGATTGAAACAGATTGAAGCATTAAAACTTCGTTCTGAGATTATTGTTCAGGAAAATCCTATGCCTATTCTATTAACTGATATTTCATTTAAAATTCTTGTCACAAATCGGGCTTATGAAAAAATGAGTGGAATAACAGCATCTGAAATTAAAAATATGAATATCCGAAACTTTGAGGTATTGGAGGAAAAGGGCGACGGATTATCAAAAATTCTCCAAAGTCACAAAAGAAGTTATGCTGAGATTAAAATTAAACTCCCCTCAGGAATTCATTGCCTTAAGCAGTATGGCATACCGATAAAAAATAAAGAAGGCCAGATTAAAAACATTCTGATTGTTTATAATGATATTACAAAAGAAAAAGATGAAGCAGAAGAAATAAAAGTAAAAATTAATGAAATAGAAGCACTAAAAAAACGCTCAGAAATTATTGTACAGCAGAATCCAATGCCAATTATTCTTCTCAATAAAAATTTCAGGATTGTTGTGACAAATAATGCATTTGAGAAGATGAGCGGATTTAGCAGATCAAAACTCCTTGAAATGTACGCTACAGATTTCAAAATTACTTCTGATAATGGGAATAAACTAAATTCTATATTAAATTCAAAAAAGCAGTTATACAATGAGACTGTAATTGAGTTCCCTACCGGTTCACATGTACTTGAACAGTATGCAATTCCTATCCTGAATGAAAAAGAAGAACTTGCAAACATTTTAATTGTTTTCAATGACATAACAGCACTTCGCAGAAGAGAAAAAGAAATAGAAGATCTTATGAAAAAGGCAAAGGAAGAAGCAATATGCCTTGAAGAAAGTGCCAAAGATATAACCGCAAATATGGTTGCCCTTGCAGCAGGCGATCTTGCAACCAAAGCCTCAATTCTGGAAAATGATCACTTAAAACTTTTAAAAGAAAAGTTCAATGAAACAATCTTTGCCTTCAGAACGTCAATTGAAGATATTAGTGAGAAAACCAATCTCATAGAAGGTACTTCAGAAGGACTCAGGAAAAATAATGAGGATATAGCGCATGCTACAGAAAAACTGGCACAAAATGCATGTGATTCATCAGATTTTACCAGAAATCTGACTGAACATTTTGAAAAAATCAGTGACGGCATCTCAGATCTTTCAGCATCAATTGAAGAGATATCAAGCACAGCACAGGAAGTTATGAAAAATACTCAAATTGTAACTTCTGAAGGGAAATGCGCCGCTGATATTGGCAAAGAAGCATCATTAAAGATGGAAACTGTAGGAGAAATATCTCAAAAGAGTATTGCTGAAATTAATTCCCTAAATAATGAAATGTACAAAATCAACGATATTGTCAAAGTCATTAGCGGAATTGCAGAACAAACTAATATGCTGGCATTGAATGCCGCTATCGAAGCTGCAAGGGCAGGCGAACATGGAAGAGGCTTCTCGGTTGTTGCCGGAGAGGTAAAAAATCTTGCAGGAGAATCCAAAAAAGCAACTCTTGAAATTCAGAATCTTATAAGTCATATTCAGAAGAACAGTCAAAATACTGCTGATTCAATGCGTCAGGTCGATGAAGAGATGCGAATAGGGATTAAAAGCACAAATTCAGCTATTTCCGCACTTAATAAGATTGTCGAAGATATCGAAGCTGCATCATATGGTATGACAGAGATATCAAAAGCAACAGAAACTCAGGCTAATGAAACAAATTCATTTATGAGATCAATAGAGATTGCAAATGAAATGATAAGAGAAAATATTACGAAAATTGAGAATATTGCAGCACTCGCAGAAGAAATCGCAGCATCCACACAGGAAGTTGGAGGTATTTCTGACGAAATGTATGATATGTCTGTAAGCCTCAAAAAAGCAATAGGTAAATTCATACTTTAATCCAGATAACAAAATTTTATTTAAACTTTAATTTATATCCGTTATACATTCAAAAAAAAATCTTTATGATTTTTTTAAAAATTTTTTTAACAGTTATTATGATGAATGAAAAGAAATACTGAATCAGTCAGAAATCTAACTTTGATTAAGATTAAAATATTCTTAATTTTTAGTGTGACTTATTAAATTTCATAAAAAAATAATTTATCAAAAAAAATAGAAATTATTCACAGGATTGTTTTGCAATGAAAGATTCAGATTTTCAGATACTCAAAAAAACAATTGAAAAGCTCCTTGGAATACAATGCGGCTGCTATAAGGAGGACTATATAAAAAGACGGGTATTATCCCGCATGAGAATAACCGGAAAGGAACATTATAAAGATTACAATTCATTTGTTCTTTCAGATATCAAAGAACAGGAACTCTTAAGAAACGCTCTTACAATCAACGTAACAAAATTCTATCGTGACAAGGAAGTATTTGATCTTTTAAAAGCTGAAGTTTTTCCAAAAATAATAAATGCAAAAGGGCGTATGCGCATATGGAGTGCAGGTTGTGCAACAGGTGAAGAGCCTTACACACTTGCATTAATTATTCATGATCTTATCAGACTGAAAACCGATGTTCAGATTACAATATTTGCAACAGATCTGGATAGAGAAGCGCTAAAAAAGGCAAAAGATGGAATTTACGAAAAAAGATCTCTTGAAAATCTTAATGAAGGTCAAATAAGAAGGCATTTTACTGAAACAGAAGATGGCAGATTTGAAATTAAACCTCATTTAAAAGGAATGATACGATTTTCACAACATGATCTAATGAGTGGAAAGTCTATAACAAATTACCTTGATATGATTCTTTGCCGTAATGTGACGATATATTTTACTGAAGAACAGAAAAATGACCTTGCAAGAATGTTTCATCCGGCACTTGTTGCAAAAGGATTCTATGTAATGGGAAAAACAGAATTCATGAGCAGAGAAGTTGAGGATTTATATGAACCATATAACGCCATTCAAAAAGTCTATAATAAAAAATAAATAATTCACATTAAGAAATCGTCTTTTTCTTCTTCTTTTATTTCTTTTATAGAGAGTTGATGCATGAGTTCTCTCTTTCTGTTGAAACGGTTAATTTCATTCCACATGAGATAGAAATTTATCCCAATAACAATTATTATAAGTGTCAATCCTACTCCCAAAAGTATTCCCTGGGTTGTAAAAAATAAAGCCAATAATAAGACAATGAATGATAGAAGATAAAATATCACCCATGTCTGCGTCTCACGAGTATCCATTTGAGTTGTTCTATCTTTAAATTACATCTATATGAAATTATTTTTCTGCATCAGGAAAAAATTCAAATAATGTCAAATTTTTTTGATGAACGGTAAAAATAATTTCTATTTTTTAGAGAAAAGACAATAATATTTTTACACACACATTTTATTGCAAAATAATTTAGAAAACCTTGGACAGAATTAAAAAAAGAATATTTATCATTTTTCATCACAGATGGATCATTGTGGATAGACAGGACTGGATAACATTTCTTCTTGCTATAGGAATTGTAATAGGAATTGCAGTAGTAGTGAATTTTCCAAAATTTGAAGAAGAGCAGACAACAGTAACAGATGATACAATATCATATATCGAGAGCGACACCTGTGCTGATGGATCATGTTGTACACCAAAAATTCATTATAAATATGATACAAAACCCCAAACAGGCCCTTTAAGAATATATTACAATAATAATCTAAATGAGATCTACTCGCCGGGTGCAACAGGATATCCAAGACTTCATTTACCTGAATCAATGATGAGTTCATCCGGAGATTCAGCTTCTCCGGATAGAAATATATATGGAAAAAGTTTTGGCAGTATTTATGCTTCATCAGATATATTTCCAACTGAAATTTGGCAGTCTGAAAAAATTACAACTTTTGCTTATATTGAAGAAAGTAATTCAGGATTTTCCAGAATATTTGGTTCCCCATACCCGGTATGGAGAATTCATGTTACAATGACACCAGAAGATAATCCGGCATACTCAGCATTAACATGGATTCTTGTTGATTCTTCAACAGGAGATGTAATTACAGGTGGAAAAGTTCTTCATGGAGAAAAAATTCTAAAGAAGGTAGAAGTTTCAAACAGAAACTTTTACTTTTTAATCGAGGCAGAGAATGTGGATTCATTTAAAATCGAACTTGAAACACCTGAGATATCTTACAATCAGGCCCACATAAATCCCAGGATCATAGATCTTACAAGTTTTCTAAATACCATGCAGAATTAATAAAATAAAATCATTTTTTTAATAACTAATATTTATAACGTCTTTGAATAATTAATGCAAAAAGCAGGATAAAATACTTATTCTGGATAAATTCCAATATGGGATTTTTTTGAACTATAATAAAAAAGTGATATCATTTAAGTACTGTTGCGAATTCATCTGCAAGATTATTCATAAGAATTTCCATTTCTTCTATTCTTACCTTCATCTCTGTCACTTCCCCCTGAAGTTCAAGAGGGACCATATTCATATTAACACCAGATATTCTGTATTTTGCCGAATATAGATTATTTCTTGCAGAAGCCAGTGCGCTGTCGGCAGTCATAATTTCCATCTGCCAGTTATAGGTATCATAAAGTGAAGCATAATACCCTGCATAATTCTGATGCTCAATTACATTTGCAAGATCCATCATTGAAGCAATCATATCAATATATGAACATGAAAGTGCACGAAGTGCATATATCTCCTGAGCTTCATATGAAGACGCAGGCTGCATCGAAGATAAAATATTAAAAACATTTGAGAAATCTTCTTCAGATCCCATAAGCTGTGCACGAATATTTCCGGGATGCTCCATATTCCAGTTTATCGAAAAAAGCCTTTCCTCAGCAAGGTTCATTAATTCTTTTATTTCTGCCAGATCTGTCTGAGCTTCATCAGATGAAGTACATCCGGCTGTAAAGGAAATCAAAAATAATGAAAGCAAACAACACACAAAAATAATTAAAGGCTTATTTTCGTATTTCATTTAACAACGAACTCCCGGATCATAAAAGGATGAAAAAATTGTATCCTCAATATCTATTGATCGTTGAATCTGAGGATATAAATATTTATTTTAATAGATTTTAAATTTGAAATTTAAAATGATGAAAAACAGATGAAAAAAATCTATTCAATTTTTTCTATTTTTATGCGCAATCTGTCTCCGGTTTTCATTCCATGACCTTTGGGAACATCAATATTAAACCATAATCCATGAGGATTTTCTTTTGTTATCTTTGGAGAATCCTGATTTGTACTCTGATTCATTAAACAATCCTTATTATCATCGATATTAGCTATAAATTCAATATCAGAGACAAATTCTATAGTATTCTTAGACATATAAATAGATTAGTTCTAAAAATTTATCAATTTAATGTAAAATGCAAAAAAATATGAAAAAATATCAGGCAATACGCGGAATTACTCGCCATGTTGTACTGTTTGAATAACTCCAGCGTGATATTTCAAGCTCCTTGCATGTTTCTGCAAGAATCGCAAGGTTTGTACCTACCTCTTTTGGAGACAGGCCAAGGTCCTTTGCTATATACTTTGACTTGAAATAACGTTTACCTTTTTCAAGTCCAGATTTCAGATAATACAATATCCGTTCCTGGGTTGAAGCTGATTTATCACCAGTCTCATCTTTGGCGCTCATATTACTCTCCTTTGGTCAAGTCTTTATATGTTAAACCCCTATATAAATTTTTCGTGCATATAAGGGTTTTTTTTGAATTTTGAATGACAAAATGATTCAAAAACCTATC
>JAFGWE010000012.1 GCA_016937345.1 Methanomicrobiaceae archaeon
CCCCACAGCCTCGCATCCTGATAGTTTCTGCAGCTCTGCAGTTAACTCAGAGATTTTTTTCCTGAAATCTCCGGGTGTATTGATTAAAACTGTTCTGCCTCTGACGGAAATGGACAAACGGGCATCTGTTTTTAAGTCAGGCTGACAGCCTGCTTTCTGCAATCTTTAGTCTGTTTTCTCTTGCATTATCAAGTTTTTCCTGCCGCTCTGCAAGACGCCTTTCCATGTTTCCTTCAAAAACCTCCTTCGGGGTTAAATAATAAATACTGCTATGCAGCCTTTTTTCATTATAGTAGGTAATGTAATCTGATATCTGCCTGCGGGCATCTTCAATTCCCAGCATGGAGGATTTTCTTATTTTCTCTTCCTTGATTGTTCTGTGAAATCTTTCAAGCTTTCCGTTTGACTGCGGATACCGGATTGATGTCCTGATGTGTTTAAGGCCTCTTTCTCTGATAAAACTTTTAAAATCTTTTGATATGTATTGGCTTCCATTATCTGAAATTATTATAGGACTGGCATCCGGGTATTTTTCCAAAGCCCTTTGAATTGTAATCTCAACATCATACTCTTCCATATGGGCTCTAAGTTCATGATGAAGAACCATCCGGCTGAATCCATCAAGAACTGTTATCAGGAAGAAGAAGGTTCCTAAAAGATTTACATATGCGATATCTGTATGCCAATCCCTGTGAATAAAGTTCGGCTGCAGAAAACCGTTCCCTTTATTTGTTTTCTCCGGGATTGCCCAGCGGTTTAATAATCCTTCTTCTTTTAAAATCCTGTAAATACTTGCAGGGCTTACACATACAATATCTTCATCTATCATCATATAGGTAAGACGTCTATAGCCTTCAAGGATTTTATCACGGCAGTATTCAACTATTGCCTTCCTTTCCTCCGGCAGGATCCAGTGCTTTCTTGGTGTCAAGGAATTATGATTATTTGGAATACCTGTCCGGTTTTTCCAGTCATAAAACCTGCCTGGCCCTATTCCTATAAGGCGGATAAGGTTTCTTTTTGACATTCTGGTTTTAGAAGAGATGTGCTGGACATATTCTATAATTTCATCACGGACATCAGGCTCAACCCACATGCCTCTTAACTCTCCCCAATGTCGTTTTTTTTTAACTGAATATTGTCAGCTATAATTTCTGCAATTATGCTGTCACGTTTTTGTAGGGTCTCTTCAAGCCTTTTAAGTTTTTCTTCTTTTTTCTTATCAACAATATTTTCACTGCGGCTGAAGATTACAGCTGCTCCTTCAAATAATTCTTTTTTCCATTTTGATATGAGGTTTGGATGAATATCATAAAGTTCTGCAAGCTCTGATATGCTTTTTTTATTATCCAGATGCTCCCGGATAATTTCAACTTTTTTTTCAGGACTGATTTTTCTGCGTCGTTTACTCATAAGTCTTCTCCTGTATGGAGTATAATTCTCCATCACACTTATTTCAACGATGCCGTTTGTCCGTTTCACGCTGAACCATTACATATTCACTTTGAAGCATAGGAGACCCAAAGTGGCATTCTGTATCGTCATCCGAGCTTAGAAGATATTCTCCCGCGGTATAAAGGATTGACGCATTTCTGTTAGCACCGTAATCTCCACTAAGCGCAAAACTGATAATATCTTCAGGCAGTTTTTTATTTTTTTTGAATAATAATTTTATGAAAGCTGATTTTTCATTATGGCCAGTATATGCAATAGGCAAGGATGTGTCATATAACTTATTTAATGTCATTTTATTTATCAAATCCCTGGTTTTTAAATTGTCGGAATCATCAAAAACAAGAAGACGTCTCAGGTTCCTGCCAGAACCCCTGAGATGTTCAAGATAGCTGTGTATATTCCTTTCAAGTTCAAACGGCCTGTTTTTTGTGCAGCAGACAAGGCTGGTAATAAAAGCCTTTTTATATGGCCGGCTTTTTTTTATATTGTTCAGAAAAAATGATTTCGGTACAATAATTCCCTGATCAATAATTTCTGAAATTGATTTGTGTAATTCATCAATGTCATCAAGTCCTGTTGAGGCAAGTAAAGAATCCAATAATTCCTGAACAGTACTCCAATCAGGCAGGTTTTGGGCAAGAGCGGAAAGATAATCAGGTATTTTCTCTACTTTCTTATCTACAAAGTGATAATAACAATGTTCACCGGAATAAAGACCCTGAGGCTTAAATAGTATTTTTCCGTATTCCTTTAGATTATCATCAAACCTCATGGTTTAATTCCCTTGCGGCATGCCATATCTCAGGCCAGGCCTTAAGCATTTCGCCGTACTTGTAGATATAATCTTTGAGCCGATTTATAACTTTTCCTGGAGATCCTGCTGGCCTTAATTCGGCTGGTAGAAAAAAATCAGGATCTTTCATGTGATTTTCCAGGAATATCATCATGTCTTCAACATCCCCTGCCCATTTTGCGGGACGTTTATTAAATTTTGTTAAAGTCCTTTCCAGCGTGTTTATGTATTCAGCAGTAAATGGTAGATACTTAACAGTTATATATTCCAGAAGTTCATGATCTTCCATTCTGGA
>JAFGWE010000013.1 GCA_016937345.1 Methanomicrobiaceae archaeon
ATTAGACACAAAAATGAACAGTCAGAACAGCGGTTTAAGCAGAAAAGCAGAAGATTATCTTGAGGCAATTCTTAACGTAAGCCTTGAAAAGGGATATGCAAAAACACGCGACATTGCAAAGGAGCTCAACGTCAGCCCGCCTTCTGTTGTCGAGATGTTCATAAAGCTTGATAAGCTTGGAATGATTGAATACAGAAAGTATGAAGGTGTGATTTTAAAACCAAAGGGAAGAGAGATTGCAAGTGTAATAAAATACAGGCACGAGACCTTAATGGCATTTTTAAAGCTCATATCGGTCCCTGAAAAAATCGCAGATGAAGATGCATGCTTAATGGAGCATGAATTAAATCCAAAAACAATTGAGCAGATTCACCTTTTTGTTAATTTTTTAAACGAACGCGGATCAAAAAATCACACATTGGAAGATTTTGATGAATTCTGCACCGTAAAAAAAGCTGTAAAAGAGCTGAAATAAAACTCTTTTTCTTGCTTCAACAGGAATATATTATTAATAGCAGTATTTCGAGGGAGAAAATGACAGAGACTAATATTGAGATTAAACCAATCGGAATTATCAGAAACAGCATATCAGACCCGGCACTTGTTGCTGATGAAAAAGGCCTCAGACAGAACAGAGATAAAAAAGCAGTCCAAAAAGGCTTTCATGAGACTGAAGAAGAGGTATCAGAAATTATTCTAAGAGAGGAGCTAAAAGACCTCCTCTCAGGAATAGAAGAGTACTCGCATTTAATAATCCTCTACTGGGGGCACGGGATCTCAGGTGATGCACGAACCCTTAAAAAAGTCCATCCGATGGGAGATGAGAGCTTCCCGCTTACAGGTCTTTTCTGCACATGCAGCCCTGCAAGGCCAAACCCCATTCTGATGACCGTTGTGGAGCTAATTGAAAGAAATAATAATATCTTAAAGGTTAAAGGCCTTGATGCAATAGATAAAAGCCCTGTTGTTGACATAAAGCCTTATGTCAGCGAATTTTTCCCGCGAAATGATGTATCCATTCCGGAATGGATGAGAAAAATTGCTGATAATCATAATTCCCGATAAAACCCAAAACCAGAAATTATTAAAAAGCATCTAAAAAATTAACCTTTTTTTGGTTTTTTACAGAATACCTAACTTTTTTAGGCAGTGGCATTTCTTTCCAAATAAACTTCGGCGCAGATTCATCCATCCCTAAATAACAATATGATAACACAGGAAAAATGCAGACCATACTTACAAAACTCAAAAAAAATGACAGGGCTATTATTCAGAAGGTTGAAGGAGGCGCCGGAGTTAGACAACAGCTCTCACTCCGCGGCCTTTGCGAAGGAGTCAGGATAAGGATGATAGACTGTTCATGCGGCCCCGTCATTCTTGACATAAACGGCTCGACACTTGCCCTTGGAAGGGGTCTTGCCGGAAAAATAATAGTTGAAAGGTGCTGAAAAATGACAGTCAGCCTCTCCTGTATGGAATATGGGACACAGGGAGTAATAACTGAGATAAAAAAATATTCCCGGGAGCTTAACGCACTTGGAATCCGTGTCGGAAAAATCGTAAAGATGGTTACAAAACAGCCAATTAAAGGTCCTGTTGTTGTAATGACAGGCGAAGTTGTGGTTGCTATCGGAATTGAGATGGCATCCTGCATTCAGGTAAACACTGATATTGATCCTGCATATATCAGGGATAAATAATCCCTGACGTGTAAAAAATTTAGGTTTAGCCTCTTTTCTCCGAATCTGTTTTGGAAATTTGGATATTCAAAACAAGTTTTGGGAGGAGTTAATCCGTCCCTAACCGGCAATATTTCCAGGCATTATTGTTGATGCTGCAGAAAAAAAGGATTCAGGTATGAATGATTTTTAAAAATGTCTGATTTTGGTGAGAAAAATGAAAGATGAGAGAAGCATGATACTTCTTATAGGCAATCCGAATGTCGGAAAAAGTGTTCTTTTCAACCGTCTTACCGGAGGAGATGCCGTTGTATCAAACTATCCCGGAACAACCGTTGATTATACAAAGGGGACAGTCCTGCTTGATAAAAAAAGCTATACTGTAATAGATGTTCCGGGTGCATACTCGCTTGAGGCAAGAGATAAAGCAGAAGAGGTCTGTGTAAAAATGCTCGAGGCGAACAAAAATGCAATTGCAGTAATTGTCCTTGATGCGACAAGAATCGAACGCGGACTTTATATTGCGCTTGAAACAATCGAGAGGGGATTATCCGCAGTTGTTGCCTTAAATATGATTGACTCGGCACGTGACAGGGAGATTTCGGTTGACTCTTCAAAACTTCAGAAGATATTGGGAATTCCGGTTGTGGAGACCAGTGCAGTCAGCGGAGAAGGCTTAAAGCAGCTCGGAGATATGATTCGAAAAGCAAGGCCTTCCAATATAAAGGAAATTAAAGAGCGCTCTGAAGGAAAAGAGATACAGCCGGAGACAGGGTCAAAATGCCCCGGCTGCTGTGGCGGATGCGGGGGGGTCTGAATGACTTTAACAGAAGATGAGAGATGGGCTCTTGTTGACAGAATTTCAGAGCAGGTTATAAAAAGCGGGACATATAAACAGAGTCTCGGAGATGTGCTCGGAGAGCTCACTGTAAAACCCCTTACAGGAATTCCGGTTGCAGTCGGCGTATTGTATGCATTCTGGAGTGTCTTTGGTTCATTTGCAGGTACACTCTGCACAGACGGTTTTTTTGTGAAATTCTTTGATAACTACTTCCTCCCCTGGATTCAGTCTGTATGGCCTAATCCTGATGGTATTCTTTATTTCCTCTTTGTAGGCGACCCGAATGCCACAAACTGCTTTGAAGCTTTTGGTGTTTTGACATCCGGTCTTTTTGTTGCAATCGGTGTTGTTCTGCCGGCTGTTTTCATATTCTATCTTATGATGGCTCTTCTGGAGGATTCGGGCTATCTGCCCCGCCTTGCAGTTCTTGTTGACACATTCCTGCACAAAATCGGACTTCACGGGTATGCAATAGTACCTACGATTCTCGGTCTCGGGTGCAATGTGCCGGCTGTAACCGCAACAAGGATTCTTGAGACAAAGAAGCAACGCTTTATGATGATGACCTTAATTGCCCTTTTCATACCCTGCGGCGCCCAACTGGGAGTAATGATTGAGGTAATTCCGGAAAGCATCGGCTATGTGATGCTCTTTTTAATCATCGGCTACTTTGTATTCGGATACATCCTGAGTAAAATTGTCCCGGGTGAAAACCCGGAGATTTTAATCGATGTTCCTCCTTATCATATGCCGCAGAGAGATAACATTCTTAAAAAACTTAAGATGAGAACGGGTGGCTTTCTGTTAAATGCCGTCCCTTTCGTTCTTTTCGGTGTATTATTAGTAAATTTAATGTACCTTTTCGGATTCATCCAGTGGTTGTCTGATATTATGGCGCCAATGTTTGTGACATGGTTTGGCCTTCCGAAGGAGACGGCAGGACCTCTTGTCGCGGCATTCTTAAGAAAGGATCTTGCGGTTGCACAGCTCTCAGTTATTGAAATGACACAGTACCAGATGATATCAGCGGTAGTCTTAATCTCAATCTACTTCCCGTGTGTTGCGACATTTGTCGTGATGCTAAAGGAAGGCTGGAAAGAACTTCTCGCCGCAGTTGCAGTACTCCTGTCAGTTGCTTTTATATACGGCGGAATAATCCACGCAGTCGGAATTATACTTGGGGTGGCATAAAATGGAAAACAAAACAGAGATAAAATATGAAAAAATTGAACCGGTTTCGGTTTACTTTGCCGCAGTCGGCCTTGCAGCGGTTATATTCGGAATTGCAGACATTCTTGTCTGGTGCGGATTTTCAGGCGGTATTGAGCTGGGAATTATTGAGATCTCCGGAGATGACTTCTTCCGGCAGGTCTGGGGCGGTCTTGTGGTGATATTCGGCGGTCTTTTCATCCTCAGCGGATTTAAAGGAATTAAGAAAATCCATCAGTTCTCAAAGGTTATTTTGGGATCTGCCATGATATGGATAATTGCAGGATGCGACATATTTGCAATGGTCTGTGAGGGCATTCCGGCAGCAGAGGAGGCCCCGGAGTTTTTAAACTCGCTTTCCGGATTTATTGAAGGCTTTATGCCCCCCTTTGCCCCTGCGGTTGTTCTTCTGCCATTCACCTTTGTAATAATATATATCTATTATTCATGGGGATTTGGAGATGAATCCAAATATTAAACTCTGCTTTTCTGCATGATTTGTCCTGATTTTTAACAAATCAGATTAATTTTTATTGTTTTTCCCACCGTTGCTATGATTTTCTGAAAGCATTTTTCTGATATTCTCAATGTCTTCTGATTTCATCCTGTTGCAGACATTCCTGCACTTTAAAAGAAAATAGGGCACATTTGAAACAATTTTTGATGCTTCCTCCTTTGCTGATTCAAGGGCAACAGAGTACTGAGACTGAACTCTCATTATTCTAGCATCATCTATTGTTCTGACATCTTCATAGCTGAAGAAATTCATCAGATATTCTCTCATGCACTCTATAGTACATGTGTGCATCTCGCTTCTGATTCCAATCTTCATCAAAACCGCATAAAGCGAATAATACATTGAATAGTAACCGGTTGAGATTATCCAGTCAGGTGAAGTTACCGAGTTCATCGTTTCAAGGGCCTCTTCAGCCTTTTTAAGATATGCCAAAGAGAGATTGTCATTGGGGTCAACAAGCCTTATTCCCTTTCTCTGCTCTTTGCACCATTCAATCTCCTCCATTAAAAAAACCTCCTGTAAATGAAAAACTCAGGACACCTCAGGTAGATGTGATTCCTGTAAACTTCTTTTATCAGATGATCTTCATTCATGCTCCGATAGAAAAGCTCTTTTTGGTACTTTTTTACATTTATTTCTATTCTGAATTTCCGGGCTATCTTATCGACTTCGTTTTTGTCAAAGTCTCCTGCAGAGAAGAGATCAATATCTGAAAATTCATCAGATCCTCCATATGCATAGCTTCCGAAAAGAGCAAGGGGGCAGTCAAAAAAAGGCATTATTCTAAAGAGTATATCATCTATTAACGGATAATTTTCTGAGAATTTAAGCCGTTTGTAGCTTTCTGCAAGAAGAATATGGTTTATTGCAACTGTATTCTTTTTTAGCCTGAATACTTTGTTTCTGCCTTTTATCTCAGAATCAAATACCCCTTTTTCTTCAAAAGAGCTGAGAATATTATGAGCAGTCCCGTGAGACAGAGGAACATGGCGGCAGATTTCTCTTATGTAATACTCACCGTCATAGCCTTTTGTAAATAAAGAGAGGATTTTTAAGTGGTTTTCTGTTATGTCTAATATTTTGGACATATGCTTGATATATTAGACAGTGGTTATATCAATCTTTTGGAGATGATGATTTCTAAAAAAAAATGTTTTTGGTGATTATTTCTGTGAGTTTTTTTTGTCTTCCTCTAAAACATCTGAAAGAATTAAAACAGCGTTTTTTACAAACGGAATGCATGCTACCTTCGGCTGCTTATCCTCGGGAATGTTTTTCACAACGTCCGGATTTATCAGATTATATCCTAAAAGAGCAGCACAGTCTGTTGAACCGTGTTTATTCTGAAATCTCTTCAAAAAATCTCTTACAAGCTCGTATGTTTTGTTCTTTCTCTTTATTCTGTCTTCAATATCTGCTGTGTAAAGCCCGATTGCCATAACAGCACCTGTGCATGCACCACACGTTTGTCCTGTTGCAATTCCGCTTCCAAACCCGGTTGCATACTTAACACAGTCCTCCTCTTTTACACCAAAATCCCCGGCAAATGCCCGGAGAACAGACTGTGCACAGTTGTACTGCAACGGAAACTTTTCAAGTGCGTATTCTGCTTTTTTCAGGCTGTTTTCCCTACCCATATCATCCGCATCTTCCATGTGAATTAATTTTCAGATGACAATTTAAAATTATCCGTTAAAATATCCCTTAAAAAATGATAATAAAAAGAGAGTCTTCACTGACTCTCACCCTTTCACAAATACTTTAATCCTCCTTCCCCTCCAAAATATAACGAATGGAAAAATACGAACTTGTAACGCGAAATACAGTCGAGATCGTAACAGAGGATGAATTAAAGGAGCTTTTAAAAAAGCCTGAAAAGTCCGTATATACCGGATACGAACCTTCAGGGGAGATTCACCTCGGACACCTCGTAACAATAAACAAATTAATGGATCTTCGTGATGCCGGATTCAAAATAAAGGTGCTTTTAGCTGATCTCCATGCATTTTTAAACCAGAAAGGGGATATGGAGAAAGTCGCAGAGCTTGCCGACTACAACCGCCGCTGCTTTGAGGCCGTCGGTCTTAAAGGTAACAATGTCGAGTTCATTTTAGGAACCGACATCCAGCTAAATTCTGATTATCAGGTAAATGTGCTTCGTCTGGCACAGCAGATAACCTTAAACCGTGCAACAAGAAGTATGGATGAGGTCGGGCGAAACATGGACGCACCTCATGTATCGCAGATGATGTATCCAATAATGCAGATGGTTGATATTCACACACTCGGAGTTGACATGGCACTCGGGGGTATCGATCAGAGAAAGATTCACATGCTTGCACGCGAGTATCTGCCATCAATCGGCGCAAAAGCGCCTCTCTGCATGCACACTCCGATTATAAACGGACTCAACGGGAAAAAGATGTCATCATCGGAAAAAAACTTCATATCAGTTGCCGATACAGAGGATGACATCAGAAAGAAGATGAAAAAGGCATTCTGCCCGCCGGAGACCGAGGAAAATCCGGTTCTTCAGGTCTTAAAATACCACGTATTCCCTAGACTTGAGACAATAACCCTAAAACGGTCGGAAAAATTCGGCGGCAACCGCGAACTTACATCATATGAAGAGTGCGAGAAGGCATACGCTGCCGGTGAGATTCACCCTGCCGACTTAAAGGCGGCATGCACAGAAGGACTCGTTGAGGTGCTTGCACCTGCACGGGACTACCTGGGGCTTTAGAGGAACAATAAATTTTTATTAATTTATCCTTATTTAAATAAATATCAAAAATTTCGTTTTTTAATAGAGCCTGACAAATCCGTATATACTTAAAATGACAAATTTTCAGAGATGATTATCTGAGAAATACCCGGATTTGTCAGAGATTATATAAAACACACAATCATAATAAGAAAACGGAGATCTACAGGTCAATGGAAACCGAAACCGAACTGATAACTGCAGTGGTTATTGTGCTTGCCTGCGCACTTGCCGTTATTTTTGTAGGAAGACGCTTGCAAATGCCGATGATAATCGGATATTTCCTGACGGGAATTATTGTCGGCCCCTCGCTTCTCGGACTTGTCACAGAAGATCAGGTGTCAGTTCTTGCAGAACTCGGCGTTATTCTCCTAATGTTTACAATAGGACTTGAGATTTCTCTTAAAAATCTCCTTGCGATGAAGAGAAAGGTTCTTATAACAGGCGGGATTCAGCTCATACTAACCTGCGGTGCTGTGTTTTTGATAATGACAAACCTTGGTTTTTCATCAAATGTTGCAATAATGGCCGGATTTTTGATAGCCCCATCATCGACTGCAATAATAATGAATCTCTACCAGCAGAAGGGTGAGATTAACACCCCGCACGGAAAGACTTCTCTCGGGCTTTTGATATTTCAGGACTTAAGCGTAATCCCGATGATGCTTCTAATACCAATTCTTGCCGGAACCTCTGAGAGCACCCTTCCCTGGGAGATTGCAGGTTTTGTCCTGGGAATGGTTGTCCTTTTTTTTGTATTAACAGCGGCAATATTCTTTGTTCCCCGTATTTTAATCAAAGTTGCGGCAACAAGAAACAGAGAGCTTTTCATAATCACAATTGTTGTAATATGCTTTGGAATTGCATGGCTGATGTCTTTAAACGGCGTTTCACTCGCTCTGGGGGCATTTCTGGCAGGCGTTGCAATCTCTGAATCCGAGTACAGCCATGAGGTAATCGGCCAGATTACACCGATTCGTGATATTTTAACAAGCTTTTTCTTTGTATCTATCGGAATGCTTTTGAATCTGGCATTTTTAGGAGAGCACATAATAGCGATTATTGCATTCGCAGCAGCGGTTATCGCAGGAAAGACACTGATTAACTTTGTTAGCATAAAGGCAATCGGAGTCGCATCCGGTGTGGCTTTTCTATCTGCATTCGGCTTATCACAGGTTGGTGAGTTCTCATTCATCCTTGGTTCAACCGGACTTTTAACAGGGATTTTAGACGATGAAATTTATCAGGTATTCCTTGCCATCTCAATTGTTACAATGGCGATGACGCCGTTTTTGGTTGATGCTGCACCGGGAATTGCAAAGAGATTTGTCCGACAGACACCCGTTCCTTTTGGCGGCATACATTTTAAGCCTGAATATTCCCCTGCAGGTTTTGGCACATCCTCAATTTCAGCAGAATGCATGGAACTGACAAAAGATGCAGATAAAGAATCAGAGAAAAAACCCAAAGAGCATGTAATTATTGTCGGATACGGCATTGTCGGACAATACGTTGCTAAAGCTATGAGTAAAGTCGATATAAATTATGTCATCATTGAGTTAAACCCCGATACTGTCAGAACCCAGAAGGAGAAGGGTGAAAAAATCATCTATGGCAATGTAAGGCACGAGTCTGTCCTGGAATATGCCGGAATCAAAGAAGCAAGAGCGATTATTTTAACAGTTCCGGACACAGAAGCCGTTAAGGCCACCATCACAACAGTCCGGAGATTAAACCCTGGAATAGGAATTATTACACGTTCAAGATTCATATCAGAGATTGCAGGACTCTACCATCTTGGCGCTGACGATGTAATTGTAGATGAAAGAGAGGTTGCCATTCAGATATTCAGGCGTATTCTTGCAAACGAACAGGTACCGGAGCAGGAGCTGGATCAGTATGCAAGGCAGATAAGAAACGAGCTTTATGACCGGTTTTTTGAAAGTCCTGTACTTTCGCATCTTAAATACGAACCAAAACCCGGAATTTTTGAGGGCCTGGCCTTAAGGTTAAGGGCTGCAGAGGAGAGGATGCCGAAAACAAGAAATTCTGTTGAGCAGGTTCTTGTCGGGCAAAACTCGGATGTCTGCGGCAAAAAACTATGTGAACTTTTTCTTCGTGCAAATTACGGGGTTTCTGTGATTGCTGTTAAAAGAGCTTTATCATCTGATGCCGAAGTTGCACCGGATGCAAACACTGTGCTAAACGAAGGAGACACAGCGGTTGTTATTGGTGAAAGAAGAGCAATTGCAGAGATAATTCCTTTGTTTACAGAAAAGATAAAACGAGAGAAGACATCATTTAATACAGATATAGATACGGAGAAGCTTTGAGAGATTTTGATCTGATTGAGAAATTCGACAGGGAAGTCGAAAAAAAAGGCGTAAGAATAAAAGATGCAGACCAGATGAAGGTTTTAGAGAATGTATTTGACGATCAGACCCTTCTGGCTTTATACAAACTCGTCCATAAGGGGAAGATTTCTGCTATCGGAGGTTCTATTTCGACCGGAAAGGAGGCCAATGTATTCTATGGAGAGGATTCGGAGGGAAAACCGATTGCAATCAAAATATACAGGATACAATCGGCAAACTTCAACACTATGGGCGAATATATGTCAGGCGACCCGAGATTTTCATCTGTTCGAAAATCCAAAAAAGAGGCGATTTTTGCCTGGACTAAAAAGGAGTATTCAAACCTGCTGCGTGCCCGTGAGGCAGGGATAAACTGCCCTGAAGCCCTGTTCTTTGACAGAAACATACTTTTAATGGAGTTCTGCGGCAAAAACGAAAAAGCATATCCGCAGCTTCGGCAGGCCGCAATAGAAAAGAAAGAGGGAACAAGGCTTTATCATGCAATTCTTGCAGATATGAAGACCTTATTTAACGAAGCAAACCTTGTCCATGCCGACCTTTCGGAATTTAATATCCTGTACGACGGTGAGAAGCACATTATAATAGATATGGGCCAGGCAGTAACCCCCGAACATCCCGGGGCCATTAAGTTTCTTGTACGGGATTTAAAAAATATAAACAGATTTTTCAGCCGTTTCTGTGAAACACGAAATGAAGAAGAGATCTTTGGTGATATCGTCGGTGAGCACAGAATGCAGCCTTAAACTCAGAATTATTTTTACATTTTTTTCATTTTCTCTCTCTCCAAAATAAAAGAGGGAATATGACCTGCCACTTTACTTTTCGTCATCCAAATCTGTCAGTTGGTCTTTGGCATTTTTCTCTTTTAGCCTTTTTAAAAACAGCCAGCCGATTATAACTCCGACTGCAATATCAAAAAAAACCAAAAAAGATCCTTGGACTGGTCCATGAATCCAGGGTAAATATCAAAGGAGTTAACCCGTAATGAATAAAAGCCGTGAACCATGCCAGAATAAAAAGACCAAATGTTCCCGGAAGAGCCGGCCTTAAGCCTGCAATAAGATCCGGAAATATTATCATATATCATTCTATTCAGGAAGTATCCTGTCCCGATTGCATTTAACAATTATTGCATTGAATTAATTTTTCAGGCAGCATCTTAATATCCTCTTAAATATCCTCAGCGGCAAAGGAAAACGTATCTTTTCAGAATCTAATTGATTCTCCAGTCAATATTATTTTAGGGTATTGTGTTATGCCCGAGTCGCGGTCCGTGTTATCAGGTGGAGTTTTGAGGAAGAGCATATCTGAATCCTGAGAGTTTAATTTTTAAAATAAAGCACTTAAACTATGATTTTCATCCGATCCCAATAAAATCATCATATATTTATAACAGAAGATATTCCTTATTTTCATGCAAGGCTCAAAAAAGAGGGACGGAATCTACATCATGAGAAGGATGGGTCTGCCTCTCCTGATTATTATACTGATAGTATCCACATTAATTCTGGTGCCGGCTGTCACAGCCGGGGGTTGCAGTCAAGGTATCAAGATTTCATCCCCTACCTCTTCCGGAGGAGTGAGTGATCTAACGACCGGCGGGAATACCCATGGCCAGACAATATCCCCGGGAGGAACATATGTTCTCGGCGATGGTTTTATTGTCTGGATTAGCGGGGGTGATGAGACCATAGTGACATTCAGCATGCTTGACGGTTTTAAGGTAGAAAAGATTGTAGCTAATGAAAAAATAACCACCAATAAACCAGGAAATCAGTTAACCACCAGGACATTATACGACAAGAATGGAAATAAGGTGGGTACTGTTGAGAAAACTTCCATTACTGTAGCATTCACAGGCACAAAATATGACGCCGAGAAGACATATGATAATAATGGTAAGGAAATTGGGTC
>JAFGWE010000014.1 GCA_016937345.1 Methanomicrobiaceae archaeon
AATGTACCTGAAGATGTCTTGAAAAATGGGACTGACTGATTTTAGAGTTAATTTTATATGCAAAAAGGCTGGTTGGACAAACTCTAATAGAAGTTTTTGACCATTCAGAATTTGTCATTTTTGTGATATTCAGAAGAAAAATACTTTTTTTAACAGACTCCTCATTTATGGATCCGTAAAATTGCAAAAATATTTTTGCTATGTTCTCCATATTAAGCCCATGAATCTTGGACTTACAATTCTAAAGGGAAGAAGAAGCATTCGAAAATACAAAGAACAGAAGATAGAAGAGAATATCATAAACGACACTCTTGAATCCGCACGATATGCCCCGACCGCAAGAAATGCACAGGCATGGAAGATTGGCGTTATAAGAAACAAAGAAACACTTTTAAAGATCTCAGAGCTTGCATCACACGGGAAATTTATAAAGGATGCAGATGCCTGTTTTGCGGTTTTTGCAGAGAAAGAGCACCAGTATTTTGTTGAAGACGGAAGTGCATTAACAATGCAGATTATTCTTTCACTCTGGTCTTTTGGTGTAGGTTCATGCTGGGTTGCCGGACATGGCAAAGAGTATGCAGAAGAGGTTCAGAAAATTCTGAAAGTGCCTGAGAAATACACTCTTATATCGCTTATTCCGGCAGGATATCCTGCCGAAGTCACAATCCCAAAGAAGAAGGATTTAGAAGACATAGTATTCACAGAAGAATACAAAGAATAATTATTCTTCAATTTTTTCCATTATAAGAGAACCTTAATTGTATATCGCAAAGAATCAGAGATGTAATTATGTCAGGACCAATCCTTCAGGTGGCACTCGACCTTACCGAATTGAAAAGGGCGGTGCAGATAGGAAAAGAAGCTGTTTCAGGCGGAGCTGACTGGATTGAAGCAGGGACTCCACTTATAAAAAGCGAGGGGATGAATGCAGTACGGACTCTTAAGGCGGAGTTTCCCGGACATTTTATCGTTGCGGACATGAAGATTGCCGATACCGGCGCACTTGAAGTTGAGATGGCGGCAAAGGCAGGCGCTGATGTTGTATGTGTTCTAGCAACTTCAGATGATTCGGTAATCGAAGAGGCTGTTCGTGCAGGACGTCTCTACGGCGTTAAAATAATGGCAGATCTTTTGAATACAACTGATCCCTTAAAGCGTTCTGAAGAGCTTGAAAAAATGGGCGTTGACATCATTGCCGCACATATCGGAATAGATCAGCAGATGAAAGGAATGAATGCTGTTGATCTCTTAAAGGAGATCTCAGGCAGTTTCAATATTTTAATCGGCGCTGCGGGAGGACTTGATCATAAGACTGCAGCAGAGGCAGTAATGAACGGTGCTGATATCCTTCTTGTGGGAAGCAGCATTACAAAGGCTGCGGATGTAAAGGCGGCTGCAAGGAAAATCAGGGACGCAATAGATAATCCGGAATTAGAAAAAGAGGAGAAGAGAAGCAGGGATGATGAGATAAAGGATCTCTTCCTCTCGGTATCAGCGCCGAACATCACTGATGCAATGCACAGAAAAGGAGCCATGGCAGGTCTGATTTCTATATGCGGCGATGTAAAGATGGCAGGCCGTGCACTTACTGTCAACACAGTTGCAGGGGACTGGGCAAAACCAGTTGAGGCGATTGACAAGGCAAACGAGGGGGATGTCATCGTAATTAACAACCAGCGGGCAACCCATATCTCACCATGGGGTGAGCTTGCAACCCACAGCTGTTTAAATAAGGGGATAGCAGGCGTTGTCATCGACGGTGCAGTGCGTGACGTTGATGATATCAAAAGACTTGGGGTTCCTGTTTTTGCAACCGCAATCTGCCCTAATGCAGGTGAGCCAAAAGGATTTGGCGAGATTGGTGCAGAGATATCCTGCTGCGGCCAGCAGGTGCGGACAGGCGACTGGATTGTCGGTGATGAATCCGGCGTTGTTGTTGTTCCAAAAGAGCGGGCTTACGAGATTGCCAGACGGGCCCTTGAGGTGAAAAAACATGAGATCAGGGTCCGTGAGGAGATCAAGGCAGGCAAAACTCTCTCAATAGTAATGGAATTAAAAAAATGGGAGAAGCAGTAATTTTCCCTCCCCGCATTTTTTTCACAAATTTTACAACCTTTCATAACCTAAATTTCCTCAATGATACTCTCCAGAGAAATAATCCTTGACAGAATTAAAAGAAATGAAATTGTTTTAGACCCTTATAGTGAGGATTCGCAGCAGCCGGCATCATATGACCTGAGAGCAGGCGAGGACTATCTCTTAAAAAAAGGTGAGGTAACTCTTGTTCATTCGATGGAAAAAATTGAGCTTCCGGCTGATATCGCCGCAACTCTCATGTGCCGTTCATCATTTGGAAGACGCGGAATATTGATTGGCGGCGGATATGTTGATCCGGGATTTAGGGGAAATCTCACCCTCTGCCTTGTAAACATGGGTCCAGAGGATTATCCCTTAAAGAAGGGAGAAAGATGCGTTCAGGTGATAATGCACGAGGTTTTGGGCGGTAAATCGCTTTACAACGGCAGATACCAGGACAGCGAAGGTGCAATTGAGGCGAGGAACTAAAAACGTGTTTTATTGATTATATCATTTTTTTTACCTTTTCAATAAGCTCTTTTACTTCTCCTTCGTTTATATCAGAGGGATGATCACATTTGTCTCTAATACTGGCAAGATATTGAATTTTTTTCATTTCAGAACCGTCAATCTTTTTATTTTTATAAAGTTTTTGAACCAGAGGCTCAATTGTATCTTTTTTCTTATAATCTATCTGATATTTATCACAAAGTGCCCTCAAATGTTGTTCAAGAGCTACACCAGCTAATGCTCCGGCAGCTCTAAAATGACTTTTCGCAAATAAATATTCTGACTCATCAATTTCTCTTTCCACAAAATCAGCAGAAATTATTTCACGAAGATTCATCTCTTTAATTTTTATGAGAAACGGAATTGAAGAGAGGATACTACGTTGAAGTTCAAATTTACCTACAAATTGTTTGGCAATTTCACTTTTATCGCTAGAATATGAAGAATGTCTAAATTGAAGATAATCCATAACTCCCTGATCACTACGGGATCTTTTATTTTCATAGCAATCAATAAATTCATCTACTTTTTCGAAATTGAATTCCTTTACAAAAAAAAGTCCAGCTGAATAAAATTTTTGATATTTACGAATTGCATCCCGCTGAATTATTTGTAACTCAGAGGACAAAGGCTCCCAATGATTTTTTGGAAATGGACTAGATACACGGGGCGGATCAGGTTTATAATTTAATTTGGCAGAATTTATCAAGTGTAATCCAGATTCTTCAATTTCACAAGCTAATTTTTCTAAATTATCAATTTCTCTGGATATAAGTGTTAAATCTGTCATAAATCGTCACGTCCCTCAATAATATCCTGTTTTAAACTTCATCACAGAATATATTTCCTTTTCCCGACAATCCTTGCACATTCGCTTCGTAAAACGCCCTGACCAAGGGGACTTCCGCTTTACAACACCGGCCTGAACGCCACCCCCGAATAGCCGCCTCAGCCTGAAAAAATTCAATGAAAAAACATCCAATGAACAAAAAGGAGGCTTGACCCTAACTTTTGTGACCTCTCATAAATCAGGTGGAAGGTTTAATGGGGGATGACCCCATCCCTCCTGCCTTATATAAAAAAAATGGAATAAAAAACTTATTTTCTTAAATTATTTCTTCATATCCAGGAATACTTCCCCGTAAGAGGCTGCAACCTTTGCACCCAGTGTCGGCTTTAAATCCTCAAGCCAGAGATAAAACCCTGTCATCTGCGGGGTCCTTTTGCTCTCAACCTTAAGTTCTCCTGACTTTTTCCTGACAATTTTAAGATATTCATTTTTATTTCGTGACCGGAGATAGATTACAGCCTCATATTCAGGTATGTCAATTGCAAGTACAACCTTTGAGAATTCCTTTTTCATATCATCATAAGTGTACTTCTTCCCTGACATAGTAAACGACCTGTTGTTCATAAGAGCCTTAACTCCGGATGGATACAAAACTCCAAAGAGAAGTTTTTTTGCAACCGGAGGAATTTCATCTGCAACCATCATCTCACTCCGGCCTTTATTGGCCATCATGAGGCCCAGAACTTTGTCACGCTTTAAGTCATGCATTTTTTTGTATTCAAAGGGCCTTTTTACACAAACATCCTCTATTCCGATAAGTTTGGGATGATTGACAGGTTTTCTCGGCACTCCGCGTATGGAATTAATATTAAGAACCTTTTTCATCTCCTCACACGTCTGGGTTACAATCAGAGTGCTCTCGGTTTCACGCATAAGACGCCGCATAATTGACGACCTTGAAATGTCAACAGATGAAAACAGAACAAAAGGAACTATAGCCTGGCCATAGAGATATCCCAAAAGCTTCTTTTTGTACTTAACCTCGGCCTCCATATCCTTTAAGTCCGATGCTGAAGTTACAATCTCGGCAAAACAGATCCTGTCCATGTAATCGACAAAAAGTATGTCAAACTCGGCGATATCCTGGCCGTTTCCACGGACGTTTATGTCCCCCCTGTTGGAATAAAAAAGACCATTCTGACCCAGTCTTATATCAGGAGGCGGGAAAGGCGCATCGGCTCCTTTTCTTACAACATATTTTATCCGGTCTGTTCTTAACGCAAGATCCAGAAGCATCTCATAGATCAGCGATTCATACCATCTGCCTTCCGCAGCCCTCATCTGGGAGAGATCATCTGAAAAAAGCTGATTCTTTTCAATCTTCTTCAGGTGCCGGATCGCCTTTCTTGCAACCGGTTTTTCAGGTCTTTTTTTTGAAAAATTGGCATTAAGCCATATTAAAAAATCCATCTGTTTGTCTAACCTTTATATATAAATCCTTATAATTCCGGACACATCCCGGATATTCGGACGCTTTATTTTAAAAAAACACAGATGTGCTTTTCCCAAATTAACGCATGAAAACAAATCTTTCATAGGCGTTTTTAATCCACATTGTGAAAAACAAAGACAGATCTATTTTTCAGGAGTTAGATTTATCCCCGCTTTTTAGAGAAATCCCTTATTTTGTTTGATTTGCCGGCTAAAAGCCCGGTGAAAAACACAGAACAATTTTTTAGACGTTTCTGAAACAACCCGAAATTCCTTTTTTTTGGATTACTCAAGAACCATTATCCTGCGTGTGAGGCTTTTATGAACCCTCTGTTCATGAAACTGGACAATATCGAAGTGTTCCTTTGCAGTTTCACGAATATCAACATGGGTCACGACAACAGCACGTTTTCCTTTCTTTAAAACGCGCCGCATTTCACTCAGTGAATTATTATAAAGCGCATTCATCGATTCCGCTTTTATACAGACCGACTGACCATAAGGAAGATCGGTTACTACCGAATCAACAGAACAGTCTGTTATAGGCAGTTTGGTTGAATCAACTTTTAATACCTCTGCACGCGGCAGGTTCTCAAGGCAGCCTTTCAGCATGAAAATATCCATATCGGCACCTACAATCCGGCTGTTTAGAAGCATTCCTTCCAGAAGAATCCCCCCTGTACCGCAGAAAGGATCAAGCAGGGTTTCCCCGTCCCTTATCATTGCAAGGTTGACAAGTGTTCTTGCAAGAATAGGCATCATAACACCCGGGTGAAAATAGGCCCTTCTCATAGGATTTCGGTATTCAAAGCCGCCCCTGTCAATTCTGTACAGCACTTCTCCAAAATAGCAGGTATCACCTGAAAATATCGCGCGGAATTCGGTTTTAGGATCAGTTAGGGAAACAGGCCCTTTTATGTGTGTTCCTATACATCTTTCAAGCTCAAGCTGTGATTCAGGTATCTTTGTATCACTTATCTTTTTTACACGACCTGCAAAGGGAACTTCTGATTCAATTGAAAGAGAATCCAAAAGATCAATAAAGGAGCTTATATCGGCACTGCATTCACCAAGATATCGCATAATACAGTGGGTCATTGCAAGCCTTTGTGTTGAAGAGGGCAGAGGGCACTCTATAACTGCGACCTGCATTCCTTTTTTTATTGTATTTCCAACACATTCCAGTTCTGCGTACGGAAGTGTGGGATGTTCACCGGAAAGTTCCAGAATTAATTTCATATCAGGCTTATTAATTTGACAATTATAGAACTAAAATTAATAGCATAAAAAAACCGTTCTTTTAAAAGTACAGAAATCACCAGACATAAAATTATATATAAAACGCCTGAAAAATGAGATCTAAAAATAAAAGGGATTCTTTATTTTATTTAATGGAGTCTTTCATCTTGCCAACAACGTCCTGAAAGAATCCACCCTTTTTACCGCCCTTTGCCTTTTTTTCGGATTCAATTTCAATTATTCTGGCATAGAGCTCTTTTTCCTCATCTGTAAGATTCTTTGGAATTTCTATCTTTACCCTGACAAGAAGATCTCCCGGCCGTCCTCTTCTTTTCACACCTTCGCCAGGTATTTTAAGCGCTGTCCCGTGCTGGACACCCGCAGGGATCTTTAGCTCAACCTCACGGCCGTCTATTGTTTCAATATCGACTTTAAAACCCACCGCTGCACTTGCGGCAGATACCACAACATTCGTCTCAAGATTGTCACCAATACGCCTGAAGTGCTCATCAGGGATTACCTCAACCTCAATGAACAGATCACCGTTGGGTGCGCCGGGATCTCCGGCCTCGCCATAGCCTTCCATTCTAAGGCGCATACCTGTATCAATTCCCGCAGGAATGTTTACAGTAATATTTCTCTTGACCCGTGAATGTCCGGTGCCGCTGCAGGTATTACAGCGTTCTTCAGGTATTTTTCCCCTTCCCTGACACTGGGAACAGGTCACCATACTGACAAAGTTTCCAAAAGGCGTCCGGTTCTCACGCCTTTCCTGTCCGCTTCCGCCACAACGCGGACATATACGGGTCTTTTTGGTTTTGCTCCCCGTACCGTCACAGTCAGGACAGGGTTCGGTATGCATTATATCGACATCACGGCTTGTTCCAAGGGCGGCATCCTTAAGTGTTATCTGAATTCTCATCAGGAGATCAGCACCTGCCTGCGGACCACGCGGGCCCCTCCTTGAACCGCCCGCACCGCCGAAGAAAGCATCGAAGATATCCCCGAACCCGCCAAAGTCTGAATTGAAACCTGCACCTCCGAATCCGCCGCCCGTGTACTGGCCTTTGGAGGCGTTGGTGAAGGTTTCATGACCCATCTGGTCATACTGGGCCTTTTTCTGCTTATCGGAAAGAACGCTGTAGGCCTCGTTTATCTCCTTAAACTTCTCCTCAGCGCCTTCTTCCTTGCTTATATCGGGATGATATTTCTTGGTCAGGGTACGGTAAGCCTTTTTTATCTCCTGTTCAGTAGCATTTTTTGATACATTCAGGATGTCATAGTAGTTTCTCGCACCCATTTTAACGCCTGCTCATTCACTCATCTTTTTTGTCGTCCTTTACTTCATAATCGGCGTCAACAACATTGTCATCATCAGGGGCTTCTTTTGCTCCTTCACCGCCTTCTGCCTTGGAGGCCTCTGCCTCTGCAGCTGCCTTCTGGTACATTTTAGTTGATGCTGCAAAGACTATTTCGGTAAGTTCGTCAACATCCTTTTTGATTGCCTCAAGATCAGTTCCTTCAACTGATGTCTTGATCTTCTCAACGCCGGACTCTATCTTTTCTACATCTTCGGCATCAAGTTTGTCCTTACTCTCTTTAAGAAGCTTTTCGGCAGCGAATATAGTATTATCAGCGCTGTTTCTGATCTCAATCTCCTCACGCTTCTTCTTGTCCTCTTCCTCAAAGTCCTTTGATTTCTTGATCATCTCTTCAATATCCTTTTCAGAGAGTCTCTTATCGCCGGAGATTGTTATGGCCTGACTGTTTCCTGTGCCAAGGTCTTTTGCAGAGACATTTATGATACCGTTTGCATCGATATCAAAAGTTACCTCAATCTGCGGTATTCCGCGTGGTGCAGGCGGAATGCCAGTAAGCTGGAACTTTCCAAGTGTAAAGTTGTCTGCAGCAAGGGCACGCTCACCCTGGACTACATGAATCTCGACACTGGTCTGGTTGTCTGCTGCAGTTGTAAAGATCTGACTCTTCTTTGTCGGGATTGTAGTGTTTCTCTCGATTAACTTTGTTGCAATGCCGCCCATAGTCTCGATTGAGAGCGTAAGAGGAGTTACATCCAGAAGAACGATATCCTTTGCTTCTCCTGTTAAAACACCGCCCTGTATTGCAGCCCCGACTGCGACACATTCATCCGGATTAATCCCCTTGTCCGGCTCTTTTCCTAATAGAGCACGAATTCTCTCCTGAACAAGAGGGACACGTGTGGAACCGCCAACTAAAAGGACGTGATCGATCTCCTTATTTGTAAGACCTGCATCATCCAGAGCCTGTTTGACAGGAGCAATTGTCTTGTCCACAAGCGGAGTAATAAGCTGCTCAAACTTTGCACGTGTCAGGTCCATATCCAGAAACTTCGGGCCGGATGAATCTGTTGTGATATATGGCAGGTTGATATTTGTCTTCTGAACAGTTGAAAGCTCTTTTTTGGCATTTTCTGATGCATCGCGGATACGCTGCATTGCCATCTTGTCCTTTGAAAGGTCAATTCCTTCCTGTTTTTTGAACTCATCAACAATATAGTCGGTAACAAGCTTATCAAAGTCGTCACCGCCAAGGTGGTTGTCTCCTGCGGTTGACTGCACCTCAAAGACTCCGTCTCCCAGAGTCATGATTGATACATCAAATGTTCCTCCGCCAAGGTCGTATACGAGGATGGTCTTGTCCTCCTCCTTGTCGATTCCATATGCAAGAGCACTTGCAGTAGGTTCGTTTATGATACGAAGAACATCCAGACCTGCTATTTTTCCAGCATCCTTTGTTGCATTTCTCTGTGCATCGTTAAAGTATGCAGGAACAGTAATTACTGCCTTTTTAATCTCTTCTCCAAGGTAGCTTTCTGCATCAACCTTCAGTTTCTGAAGAATCATTGCGGAAATTTCCTGCGGAGTGTACTCCTTATCATCAACTTTTACCTTTCTGTCAGTGCCCATATCCCTTTTAATGGAAATTATTGTACGATCAGGGTTTGTGACTGCCTGGCGCTTTGCAACGTTTCCGATAAGACGCTCTCCTTCCTTTGAGAATGCGACAACCGACGGAGTTGTACGTCCTCCCTCAGCATTTGGGATAACGACAGGTTTTCCGCCTTCCATTATGGACATACATGAGTTTGTTGTACCAAGATCAATTCCTAAGATTTTGTTAGAAGCCATTTTATTATTCCTCTTTTTTTCCTTTGGATACCGCTACTTTTGCACACCTGATTATTTTGTCTTTCATGAGATAGCCGCGTGACACTTCATCAATGACAGTTCCTTCTTCATTATCAGAGGGAACATAGGCTATCGCTTCGTGCAGATTCGGATCAAATTGTTCTTTTAGCGATTCAATAGGAGATATGGAATGATGAGTGAGAATTTTAATGAGAATTTTGTGAATTTGTTCTACGCCCTCACGAAGGGAAGACTCATCTGAGTTTAAGGCACGTTCGATATTGTCAACAACCTCAAGAATCTCCAGTGCAAGATTCTCGACAGCACGTTCTGCACGCTCTGCGGAATCTTTTGCACTTCTTTTCCTGAAATTATCGAAATCGGCTGCAAGACGAAGATACTTCTCATTAAGAGCAGCAATTTCAGCCAAAAGTTCATCTTCACGTGTAACTGCTTTCTCTTCGGATGATTCCACACAGGAATCAGAAGGTTTTTTGTCTGCCCCCGCAGAAGATGTTTCAGTCATCTCCTCAGCAGGCATTTTTTTCTCAGCATTCTCTTCATTCATTCCTCAATTCTCCAATAAACTGCTGTAATAACTAGTAATACCATACTATGTGGTCTGGAGTTCTATATATATCTTTTTGTCAATCTGTTTGCACTTCTATATAAATATTACCTACATCCGAGACAAAATTAATTTTTTTATAAGGGGATTAGGCGACAATATTCAAAAATAAGACAAAAACAGCCAGATTATATAAAAATATAATTTTTTGTTCATTTGCACAATCACGCATAAGCATAAAAAATACAGATACTATTTCATAAAAATTCAGGACTGCACAATCAAAGAAGATGACATTTTTGCCCTTTTTAATAGCGCGGGATATCTGTACAAAGCTGCAGGTCAATCCCCCGGGTTTTCAGCCTTTTTCTAACAGACCACGTTTTTTTTAAAAAACATAACTGGCAATATCCTGAGCATTAAAAATAAAAAACAACCGTCTCCCTCATTTAAAAAACTGATGACATAAACACACATATCCCCATAAAGAATTTATCAGCGCCATTAGTTTATTCTGATTTTAGCACCAACAATACTGCAATGAAACATGCACTTCTATCGGTCTGGGATAAGACCGGCATCGTTGAACTTGCAGAGTGTCTCTCAAAAAACAACTATAAAATCCTGAGTTCCGGAGGCACTGCAAAGACTCTTCGTGAGGCAGGACTCAAGATTACCGAAGTATCAGAACATACAGGCGCACCCGAAATGATGGACGGACGCGTTAAAACTCTTCACCCGAAGATTCACGGCGGACTTCTGGGAAGAAGAGGTATTGACGATCAGGTAATGCGGGATAACAAAATCTCCGGAATAGACATACTTGTCGTAAACCTCTATCCGTTCGAGGAGATGTCAGGCAAAAACCTGCCATTAAATGAACTCATAGAATTTGTCGATATAGGAGGGCCTGCAATGATTAGGGCGGCTGCCAAGAATTTCAAGGATGTTGCTGTCGTAATCGACCCGGCAGACTATGATATGCTTAAAAAATCAGTTGAAGAAGACAACATGACAGAAAAAGAAAGACTTTATCTTGCAAAAAAGGTCTTTGCACGCACTTCTTCATATGATGCAGCCATATCAAACTACCTCTTTGGTCTTGAATCGGAAACCCCCGAGATTTATACAGTACAGTTCAAAAACGGAAGGTCACTCCGCTATGGAGAGAATCCTCACCAGAAGGCAGCTGTTTATGGAGAGACAGGTATTGCAGGGCAGGTTCCGCTTCAGGGAAAGGCAATGTCCTATAACAACTATCTGGATGTTGATGCGGCAGTAGGTCTTTTAAGGGAGTTTGATGAGACCGCAGCAGTTATTGTAAAGCACAACAACCCTTGCGGTGTATCACTTGGAGACAGCCTTCTTGAGGCATACACAAAGGCACGCGATGTTGATCCTGTCTCTGCGTACGGCGGAATTGTTGCACTCAACCGTGAGGTGGGAGCAGATGTTGCAAAAGAACTTGCATCAACATTTATTGAAGTGGTAATCGCCCCCTCATACACAGAAGAAGCGCTCTCTTTAATGAAGGTAAAAGAGAACATGCGTGTTCTGATTCTTCCAAAAGAAAATGAAACAGTATCTCTTCGCACAATAGACGGCGGAGCGCTTGTTCAGATTACTCCAAAAGACGTTACGGAAAACTGGGAGGTTGTATCTGAACGCGAACCGACAAAAGAGGAGATTGAAGGTATGAAACTTGCAATGAAGATCTGCAAACATACGAAAAGCAATGCAATAATTTTTGCAAAAGGAAAGTCAGCCCTTGCAATCGGCGCAGGCCAGATGAACAGGGTAAACTCAACCCAGATTGCAGTTATGAAGGCAAACTCCCCGCTTAAAGGATCTGTTGTTGCATCCGATGCCTTCCTTCCGTTTGCAGACACACTTGAGGTTGCAGCCCAAGCAGGTGCAACAGCACTTCTGCAGCCGGGCGGCTCTATCAGGGATCAGGAAGTAATAGATGCTGCAAACAGGCTTAATGTCGCAATGGTCTTCACAGGTGTGAGATACTTCAGACATTAAACTTTTTTTCACAGATTGCTGCTTAAAAATTGCAGATATTCATTAGTTGATAAAAATCGATCGTGTTATATGTTAGCATGCTACACATTAACATGATAATATGTTTGGTCTGCCGACGATTACAGTCCTTAGCGTAGCGGCAGGGACTGGAATAATAATTCTTGCCCTTCTATTGTGGGGCTTAACATTCAAAGAGGTGAAAAGTTGAACTTTGATCCTTTTACACTGATAGTTCTTATTGTCTACGCACTTGGCCTTATCCTCATTGGAAACTGGGCATCGAAAAAGATACATAACACCGAGGATTATATCCTTGCCGGAAGATCACTTGGATTCTGGGTTTTTACCATTCTTATGGTCGCATCAGTATGCAGCGGAATGACACTTGTAGGTGTTTCCGGATTTGGCTTTGCATCGGGATGGCCGGGAATCTGGGAGCAGCTGGCAGTTCCTCTTGCAGCATCATTTGCGATAATAGTATTCGGTGTAAAACTGCATTATATAGGCAAAAAAGCAGGCTATATGACTGTTGAAGACTATTTTGCAGAGAGGTTTGAGAGTCCGAGAGCTATTCGCGGAATAACAGCCCTTTCCGGAATTATTGTCTCACTGATTTATCTTGTAGGGCAGTATACTGCAATCAGTATTGTTCTTGTCTGGCTTTTTGAAATAGATCACAGAGTCGCACTCATTATTGCAGCGATCATAATTACGCTTTATACAGTTATCGGCGGTCTTTACGCTGTTTCATGGACGACACTGATACAGGGGGCCATTTTAATATTAGGTGTCTTTATTATGGCACCCCTTGTAATTTTCGCAGCAGGCGGACTAGAACACATAAACAATGTTCTTGCCGGAATTGACCCAAACATGGTTCAGCCTTTTTATCCGACAGCTTATGCCCCATATGCCTACTGCACTCCCGAATTTTTATTCTCCTTTGTTGTTATGCTGACAATAGGCCTTGCATGCGCACCGCACGTTGTAAACAATGTTTTAGCAGCAAAAGAGGCGAAGTTCTTCAAGTGGGCACCGCTCGTTGCATTTCTGATATACCTTATTGTAATGTTCCTCGTCAAGTTTGCAGGATTTGCAGTCAGGGCTCTTGTTGAGGAGGGCAAACTTGTTCTTCCGTCAACTGTTAATGCACAGGATTTTGCTTTTATGTATGGTGTTGAATATGCCGTCCCAAACCTGCTGATATGGGCATTTTTTGCAGTAATTGTTCTTGCGGCAGTAATGTCAACAACAGACAGACTTATGCTTACAATCGGAACAATGTTCTCATGGGATGTCTACAAAAACCTGATAAACCCCAATGCAACAGACAGGCAGGTACTCCGTTTAAGTCAGGTAAGCGTCGTTGTTGTAGCCATTGTCTCAATTCTTCTTGCACTGAACCCGCCGGCGATGCTTGCATTCCTGATATGGATGGGAATAGGCGTCATGCTCTCGACATTTGCAGTTCCTTTCATCGCAGGACTTTACTGGAGACGTGCAACCACACAGGGCGCAATTGCAGCAGTTTTAACAGGACTCATCGCATCAGGAGCATTTGGCTATTACCACCAGTATATTGCCAAGTTTCCGATGCACTTTTCGATATACTCTCTTGCATGCGCAATCATAGCAATGATTGTTGTAAGCCTTCTGACGCCGAAAAACTCAGAAGAAGTGCTTGATAAAACCTTAACCGGCTTTTACATACAGCCAAAAGAATAAATCTTTTTTTAATTTTTGTTAATTTGCCTGATTTTTCACATATAATAAACCCGGCAAATATCTTTCACACCGCAGGGCTCTTTTTTATATACAATGCTCATCTGAAACCATTAATGCCGGCAAATGACATTGGATATAAAACAAAGGATAATACTCCATATCGACATGGACAGTTTCTTTGCATCTGTTGAAGTAAGAGAAGATGAAATGCTAAGAAATCTTCCTGTAATAATAGGAGCCGACCCTAAAGGCGGGATAGGAAGAGGAGTTGTAAGCACATGCTCTTATGAGGCGCGAAAATATGGCATTCACTCCGCAATGCCGGTACAAATCGCATACAGACTATGCCCCGGTGCTGTATTTCTACCTGTCAATATGCCTCTTTACAAAGAGGTTTCAAAAAGCGTAATGAATATCATAAAAAAATATTCAGATAAATTTGAACAGGTCAGTATCGATGAAGGATACCTTGATCTGACACATCTCAGCAGTTTTGAAGCAGCAGAACAGGTTGCAAAAGAGATTAAAAAAGATATTTTTGATAGTGAGAAGATAACATGCTCAATTGGACTTGCACCCTCAAAAGTGGTATCAAAAATTGCATCTGATTTTAAAAAGCCCGACGGTCTCACTGTCGTCCGCCCCGGAAACATAAGCTCCTTTCTAAATCCGATGCCTGTTGGAAAAATACCGGGAGTAGGGAAGAGAACACAGGACATACTAAAAACAGCAGGAATAATAACTGTAAAAGATCTTCTTGAATATGATATCCAGGGTTTAATCTCCCTTATCGGAAGACATGCCGCTGATTTGAAAATATATGCATCAGGAACTGACAAAAGGGAAGTTTTACAAAGAGGTTTTCAAAAATCAATAGGACGGGAGAGGACATACCAGACCGATACTCGGGACAGGGAAGCAATAATTGCGACTGTTGAGAAAATCTGTGATGAAATAAAAGAGAAAATAGCATCAAAAAAAATCCATTTCAAAACCATTACCGTAAAAATAAGATATGCCGGCTTTATTACACATACTAAATCCGTTACACTCAGGCATTATACAGAGGATACTGAAAAATTGTTCAGTCTGGCAATAAAACTGATAAACGAATATCCTGAGGATAAAACTCCGGTCAGGCTTGTGGGGGTATCAGTATCAAATTTTGAGTCCTCAAAAACCATCCAGAAAAAAATTTTTGATTTTACATGAAAGTTACTTCGTAATTTACATGAAACGATGCATAAAATATAATTTCATGAACGTTTTCAGGTTAAGTTAAAATAAAAATTCCAATAATAATGATTAAAAAATTAGCGGTTGTTTTTCCGTGCAGGTTCAAATGAAACCTCATTACCACGGATTGTTGCATTATTCATAACCCTGTGAACTTCTTCTGCATATTTCTCGGGAACCTCAACAAATGAGAAGTCATTAAAGATGCTGATTGCGCCGATAAGGCTTCCCTGTATCTTTGCCTCTCCTGCAATTGCTCCGACAATATCTCCCGGGCGAATACCCTTTGCCTTGCCGATATTAATGAAGAAACGAACCATTCCCGGCTCCCCGCCGGTGTTTGTGAAGTCTACAGAGGATTCAGACGAACGTGAAGAGCCTGATGTTCCGGAGGATGCTTCCCTGTCATCTCCTTCCATATGAAGCTTCATTAAAGCTGCAGATACGTCGGTTAATGTGTAATCCTCATCCATGAGCCTCTCGATTGCAGAGATGTATGCCGTAAGATCGCTTTCTGTCATGACAGTTCTGATTTTGTCAAGGAATCTTTCTATACGGCAGTTCTCGACATCCTTTGTGCTTGGCGGAGATACACGTTTGATCTTGACACCTGCAAACCTCTGGATCATCCTTAACTTTTCAGTCTCTCTCGGACCGACGAAGGTATATGCCATTCCGGTCTTTCCTGCACGCCCGGTACGTCCTATTCTGTGAATATAGTATTCAACATCCTGAGGGACGTCATAGTTGTACACGGTATCAATATCATCAACATCAATTCCACGTGCAGCAACATCGGTTGCAATGAGAATGTCAATTGAGCCGCCTCTGAATTTATTCATAACGCGATCTCTGATCATCTGTTTCATATCACCATGAAGACCTTCTGCAAAATAGCCCCTGGAGCGGAGTGAAGAGGAGAGCTCATCAACCTTTCTCTTGGTATTGCAGAATATCATCGAAAGTCCGGGTCCGTTTAAATCAATCAAACGGCATAAAATTTCGAGTTTGTCCTTTTCACGTGCTTCGATATATGACTGTTCGATTAACGGAACAGTAAGTTCGGCATGATTTAATTTAAGGAATTCCGGATTGTTCTGGAACTGCTTTGATATCTTAAGGATAGGCTTGGGCATTGTTGCCGAGAAGAGAATTGTCTGGCGTTGCTTTGGTGCATAGGATAAAATCTCTTCAAGATCCTCCTTAAAGCCCATATCAAGCATCTGATCAGCCTCATCAAGGACAATTGTATCAACAGAAGAAAGGGAAAGAGTTCCTCTTTTAAGGTGATCCATAACCCTTCCGGGTGTTCCGACAACGATCTGCACACCGCGGTTTAAAACCGAGATCTGCCTTTCAATCGGCTGACCGCCATAAATTGGTAAAACCCTTATTTCTTCACGGTACTTGAGGAATCTGTTGAATTCCTCTGCTATCTGAATAGTAAGTTCTCTTGTAGGTGAAAGCACAATTGTCTGAACCTTCAGTTTTTCGGCATTTATCTTCTCGATAACAGGTATTGCAAAAGCTGCAGTCTTTCCAGTACCTGTCTGGGCCTGACCAGTAACATCCTTGCCCAGCATTATCAGTGGGATTGCAATCTGCTGTATTGGAGTGGGCTCTTCAAAACCCATATCTTCTATTGCTTTAAGTACTTCCTCGGAAATATTGAGTTCACTAAATTTCAAAAAAGAATTCATTCTGATTATTATATAGCGTTCAAGGTATTTTAGGTTTGGGTAAATACAAAAAACAGCAATAATCACGCCCTAATCCATTAAAGTTTGAATAAACGGAGCTTTTTAGCTCCAACCAAATAAAGAGAAAATGTCTATATATCCTAAAGCAGAGCACAGTTTTTTCAAAAATAAAAACCCAGAATCCATTAATCTATAAACAAACCAATTTTAGAGCCAGGTTATTAAATATAAAAAAAATTCTAATTTCAAAAATTTAAAAAAATCATATGCGCACCCTAAATGCGCAATTAAAGAGTCCATCCTTTCTCACCAATAAGAGGTACAAACCTGACACCCCCGTGATATGTCACAACCGGATTTTTATTTACAAGCTTTACTTTTACCAGCATCTGGGAGAACTGGTCACCAACAGGAACAACCAGCCTTCCTCCTTCTTTTAGTATTTTTATCAGATATTCAGGCATAACAGGAGATGCCGCAGTAACTATCACAGCATCAAACAGACCACATTCTGTGGGTATATGTGTACCATCACCAAAATAGACCCTCACATTACTGATTCCGGCTTTTTTGAGATTCTCTTCTGAAAAACGGACAAGTTCCTCTACTCTTTCAAATGATATGACTTCAGAAGCAATTTGTGCAGCCACTGCCGCTTGGTATCCCGAGCCCGTTCCAATTTCAAGAACGCGATCACCGGATGAAAGCTCTAAAAGACAGGTCATCAGTCCAACAATGTACGGTTGTGATATTGTTGCGCCATTGCCAATAGGAAGCGGCCGGTCTTCATAGGCATATCGCCTCTCACCAGACGGCACAAATATATGCCTTGGCACATTCAACATGGCATCAAGAACCGCTTTGTCATTTATCCCACGGGATTCGATCTGTTCTTTTACCATCCGAATCCGCTTCCCGTAGTATTCAGGAGTATCATAATCCAAGGAGCCGGGCATAATAAATGAACAGATGACGCCCGGAATATATTAAATATTCCCAGAATTCAGGGTTAAAATAACAAAAATAGTAATTTTAGAGAGGGGTTAATTATCTGATAAACGCGTTTCTTCCCGCAAACTTTGCAGACGCACCCATCTCTTCCTCAATTCTTAACAGCTGGTTATATTTCTCAACTCTCTCTCCTCTTGCAGGCGCCCCGGTCTTTATCTGGCCTGTTGCCATAGCAACAGATAAGTCGGCAATAAAAGAATCAACTGTCTCGCCGCTTCTGTGGGATATCATTGCACCCCATCCGCTTTTCTGTGCAAGCCGGATTGCATCAATTGTTTCAGAGACTGTTCCAATCTGGTTGAGTTTTATTAAAACAGCATTTGCAACACCCTTCTCGATTCCCATCTCCATTCTTTTTACATTTGTTACAAAGAGATCGTCTCCGACAAGCTGGACTTTATCCCCGATTGCATCCGTTAACATCTTCCAGCCATCCCAGTCGTCTTCTGCCAGACCATCTTCTATTGAGACAATCGGGTACCTTTCACACAGATCTTTGTAGAATGCAACCATCTCATCAGATGTCAGCTTTCTTCCCTCGGTCTTAAATTCATATAAGCCGTCTTTGTAAATTTCACTGGAGGCAGGATCAAGAACTATTCCAATATCCTCTCCGGGCCTGTAGCCCGCTCTTATAATGGCCTCAGATATAAGCTTCAGGGGTTCTTCATTTGACGGCACCTTTGGTGCAAATCCTCCCTCATCGCCGACTCCGGTTGAATGCCCTTTCTCTTTTAAAAGCGCCTTTAAGGCCTGATAAACCTCTGCACCCCAGCGGAGTGATTCCTTAAATGACGGTGCACCGTATGGCGCAATCATAAACTCCTGAAGATCGGCACCCTGCCAGTTTGCATGGGCCCCTCCGTTCATGATATTCATGCACGGAACAGGAAGCATCGCATCGGCCGGATCTCCAAGATATCTCCAGAGCGCAACACCGGAAGCGGCGGCACCGGCACGTGATACAGCCATTGAAACAGTAAGAATTGCATTTGCGCCGAGAGTTTCCTTATTATCGGTGCCGTCCAGTTTTATCATTGCATCATCAACCAGTCTCTGATCACATGCATTAAGACCGGCGATCCCCGCAGCAATTTTTTCATTTACATACGATACGGCCTTTAAAACACCTTTGCCGCCATAACGACCCTTATCATTGTCCCTTAACTCAACAGCCTCATGAACGCCTGTTGATGCACCGGAAGGGCATGCAGCACGCCCGAATGCTCCGCTGCTAAGATATACATCAGCCTCAACTGTCGGATTTCCCCTGGAATCGAGAATTTCCCTTCCAATTACGTTTTTTATTGAAGTATCCATATGCATAACACCTGCCAGAATTTTAGCCGAAATTTAATAAATATTCGCAAGTAAGAGGAAAAAGCCTTGCGACACAAAACCCGCATAAGCATTGCGGTTTGGAATGTGATAGTAAGAATATTTGACAACAGACTTTTTGTAAATCATAAATCCAATTAATATTGTGAAAACTGCAATACTTGGCGCAGGGCTTACCGGAATAACACTTGCCCGCATGCTAAATGAAAAAGGAGAAGACATAACCGTTCTTGAAAAAGAAAAAGTGACAGGAGGCCTTTGCCGCTCGAAAACAGGTGAAGGGTTTACATTTGATATCGGCGGGTCGCACATCATATTCAGCCGCGACACAGAAGTAAACGACTTCATGTGCGATGTGTTAGGAGATAACAAGAACAAAAGAAACCGCAATACAAAAATATTTTTCAAGGGTGCTTATGTCAAATATCCGTTTGAAAACGGTTTATATCAGCTACCCCCGGAAGACCGCTTCTTCTGCATAAACGAGTTTGTCAAAAATTTAATCGCGCTTGAAAAGGGCGAGCTAAAAGATCCTGAAAATTTCAAGGAGTGGATCTACCATACGTTCGGAAAAGGTATTGCAGAATCCTACATGGTTCCGTACAATGAAAAAATCTGGAACTATCCAACAGAAAAGATGTCGCATCACTGGGTTGACGGAAGAATTCCAAGACCCCCTGTTGAAGACATAATTAAATCCGCCATAGGGATTGAAACAGAAGGATATACCCACCAGTCAGTATTTACATACCCGGTTACAGGCGGAATCGAGGCGCTTGTCCATGCGATAGCTGAGCCTGTAAAAGACAAAATAAGAACCGGTTTTGAGATAAAATCAATAAAGAAAACTCAGGACGGGTTCATAATCAGCAATGGATCAGAAGAAGTTGCATGCGAGTCCTGCATCTCTACGATACCGGTACAGGCTCTCATCCGATGTCTGGATGACGTCCCTGATAAAGTGAAAAATGCTGTCTCAGCCCTTAAATTCAACTCGATCGCATGTGTTGGCATAGGAGTCAAAGGGAAGATGAACGATATCTCATGGCTGTATATACCCCAGAAAGAACTGGGAAGATTCAACCGCATCTCATTCCCGTCGAACTACTCGACCGAAGTTGCACCCAAAGGCTGTTCATCAGTCCTTGCAGAGGTAACATTCAACGATGGTGACGAGGTCTCGAAGATGACAGACGGGGAGATCGCTGAACATTGCATTGACGGACTATGTCAGATGGGTATCATCCCGTCGAAGGATATGATCGTTTACACCACTGTTGAGCGGTTCGAATACGCATATGTTGTCTATGATATCGATTATCTCAAAAACATAAAGACTGTCACCGATTATTTCTCGACATCAGGTATCGACCTCGTCGGAAGATTCTCCGAGTTTGAGTACATCAACATGGACGGCTGCATACGCCATGTAATAGATTATGTAAAAAATAAATACACGGCAGAATAATCATCAATACCTTTTTTTCCGGAAAAATTCAAAGAATTACTGCGCAACCTATTTCACCCTGAAAAATGCTATTTTCTATAATGAACAGCAATAAAACAACTCCTGCATTCCTGATACTTCTTGTTGTCGGAATAGGGGCATTTATGGACGGCCTTGACGGGGCTATTGTAAATGTCTCACTTCCGCAGATAGCATCAGGATTCAATGCGGAATTAGGACTTGCTTCTCTTGTTGTGACTGTATATCTTGTCGCATTAAGTGCCTTCATGATAATATTTGCAAAATCGTCTGCATTTATCGGGATTAAGAAAATATATACAGGCGGGCTTTTATTATTTACAATATCCTCGGTTTTCTGCGCAGCATCATGGAATATCGAGACTCTAATTGCATTCAGGGCATTACAGGGGCTTGGTGCCGCAATGATTGCACCGTCTGCAATAGCAACAGTTGCAATTCATATCAAAGAGTCAGAAAGAGCAAAATCCCTGGGAATTATTGCAGCAGCATCCGCACTTGCATTTGCAATAGGGCCTGTTGCCGGAGGCTTTATTACAGAGTTTTTAAGCTGGCACTGGATTTTTTTAATAAACATACCAATAGGAATTGCAGGGATAATTCTTGCAAAATATATTCTCCCGGAAGATACCCCTAAACCATTTAGAAAAGCAGAATTTGATTATGCAGGTTCAATTCTGTTTATCATTGCAATGACATTTTTCATTCTGCCTCTCGGATTTCTGGGGGGGAAAGCAGATGGCATCTTAAATCCGGCATACCTCCTCATAATATCAGCAGTCTTCTTTATCCTGTTTATATCAGCAGAAAAAAAAGCAAAAGATCCGGTTATTGACCTTGTTCTGTTTTTTGATAAGAACTTCACATATTCGACCATCTCATATTCAGTTGCCATGCTTTCATATGGTGGTCTGATTCTCATGCTTCCGTTTTATTTTGAGTATATTATGGGCATGAGCCCGGGAAAATCAGGTCTGTTTCTGCTGATACCTTCGGTTTTAATCACCATTTTAAGTCCTATCGGAGGCCATATCGCAGACAAAAACGGGGCACGGCTCATATGTTTTGTCTCATCAGCAGTCTTTCTGGTGTCGTTTATAGTAATTCTTGCAACATTCGGCTTAATTGAAATATTCTGGGCTGTTCTGGCTCTTATTATAATGGGCATCGGACTTGGGCCGTTTATGAGTGCAGGTTCAAGCAGGATAATTGAACACTCCGATGCAGACAAAAAGGAGATGGCATCCGGAATCATGAGCACATCGATTTATTTTGGAACAGCTCTTGGAACGGCTCTTTTTACAGCCATATTTGGATTTTTTTCAGGCGGCGCAGGTTTAAAAGAGGGAACAGGAATAACAGTTGCGGCATTTATGACAGGTTTTAACTCTGCCATCACAGCAGGAATTCTTTTTTGCCTGATAATAGTCATAACTGCATATCTCGCCAGAGATAAACTTAAAACCTGAAAAAATCTTCTTTTATCGATGAATGGATTACCAATATATTATTGCAGATAAAATGCCAACTGATAAAGAACAAATGGCGCCAAAAATTTCAGTTGTAATCCCGACATTCAACGAAGAGGAAAATATAACACCGTGTTTAAACTCGCTCTGTAATCAGACCATCCCGAGAGATGAATATGAGTTAATTGTTGTAGACGGCAACTCAAAGGATAAAACACGCGAATACGCTGAAAAACTCGCAGACACTGTAATAATTCAGACAAGCAAAAAGGTGGGCGGTGCAAGAAACGACGGGGCTGCACTTGCAAAGGCAAAGATTCTTGCAACAACCGATGCGGACTGCATAATTCCTCCAGACTGGCTTGAGTTAACACTTAAGGCTTTTGAGAAGGACGATAAAATTGTTCAGTTATATGGGACTGTATATCCTCTTGAGCCGGGACTTAAGTTCAGGTTTTATCTTGCACTTGCAAATACCTTCTCAAGAATCGGCTATTACACCCATACATTATACTATACTCTCGGATGCAACACGGCATTTAAAAAAGAGGCATATGACGCGATAAAGGGATACAAGTGCATCGATGCCGGAGATGACCTTGAAATTGCACAGAGGATGAGAAAGCTTGGAAAGGTAAAACTCGATACAAAAGTCAGAGTTCAGTTTTCAATGCGCAGATACGTTCAGTTCGGAACACTGAGATCACTTTATGTCTGGCTCTATATTGTAATAAAAGGCGGGGAGTCGGAGAAATACACATATGCCGGCCGCGAATACAAATAAAAAAAATGACAGTTCTCTAAAAATATATAATTTTTTTAAATATTTTTGATTTTCCTGGCTGAAAGGACAAGATCCTTTATCTCTTCAGGCAGTTGTTCATCCTGCCACTTTCTTTCTATATCCACCGGTTCGCCTGCGAATTTAACAGCTTTTAAGGCATACCACGCTGCCCCGGGAGAATGATCAGCCATATGGGCAGTTGCAACAGCCTGTCCGACTGAGCGGGCTACAGCAACTGAAACGGGATCTTTTAGTTCTCTTGCCAGAGCATGTGCTGCAACTGATGCCTTCATCGCATCACCGGCCTTTGCTTTCCCCTCTGTCCACCTCCGGCCGGTACAAAGTGCTTTTTTAAGCTGTTCACCTGTTGTTTTTTCGGAGAGATACAGAACATTTTCCGCACAGTCACATGCCCATATCATCAGCTGAAAATGCTGTTCTTTTTTAAGAGGGCCGCCCCTGTGTTCTGCAACAAATCGTCTATCCCGCATTTTAGAAGATCTCTTTGATATTTCATATATCCAGACCATAGGGTATAAAAATACCACACCGGGTTTAAGCCAACCAAATGATTTATCTGTAATACCGGACCACATAAAAACCGATGTCTGACGAAGCTGACGGTGTCATGATAGTTGCCAGATTAATGGCGGTTTCTGCACGTACTGCCCCAAAATCAAAAGGCAGTGACGTCATATCAGTCAGGATAGCATCAGGTAAAGAGTTAAACTCGCTTGCTGAGTCCATGAGGGCATTCGGAGAGGAAAACAGCCTCGGATTTTTCATACGCGATGCAAAATGCGTGGAAAAAAGCTCATGCTGTGTCATAATAGGCGCAGCAGGTGACGGAAGTCTGGGACTTGACTGCGGCGGATGCGGTTTTTACACATGTAAGGACATGCTTCTTGCACAGAATAAAAACAAAGGGAAAAATCCCGCTTTTAAAGGACCGAACTGTATTTTAAGACAGGCAGATCTTGGAATTGCAGTAGGTTCTGCGGCAAAGACCGCGTCAATGCATAATGTTGACAACAGAATTATGTTTTCGGCAGGCGTTGGAGCACTGAAACTCGGTTGGCTCGGAAAATGCACAGTAGCATATGCAATCCCGCTGTCGGCCTCAGGTAAGAGCATTTTCTTTGACAGAAAGGTTTCATGAAACAATTACTTCAGAAACATTCTGATGAGAACGGAGTTTGGCCGTTTCATAGAAATTAGAATTACCGCTCTATTCTAAACTTGGAGAATTTATGTCTAAAATAATGATCCGTGGCGGAGACCTGGATCTTGTTGAGTACGAATTCTCACCGTTCAGTGTTGGTGAGAACATCAGAACTCTTGGTATTGACAAAAAAAATTTTGACTTAAAACCCAAAGCAAAAGAAATTGAAGTCAAAGTTCCGGCAAGAATACATCTGACAGTTCTTGATATGAACCGTTTTTCACCGGAAAGACCCGGCGGAGGCGGAATCGGTTTTGCTATTCAGATTTATACAACAGCTGTTGTTGAATGTACTGCAAAAGAGACCAAGATTGATTTTTCAAGAGAACCAATAATCAGGCATTTCACAGAGGTTTTCAAAAAAGCAACCGGTTATGCAGGCGGGTTTAAAATCTGTGTGAGAGACCACGAGAAAAAGCATGTAGGTCTTGGTTCAACAGGTTCTGTAATGCTTGCAGTGGGCCATGCCATGAACAGAGCTCTTGGAAGCCCTCTCTCAAACGAAGAGATCCGCCTCCTTATCGGGTATAATTACGTTGAAGAAACTATAGACGAGCGTATCATCGGCGGATTTGAAACAGGAGTCGGGCCTGCCGCCGCAACATACGGCGGGATGGCTGTTATGGGTGATGAACTGACACTTGTCCATCGCAGTGAATTTGCAGAAGGAAAGGATATATACATCATAATCCCTCCGACTGAGGCAAAAGCCGCAGGCGATGACGAATTCAGACTCCTTATGAACAGGGCAAGAACCCTTGATTACAGGGACAGGGAATTAAAGGCATACATGGTCTTAATGGACCTAATTCCGGCACTGCACAAAAATGACCTGAAAAAGACAGGCGATATAATCTGGGAGATGGATTTTCGCGGGTCAAAACGTGCAGAAGTTGAGCACAACTCCTTTGAGATATATCACTATATGAGCAGACTAAGAGAATCAGGCCTTGAGTTTGTCGGTATGAGCTCTGTCGGCCCTTCTATTGCAGTTATTACCGGAAAAGAGAGAAAAGATGCCCTAAAAATCATAAAAGACGCAGGTCTTGAGATTGCACTGGAGACAAAAGTGGACAATACAGGCATCAGATTTACAAATAATTCATAAAAAACCTTTAGATCTCAAATAAAAATGAGATTTATAATCCAGATCTAAAAAATTCTTTTTTTTAAAGATAAATTGTTGGGATATTTCCATACCAGATAAATTAAACAAAAAAGAGAACGCCCATCCATCCCTGAGGGGATATGTCATAATTCAGAAAAAGAGAGAATAGATGAAATTCAAAGTTATTGGGAAATTCTAACCACTTTAGAATTCCCATAATATAAATTCAGATTACTGTCACACTTTTTGCAAGATTTCTCGGCTTGTCAATATCCCTTCCCAGAAGGACAGCCGTTTTGTATGCAAGCATCTGAAGAATAACAGAGGCATTTATTATCTCTGAGATCTCAGAGGATTTGGGAAGCGGAATATAGAAGTCGCAGATCTCTTCCAGATCAATATCTCCGGCCGAACCAATTCCGATTACAGGTGCTCCTCTTGCCTTTACCTCCTTAATGTTTGACATCATCACAGGATATGAATCATCTTTTATGCATAGTGCAATTACAGGTGTTTCCTCGCAGAGAAGGGAGAAAGGCCCGTGCTTCAACTCTCCGGCAGCGTAGCCTTCGGCATGTATGTACGTAATCTCCTTCATTTTTAGAGCACCTTCAAGGGATACCGGATAAAAAATACCTCTTCCAATAAAAAAAAGGCTTGCTGCATCCCTGCAGATCAAAGCTGCAGGTTCTGCATCATACAAAAGAGCTTCTTCAATAACCGGATGCATCCCTGAAATCTCGACTTCTATATCATCATTGCACAGGCAGGAGACTATCTTTAAGAGAACAGCCAACTGGGCTGTAAAGGACTTCGTTGCCGCAACGCTTATTTCTGGACCTGCCCGGGTATAAAGCACGTGATCTGCACTTCTTGTAACAGAACTTCCCAGAACATTTGTTATTGCAAATGTTATACAGTTCTCATTTTTTGCAGACCTTAAAGCCGCAAGCGTATCAGCAGTCTCACCGGACTGTGTTACTGCAAACATTACAGAGTTTTTGCAGGGGTTAAAATTCATATATTCTGATGCAATCTCAACTCTGACAGGAATTTTGCAGTATTTTTCCATCATATAGCGAAACATCATCCCGGCGTGATACGAAGTTCCACATGCAACAACAGTAATTTGGGACGCTTTTTTTAAGTCAGCGACAGCTTTCTCAGGGATTTCTATATTAAAACTGTTGAAAAAAACGTCAGGCTGTTCAAATATCTCCTTTTGCATAAAGTGATCAAACCCGCCTTTTTTTGCGGATTCAAAATCCCACTCAACAAGCTCAGATTTTCTTTCTACAGGTTCTTTATTGTTATATATAGTTACTTTGGAGTCTCTTATATCAGCAACATCCCCGTCTTCCAGAAAAATAATTTTTCTGGTGTACTCAAGAACAGGTGTCATATCAGAGGAAGCAAACATCTCCGCGTCACCTTCACCAATTACAAGCGGACTGGATTTTCTTGCGGCAATAACTCTTTTTTCACTGCTGCAGATCACAAGAAGAGCATATGATCCTTTCAGATGCAAAACAGCGGAAAAAACAGCCTGGAGGATGTCTCCATTGTAATACTTCTCAATCAGATGTGCAACCACCTCACTGTCTGTGTCTGATAAAAAGGTATGACCTTCAGCTGTCAGAGAACGTTTGATCTCGGAGTAATTTTCAATAATACCATTGTGTACAATTGCGATATCACCGTTGCAGGATGTATGAGGATGTGCATTGACATCATTTGGAACACCATGTGTTGCCCATCTGGTATGTCCGATACCCATACAGCCCTTAAGCAGGAGCGGGTCTACACATGACTCAGATATCCTCCCCTGTTTTTTTATTATATTTATCCGGCCATCTGCTGTTGCAACACCAAATGAGTCATACCCACGATATTCAAGCCTCTTTAACCCCTCAACAACAAGCGGGACAGCATTGCGTCTTCCTATATATCCAACAATTCCACACATTGTATCACTTATCTGACAACGGTATTATCCGGCAGATTGCCCTCTATTACTCTGCCTTTTTCTATTGATGACATATTTCCAATCATACAGTGCTTAAAAACTGTAAACGGTGCAGATGTCACACCTGCCCCGATTATTGCCCCAAATGTCCCCCATATTACACCTTTTTCTGATTCATGAAGATATCTTCCGGTTACAGTAGAATTATTATCAGATATTACAGAGCCTTCACCAATAACCGAGTCTGTTATCCGGGAGTGGGAACCTATTGATACATCATCCATCAGAATGGAGTTTTCAACATATGAAAAAGGCTCAATTTTCACTCTAGAGCCTATTGATGTATGAGGCATTATGCATGTGTGAGGACCGATATTGCAGTCCTCGCCGATTACACAGGGGCCGTTTATAACTGCAAAAGGACTTATAACACTTCCACTCCCCACCGAAACCCTGCCTGATATTACAGTATTTTTGCTGATTACACCAGAAAGAGAGGATTTAAGTGTTTTCAGAGTCATTTTGTTCATCATAAGAAGATCCCAGGGGTATATTGCATCATGCCATCCTGATGCAGGTATTGCCTTAAGTTTCAACCCCTGTTTTACCATCAGATCAATTATCTCAGGAATCTGACAGGAGGCAGGATAATTAAAAAAATCCCTGGATAGAGAAAATATACCTGTACTGACACTCATATCTCCTGAAATATCTGGTTTTTCTACAATTCCGGTTACAAAACCATTTTTAATTTCGACAACCCCGTAATTTGAAGGATATGGGTGCTCTGCAACAAGCATTGCATTTCTTTCGTTTTTTATCCTTGATACTGATTCAGAGTCGATATAGTTGTCTCCGGCAAGAAGAAGAAAGTCCCCCGTTATCAGGCTTTCTGCAGATCTTAGTGCATCTGCGGCCCCAAGCTGTTTTTTCTGAACGACAACTTTTATATCAACATCAAGTCCGTTAAGATACCTTATGAGCTGTTCACGCCTGTATCCGGCAACGACAATTATATCACGAATTCCGTTTTTTAAAAGCGACTCTATCGCATAATCAATGACAGGCCGGTTTGCAACCGGAATCATAACCTTTGGCTGGCCACGTGTGAGAGGCCTTAACCTGTGCCCCTCACCGCCTGCAAGAATTACAGCCTGCATTCTAATACTCACCTTCCAATCTTTGAATCATCATTGATTTTCCCTTCCAGATATGAACCGGGTGCTGAAATCACGCGGCTTCCGATGATTGTTCCTGCATTTACAGAACAGTTTATTCCAAGCTGTACATTGTCACCCACAACCGCACCGAATTTGCGTCTTTTTGTATCTGTTCCCCAGGCTTTTACATTCTTTCTGTCATGCCGGAGATTTGCAATCTTTGTTCCGGCACCGAAATTGCAGCCTGCGCCTATCACACTGTCGCCTGCATAGTTGAAATGCGGAATATTTGTATTACTGAATACTACTGAATTTTTAATCTCAGTAGAATGGCCAATATGACAGTTATTGCCAATTGCCGTGTAAGGCCGTATATATGCATGCGGACCGACAACACAGTCCTCACCTACAATACAGGGACCTTCTATGTATGTACCGGACTTTATGACACTCCCCTTTCCCAGAATAAGAGGACCTTTAATAAAAACCCCGTCTTCAACAGTTCCGGAGATTTCATCAGTCAAATTCTGCATCAGTGACTCATTTGCATCAAGAATATTCCAGGGTTCACCAATATCACACCATGAAGAAAGAAGACAGGATGAAAGTATGCCTTTTGTTATGTAATCTGCGAGCGCATCAGTAAGCTCATATTCTCCCCTCTCAGAGAGAGAAAGACCTTTGAGAATCTCAAATATTTCCAGGTCAAATAGGTATATTCCGGCATTAATAATGTTTCCGGGAGGGGTTTTGGACTTTTCAAAAAGAGCCGTTACTTTTGTCCCGGCAGATGTGACAACACCAAAGTCTTCCGGATGACTGCTTTCATATGTTCCCATGCAGGGAGCATTTTTTGAACATATTCTATTGATATCCTCCTTTTTTAATATCATGTCTCCGTTTAATAAGAGGAATCTCTCATTTACAAGGCCTTCTGCTGCCAAAAGTGCATCGGCTGTACCCATCTGGCGTCTTTGCGTCGTATATTTTATCCTTATTCCAAATTTAGAGCCGTCACCAAAATAAGCCCTTATGTCCTGCTCCTGATAGCCCACAACAAAAACAAAGTCTGAAATCCCGGCATCACGGACTGCAAGAACAAGATGTTCAAGCATGGGTCTGTTTGCCACGGGTATCATAACCTTGGGCCTTGATGTGGTAAGAGGCCTCATCCTCTTTCCTTCCCCTGCAGCAAGAATTATGCATTCCATCTTCAAAAGACCTCTATTTTGATTGTTTATATCTTTTCCCTGCAGATGAGAGAAGATCCAATCCCCTCTCCTCCATTTTTTTTGCAGTCTCTTCTGTCTTCCCTTCGGCTGTTATTCTTACTTTTGGCTCTGTACCACTTGCCCTGATAAGACACCAGCCGTCTTCGTCTGTAATTCTTATTCCATCAGTAGGATTTTCTGCACCGAGTATTGTTATAATTTCACGTCCGTTTTTGCACATATATGAACTTCTTAATATTGGATAGTCAGGCATCTCATCTATAAGAGCCGATACTTTATTTTCGGCTGCAATACTGCAGAATAAAGCTCCTGCATATATGCCGTCAGGACATAACGAATGTTTTGGAAATATCCAGCTTCCGGAGGGTTCTCCGCCAAAATCACCCCAACGGAGCAGTTCTTCGGATACAAAAGAATCCCCTACAGGAGTTCTACGGACATCGGCAATCTCCTCAATTGCCATAGAAGCATCAGATGTCGTTACAACTTTTTTTGCACCCACATATTCTGAAAAAAGCATAAGCAGGTGATCTCCTCCGATATAACGGCCTTTCTCGTCAAAGGCCATAAAGCGGTCCGCATCTCCGTCGTGGATAACAGCACCGGCAGAACCTGTTTTAAGAATCATATTCCGGATATAGGAGAGATTTTTTTCAAGCGGCTCTGAAGGTCTTGGAAACCTTCCGCTTACATTGCAGTTGATGCAGTCTGTTCTGACACCTGCGGATTTTAAAAGCTCAGGGGTTATCATACTCCCTGCACCTCCGCCGCAGTCGACAACCATCCTTATTTCACGGTTAATTGAGATTGAATCTAAAATTGCATTTTTGTGAGGCCCTATTATATCTTCGGTTATTATCCGGCCCTGATGCTGCCAGCCGGCATCACATCTTTCGTGCAATAATTTTTCAATATCAGTCTGCTGATTTTTAGTAAAGGCAGAACCATCGGGATTTATCAGTTTCAATCCATTATACTCTTCCGGATTGTGGGAGGCAGTAACACAGCATCCGGCATCCCTTTTTTTTGCTGCAAATGCAACTGTAGGTGTCGGGGCAATCCCGCCGTCGGTTACCTCGGCACCTGAATAAAGGGCACCTGCCATAAAGGCATTCTGAAGTATTCTTCCGGTGGTTCTTGCATCCCTTCCCGTTACAATCCTTTTGCTGCGCTTTGCAACAGCACAGCCGATATTTTCCGATATTTCAAGAAGATCCCTTTTGAATACACGTCTGATTCCCGATGAACCAAAAAGCATATTATTTCTTTTCTGTTTAATAGAAGATATAAATTGGTAAAAAACAGCTCTCAAAGCTTAAGAAACAGTCTGTAAGAATAATTTTCCTTAACAGAAAATGTATTTTATGGAGATAAAAATAAAGGAGATTATATAAATAAGGGTCATTTTCTCCCGTAAGGACACCAGTGCTCAAGATTTTCCATAATGCATATTCCTGCTGTTGTAGGACCTGTGAAAATGAGTCTTTTTCTGCCCCTGTTTTCCTCGGTTATTGCAAGTTTCTCCTCATCAAAAAGACCGTCACCTGAAACAATAATTATATCCGCTAAATCCACTGAATCCACAACATTATCTTTAATTTTATCATAAAGCCCGGGAAGAGTTCCGTTTAGATAAACTTTTTTCCCCTTAATTTCCTCTTTTAATTCATTCAGACAGTTTTCATGAGAGCTTTTTTCACATGCCCTTGCAATCCTTGTAAAACACATAAAGTATGAAAGTGCATTTACTATTGCACAAGCTGCAGATCTCTGAACAGGTGAATATAAGGGACTCCCGTACATAAACGAGATCTTTGTAACAGCTTCAAGAGGGTATGAGGTGACAATCTCGCATATCTTTCCGCCATATAAAGCCTGTATGCATTCACCTTTTACATAAGGGCAAATTTCAGGCTCTGACATTTTTTTCAGAGAAACTGTTCCATCGTCACATCCGCTTCCAAAGACCCTGTCTTCAAGCTTTTTTACTGCATCTGATACAATACTCAATTTTTTTCACCTGTTTTATAGATCTGAGAGGATCACCCTTGCAGGCGAACCGTCCAGGCCTTTTAGCCTCAGAGGAAGGGCATATAATTTATAAAGCCCTTCAGAGATCACCGAGAGATCCAAAAGCTCAATAATTACAATATTATTTTCAAGAAGAATTTTGTGTACACTTCCGTCACCTGAAAATGACTCAACAGAAGGAGAGTCGATTCCCAGAAGAAATACACCCTGACTTTTTAAGTAGTCTGCCGCCTCTGCAGTAATATGAGGATAATCCTCTTCAAATTTTTTTTCCCCGGAGAATATTGTCTTTAAAAGAATCCTTTTTGACCCAAGAATTTTCCCCTTAAGATCATACCTTCCTATCGAACCCTCAACTGATGTGAGATCCAAAACCCTGACAGCGCCGGTTAAAACCTCAGGAGGAATCTTATCAACTGTCATTGCTGATTTCAGATAATGTGACGGGGCATCGATATGAGTTCCGCTGTGAGTTGAAAATTTCACCTCTGATACCCTGCACCCCTGACAATCAAGAGTTTTTATCTCAATCTCAGGATCACCCGGATAAATAATTGTATTCACTGAAAGTTCACGGGTGATATCGTAAAAAGGCATGTAATAAAAAGAAGAGTTTTATTCTTTAAAAACCTGACTCTGCGGCGTCTATTGCCATATCAATCTTCTTTTGGAGAGACTCGGGAAGACCTTTAATCTTAACATCCAGAAAACCGCGGATAATTGTTGCAGTTGCCTCTTCCTCATCAAGACCTCTTGCCATCAGATACTCTATTTCATCACGTGCAATCTTTCCGACAGCAGCCTCATGGGAGAGTTCAGTGTTTGTGAGGCGTCCTTCAATCTCAGGAACGGCATGTATTGTCCCGTCCTTTAGGATAAGCCCTTTGCATTCTATATGGCCTTTTGTATCCGCAGCAGCACCAATTATATGTGAGCGGGAAACTGCCTTACCACCGGTTGTAATAAGACGGGATATGAGCTCGGCGCTTGTACCTTCGGCATTTAGGATTGCACGCTGACCCATATCAAGTTCAGATCCTTTCTGTGCCACAACAACTGAGTTAAACCTTGCAACCGCGTTTTTTCCAATGAGGTCTGCAACAGGATACATCTGAACGTAGCCAACCGGATTCATGCTGACATAGTTTGAGAGGAATGTTCCGTCCTCTTCGACAACCGCCGCACTCCTTGGGAGGACTCTTATGTTCTCCCCCCAGGTGTGAATCATAGTATTGCTTACAAGTGCACCTTTTCCGACATATATCTCGGTTATACCATAGTGAGTGCCCTTCTCACGTCCAATACTGCTTGTGCAGCCCGTTATTAGATGAAGTTCTGCACCTTCCTCTGCAATTATTATATTATGAACAGTCTGGATCTCAGCGTTCTGCATAAAAAGACAGGACTGAAGCGGGAATATATTTTTGCTGCCTTTTCTTGCTATGACAACAAATCCACGCGGCCCTTCTTTTTCTTCTCTTTCCGAAACAAACCTTGTGTATTCGTCTTTATCACGTTTTACAAGATTCCAGATTTTTTCCTTAAGCCAGTCATATTTTCCTAAGGCAATGTCTAAAGGAAGCATCTCGATCCCTTCAATCTTCGATGCAGAGTGATGAATATGCTGATCAGTCTGAATGAAACTTCCCGACCGGTTCTCCTCATCAAGCTCAATGCCTGTCATTTCAAGGCGCTCCCTATCCTCAGCTGAGATTGAGGTTATCAGTTCCTCTGACATCTTATGCACTCCCTGTATCCTTTTTCCTGGATTAATTTTAAAATTTCACGAGGATTGCCATGGCATTTTATCTCGCCATCGCAGAGCATGTGCCCGGCGTCCGCCTCAATATAATCAAGAATGTATCCGGTGTGTGTAATAATAAGCCCGGATTTCTGGCGATTTACGATATGGCGGTCTTTATCAACAAGTTTTGCTATGGACCTTCCAATCAGGGAGATGTTTTCAAGATCAACTCCGCTTTCCGGTTCGTCAAGCATGACAAAATCAGGATGCTGCATCATCAGCTGTAAAACCTCACTTCTTTTGATCTCACCGCCGGAAAAACCTGAATTCACATCCCTTTCAAGAAAGTCTCCCATATTCATCTGGGATGCAAAATTTCCAATATTTTCAGGCCCGCTTCCTGATACAGCTGTCAGAAGTTTTCCGAGTTTGAGACCGGCTATTGTCGGCGGGCGCTGAAACATCATCCCCATACCGTACCTTGCTCTTTCATAGAGAGGTATTTCTGTCACATCACGGCCTTTGAAAAAAATTCTGCCCTCAGTTATATTATAACCGGAAAAACCCATTATTGAGCGGAGAAGAGTGGTCTTTCCCGAACCGTTTGGGCCCATAAGTACATGTGTCTCACCTTCTCCAATGTGAAGGTTGACATTATGAAGGACTTCCTTTCCCTCCACATCAACATGCAGATCTTCAACTTTTAGCATAATATTTACATCCTATATAGTTGCTGAGTGTTCTAAAGTTTAGATCATATTGGGTAATAGTGGTGTCGGATAATGTCAGGATAATTTTTTATTATAACTTTAAAAATACACTTTCACACCACACGGAATAGTCCGATATATAGGTCTGCCTTATTTCAGAATATGTCAGATACATTCAGAAGCCTTGCAGAAAGAGCTGCGCATGAGAAACAGATTGTCAGAAAGAGCCAGTTTTCAAAGAAGATCTGCTGCGCAATCACAGCAGAGAAGAACCTTAATGAAAAAAATAAAAGACAGGAATGTATGATTATCTGTTAAAGAAAACTTAAAAATAAGATTTTTAAAAAGGGAGATCAGCACGAATTCAGACTTTCTCTTTCAGATTCAACAGAGATTCTTTTATTAATAATTCTCCATGACAGAAGAAGCTGAACCATATCAGAAGCATTTACATAGCTTTTTTCTGAGAAAAGAGATAGCGGAGAGATTTTTATCTGATCACTTATGCCCTTTTCCAGAGAGCGGACGACATCATACTGAAACTCACCGTCCAGAAAAAGAGAGCCAAGATTTCTGCCATATTTTTTTGTCTGCCTAAATCCAAAGCAGAAATTTCTGTCTGCCATCGAATTTATGGCAAAAATGTTGAATTTAAGACTGATATTTTTGACTGTTCTGTCAAGTTTTTCCTGATATAAAGTGACATTATAAACATTTCTTGCATTCTGGATCTTTTTGCCGTAAAATGAGTTTGAAATTTCTATTACCGCATTTGCAAAAGACGCCTGCGGTTCGACATATTTAGTATAATCTGTACTTCGTGCATTTAACTCGGCCAGAACATCCTCTTTACTGTATCCTCTTTCAATTACATCCCGCCTTATCTTCCAGTCATACTTAACTTTCAGGTCAGGGTTGACAAATAAAGTAAAGTCAATCAGCTCACGAAGTCTTGGGGTTGAAAAAGTGTGAAGACCTTCAAGTATGATTATTTTGGACGGAGAAAATTTAACCGGAGGATCACTCTCTCCGGTCTTGTGATTATAAACAGGTTTTTTTATGCAGTTTCCACTTTTCAAAAGTGCAAGGTGCTCTTCAAGAAGTCTGATATCGTTTGCTTCCGGAGAGAGAGGAGTAATATTTTCTTTTTTTCTTTCTTTCCTGCCAAGAGTATGATAATCGTCAAGTGTTATAGTTGAGACAAGCTCCTCTCCGAATATCTTTCTTATAGATCCTGTAAACGTAGTCTTTCCCGAACCCGAATCACCTGCAACACCGATTAAAAAAATACACGGTGAATCCGAGATAACATCCCTGAAATTTCTGTTATTTCTCATAGATTATCCTCAGGTAGTGATTTATTGCCGGCTGTAAAGCTTTAACTTATGCCATCTTTTTTCTGACAAACATATATACAATCAGACAACACATCACCCGATAGGCACATTTGCATCCCACATTTATATCTCTGTGATAACAAAAAAACTGCAGGATTTGTTTTTTTCAAAATTTCAGAGATATAATTACCATTAGAGCAGAAAGGGAGGTGGATCTTGTGAATAAAAAAAGTTATATGCAGAGAGAAAATGATGAAATAAACATTTTTTTGGAACCTGAAAATTCAGAGATAATAACTACAATACTCGAACTTATCAGAAATGAACCACGCGGACTGACAATCACAGACATAGCTCTGCATCTGAAAATTAACAGAAACACTGTAAGAAAATACACAATGATGCTCACTGCCGGCGGATACATAGAAGAACGAACATGTGGACATACAAAAGTTTTTAACATCTCAAACAGGATGCCGCTGACATCAATTCTTGACTATCTGATGGAAGGCATCCTGATATTAGATGAGAAAAAAGAGATTTTATACTCAAATTATTTTTTAAACAACAATCTGAATTTTGAAACAAAAGACCTGATCAAATTTTTAAAGCAGAGTCAGGTAAAAGATGCCATAGATAAAACTGCAATAACCGGATTTGCTGAAAAATATATTGAGACTGATAACAGCCACAAGGAAACAAAAAAACTGAGAGTGCGTTTTAGATCTGCAAATAGTTTTTCCGGAAAAAAGATGACAATAATTTACATTGCGGGAGACGAAAAACAAGAATAAAAAAAGATTGCATATTAGAGCAGAAAAAAGAACATTCCTGCAGTAAAATTAATTATTAAATCCCAGATTAATTTATTTAAGAATTCATAAAAAAAATTTATCAGTTGAGTTTTTTATTGCAGACTCAGACAATTTTTTTTACTATCAATGTTGACATATATGGGATTACCACAAATGTCTTTTGATAATTTTTACAGATCCGGTGCCGAATGAATCAGGGATATCTGCCTAGTGATGAAAAAATAACCAAATACTATCCGCATATAATTGCCGCAACTTCATTAGTATCCCTGGGATTTACAGTATTCTGCATTCTAAACAATATCAACATCCTATATCCTCACCTTTATTATATTCCTATTACAATTACCGCCATATGTTACCCAAAAAAAGGGGTGGCCTTTGCAATTCTTCTTGCAATACTATATCTGTTTATAACATTTTTACTGACAAATGCCAATCCACTGATAATATCCGAAAATCTGATGAGAACAGTTGTTTTCGTAGGCATTGCAGCAGTAGTATCAACAATATCACAATCTCTTCGTGAAGACAGCCTGAAATATCAGAGGCTTTTTGACAATTCAGGTGCTGCAACCGCAGTAATTTACAAATCAAAAAAGATTATTCACTGCAATGACGAATTTGAAAATATTACAGGATTCAGTCTTAAGGAGCTCAAGAGAAAAGACTGGACGGAATTAATTGAAAAAGAGGATTTATTGAAGATTCTTCAATATGCAAATCAAAAAAGTCTTCAGGAGCAAAACGCAATTAAAAATATTGAGATCAGGATAATCAAAAAGAACGGGAGCATGTGCTATAGTATCGCTTCAGTACACAACATAAAAGAGCAAAAAATAACACTGTTTTCAGTAATTGACATTACAGAAAAGAAAAATGCAGAAAAAATTCTTCGGATAAATGAGGAAAGGTATAAAAAACTTTTTCAGCAATCAACAGATGCCATATTTATCCATTCATTCGAGGGAAAAATCTATGATGCAAACAATCAGGCCGTCAAACTAACCGGGTATACACTTGATGAACTCAGGCAGATTCCAGCAAAATCACTTCATCCTGATTCAGAACAGGAATTATTTGATAAAAATTACGAAAATCTGAAGAGAGCAGGGCATTGTGAGTTTGAAAGCAGGTATAAAAAATCAGACTCCTCAATAATAGATGTGGACATAAGATCTGTTATTGTCGACATTAAAACCAATGTTGTCCAGTCGATTGTAAGAGATATCACTCTCAGGAAGAAAAACGAAGATGCACTCATGATAGCTTCAAAGAAGCTCAGCATATTATCTTCAATTACAAGACACGACATCTTAAACCAGATAATGGTTGCGCTCGCAAACATGGAATTCGCACTTGAGGATTCTCATGAAAAAGAGGTTATGGAATTTATTGATAAGGCAAAGACATCTGTCTCAACTATTCAAAAGCAGATAGAATTCAGCAAGGATTACCAGAATATGGGCGGAAAACCGCCAAGATGGCAGAATATAGATAACCTTATTGACAGATGCCTGAAAAATCTGAATATACCCGAGTCTGTAATTGTCATAAAGGAGGAGATTTCAGGAGTAGAAGTTTATGCAGACCCAATGCTTGAAAAGGTATTCTGTAACCTTATAGGAAATTCCATGATGCATGGAGGAGATGTTAGTGAAATAAAAATCGCAGTATGCAAAAGAGAAGAGTTTTACCTGGTAACATACAGCGATAACGGCAAAGGAGTCCCGGATGAAAAAAAAGAGCTCATATTCAGGGCAGGTTATGGAAGCAATCAGGGATACGGGCTGTATCTTGTAAAAGAGATTCTTTCCATAACAGGAATTAAAATTGCAGAAACAGGAATTCCCGGCCGGGGTGCAGAATTTGAACTTCTTGTTCCAAAAAATGATCTCAGAATCGCATTGTGAGAGCAAAATATAAATTTTTGAAAGTAATTTCAGGAATTGTCTGTCTTTTCAAAACAAACATTAGATTATACTTAAATTACATACGATTCTTCTATGGAAGAGCTTCCAGAGTACCAGATATGCCCCAGGTGCGGCAAAAGAAGTACTCCTTATATGGAGAGATGCTGGAGTTGCGGGGAAAATTTTTATCCTAACCCTAATGCAGGACACTGCGACAAACCTGAAGATGATGTTTTGGAAAAGAAAAACGAGCAGAAATTTGTACCCGAGATGATATCTCCCTGCACTCTTGAGAAGATGAATTTCACAGACAGGATGTTTGCATACAGTCTTCTTTTCAGGGGCGAAATGATAATTGAATTTTGCGACTGCGAAATATGTAAAGAGGCATTTAAAGATACAATTGCATTTTTCAGAGAACTAAAACCTGATGATGAGGAAATAATGAAAGAAGCAGATGATACTGAGATAAAAGGTATGATTCTGGACATTTCGGAATTCGGCTTTTAAATTAAATTTTTAAAAAGACATCATTAAATCCAGTATTTAAAAAAAACTATTTTTAACAGAATAAAATATAGACCATAAACACGGATATCATAAGAAATATTACAGTCATTCCTAAACCCGCCTTTGCAAAGTCTGCATTTTTATATCCGCCGGGGGTTTTTATAAGTGCATTTACCTGATGTGTCGGAAGAATAAAAGAATTAGAGGCACATATACCCGCAAGAAGGGCCAGAGGTCTTGGATCGTTGCCAAACGCTTCTGCAATTGAGATAAAAACGGGAACAAGAACAACAGTTGCCGCTATGTTTGACATTGACAAAGTAAATATTGTCATAATTATTCCTGCCACAAGAAGCATAAGCAGCAGATTACCGGACCATGCACCAATGAGATTTTCTGAGATGAATTCAGCTGCACCGGTTTTTGACATGGCAAAACCAAGCGGCATAATTCCTCCGATTAGAACAATTACACGTCATTCAACAGCACGATATGCCTCGTCAAGCGAAATAACTCCGGATAAAATCATGAAAAAAGCTCCAATCAGAAATGACAGGGCAATTGAAAGTCCTGTAAATGTCAGAATTAGAGATACTGCAAAGCATGCTGCCGCAGTTTTCACCTTAGACTCCCTGTAGGTTTCTCCCTCAATATGAGTTGTAACCAGAAAATCAGGATCCTGTGACAGAGTACGTATTCTGCTCCACCTCCCGTGTATGACCATAGTATCTCCGGCATTGAGAGGTTTTTGTGAAAATTCAATATGCTCCTCTTCAGGACCGCTTAAAAGAATAAGTGGCTCAAGATTGTACTTCTTCCTAAAATTCAACTCCTGGATATTTTTATTGACCACACTGCTTTTCGGCCTTATTATAACCTCTGCAAAACCCACAATATCATTACTCATGGACTCTGAGAGTTTGTCATCCTTGATAAAAGGAAGGCCATATTTATCTGAAAAACGTTCTGCATCCTCTCTTCTGCCAAGCAATGCCAGAACCTGACTATCGACAAATCGTGTATTAATCCATGGAGCATACAGGATTTCGCTCCCTTCAGAGAGTGCGATTAAATGGAGACTGAAATCACTCATAAGTCTGGCATCGCCGCGTGTCATTCCTATAAGACTGCTTGTTCCGACAACCCTCAGATAATAGATTGTTGATGTAAGATGCCAGGAGTCGATCATCTTCTTCTGCTCCGGAGGATATTCATCCCTCTCTTTTGGAAGAAGGCAGTCTCCAAGAAAGAAGAAATATAAAACGCCTGAGATTACAAGAAAAACACCGGCAGGAGTTACATCAAAAAGATCAAACGGGCGGTAGCCGCTCCTGATAAGAAAATCATTGACGATAATCAGGGTTGTTGAACCAACCATAGTCACCGTTCCTCCGGTTATTGCAGCATAACCTATAGGTAGAAGCAGTTTTTTGGAAGGTATGTCAGCAACCTTTGAAATCCGCATAAGTGCCGGGAGAAAAAGCGCAGCAGCCCCTACATTCTGCATAAATGCAGATATTAAGCCCTCAAAAAGAGAGACAATCGCAACAATTCTTTTCTCTTCATGTCCTGCAATACCCATTATTATACGGCTTATTTTTACCATAATTCCGGTTCGTGTAATTCCATAGGAGAGTATCATTACAGAGACTGTTGCAATCACAGCTTCGCTTGAAAATCCGGAAAAAGCTTCCAGAGGAGTTATAAGTCCTGTTACTGCAAGTGTAATTAAAATAATTATTGCTATAGCATCGGTTCTTATCTTATCAGTTGCAAAAAGACCAATTGCTGCCAGAAGAACTGCAACAGTCAGGATAATCTGGACATCCGTATTTTACACACACCTTAATTTTTTTAATTTTTTAACTTCTCAGGATTTTTTTATCAGATAGAGATCATCAGGCAGTTTTATCTCAAATTTTGCCCCTTTTCCAAAAGTTCCGGTCTCAGTTAGATCGATTCCGTTTACGGACAGAATTTCACGGGCGATATACAACCCCGTTCCTTTATTGAGTCCAAAACCCCTGTTAAATATAAGATCTTTTTTATCCGGAGAAATCCCGGGGCCGTTATCTTCAATTGTAATTATCCCAGAACCGTCAGACTCCTCAAAACCAATTCTGATTTTGACAGCCCCTTCAGAGTGCCGGACCGAGTTTTCAATTATATTATATAATACACTGTAAAACATAGGATCTGCAAGAACTCTAAGTGAAAACAAAGCCTCATCATATTCATAAGAAGCCCGGTTAATCTCATCAGAAGCACGCATGATCAAATCACTGACACTCTGCCATACAGGTTCATTCAGGCCCATATTCATATAACTGGCAACAAAATCCATGTGATTATTAATGACTTCTGCTGAGTCGGATATGGTTTTGAGATTTTTATATTCTGCAGGACCAAGAACATTCAGACCCTTAAGAATCTCCACATTTCCGGAGATTAGCATGAGCTGATTTGAGATGTCATGTCTGGTAATCCCAAAAAGCATCTTTAATTTTTTTCGTGCAATTTTAAGACTTTTCCCGGCAGCGACAAGATCAGTTATGTCAATGTGTATTCCGGAGATCCTCTGCGGATTGTTATCAATGTCGCGTTCAGAAACCCTCCCTGTGCTTGCAATCCATTTCCAACTGCCATTTTTGCATCTCATCCGAAATTCGGAGTTATACCTGTCGGTTTTTCCAAGTGCATAATCATCAATACTTTCTAAAACGCGTGGAAGGTCAGCCGGATGAACATGCTTTCTCCAGAAATCAGGCACATTATCAACTTCTGCGCATGTATATCCTATCATATCAGCCCATATTTTGTTTACAGTCTGTCTTTTTGTGTTAATGTCGGAGTCCCATATTCCAAGTTCCGCGCCCTCAATCGCAAGAGAAAGGGACTCCTCACTATCCTTTAATTTTCTTTCGTTCTCTTCTAACCTCAAAAGCTGATTCTGCATAACCTCATCTGCAGCTTTTAACTGTTCAAAAGCTGCAGCAAGCTGTTCATTTGCAGCCCGAAGCTCCTCTTCAGTCCTCCTTCTCTCTGCAATAGTCCACATTGAGTTGATAAAAAGTTTAAGCTGCCTTCTGTCAGCTGCATCATAAGGTCTTTTTTTGTTAGCAACTACCAGAATTATAGCAGCCCTGTTATCCTCATACAAAGAGACAGCCATATAGCGGCTCGCCAGATGTTTTTTATCCACAGAAAAGCCATCACCGTGGCCTTTATCAGAATTGTCATTAACAGTAAGTGATGATTTCAGGGATCCTTTTTTAAGCAGAATGAAAAAATTATCTTCGCCGAAAACATCAGCCAGAATCATATTATCATATTTAGTCAGGACGGGATTCTCAGAGCTTATGATACAGGACGGATTTTCATCCCCGTCTGTGATAACAGCATATCCAAATTCACTCCCTGTAAATCTTACAGATTCTTTTATTGTATTATGTATTATCTCAATAAATGAGAGATTTTTATTGGAAACAATTTTTAACGAGGCATCAATGCGGATATTATCATATAACCGTTCATCATCGGTTTTTTTCTTCTCAACAGCCTTTTTAATCTTATGAATAAGTTCTGCAAACTGCGGTTTGGGAGACCCGCCTTTCTGGACATAATAATCCGCACCTGACTCAATTGCTTCAATAACAACATCCTCTCTCCCTTTCCCTGTAAATATGATAAACGGTATATTGTTTTTCCTGCCTCTTAATTCTTTTAAAAATTCGATTCCGTTTTTGCCAGGCATCTCATAATCAGAGACAACTGCCTCATATGTCCCGTTTTTTTCATCCTCAAGTATATTTAGTGCTTCATCGGCACTCAGGGAGATGTCCACCTCAAAATCACCAGCCTTCTCCAGGAAAAGTTTTCCGACATCCAGAAGGGATGGTTCATCATCGACAAGAAGCAGCTTTATCATTCCTTAAAAATGCACCTGAAGAAAAGATTTATTAGAGATTTTATAAATCTTTGCTTACAATCCATTCAAATGAAAAAAAGAATAATAGATTCTTAATCAGTCACCATCGCCAACAATCCAGATATACAGAAATGCAGCAAGAGCAGCACCAATTACAGGCCCTAAAACATAAATCCAATAAACAGAAAGCACATTTGGCCCTCCGAGCAGAAGATCAGCAGCCATCGGACCAAAAGAACGTGCAGGATTTAGAGATGCACCCGATACATTTCCGATTGTTGTGATAATTCCCGCAACAGTAAGACCAATTATGGCTCCTGAAATCGCAGGGGTAGTCTTTTCATCGGCTACAACCGCCATTATTACAGACATCAGAACAAATGTTCCGATAATTTCGGCAAGAAGCGCTGAATATACGCTTATACCATAGAAAGGAGCGGTTGCACCAAGACCACCGATTAAAACCGCATTCTTGCTTGCCGATAACGCAAACAAAATGCTTCCAAGAAATGCACCCATGAGCTGTGCAATTATGTACACAACCGCATCCTTTGCCGGAAACTTCTTGGTTGCCCATAGTGCAACAGTTACAGCCGGGTTTATATGTGCACCAGAAATACTCCCAAAAGCATAAATTACAGCCATTATTGCTATCCCAAAGGCAAGGCCTATTGCAAGCCAGTCCCCCAGCCCGCCAAGAACGCCTATCCCAATGTTAAAGGGAGTAGGAGAATCCTCTCCGCTTGCAATCATAAGGGTTATTGCAGCAGCACCTGCTCCAAAATATACAAGGAGCATTGTCCCGATAGCTTCGGCAGTAAACCTTTTACCCATCGATGCCACTTTAATCAGCCCCTTTTAACTGATGCAGCGCATTCAGGACAGAGAATTCTTGGAAGTGTCTTAGACACCTTTTTGGCAGGGAACGGATAGCCTCCTTCCCATATATCCTGTTCCTCCCTGACTGCGTGGTTCATACAGAGACCCATACCACATACGATGCAGATTGCAACAGCATCCGTATCTTTTCCCTGTTGGGCACAGATATAACATTTCAATTTAAAAACCCCCTAAAAAATATAAGAGCAGTCTTTTCAGACAGCTTCTCTGTACTGGCAGTACTCGTGGCGGAAGTCTGCAAGTGATGCTGACGCACAGTTCTTGCATGCACGAACAGGTGCTGCTGCAGTCTTTTTGTCAAGCGCAATAACATTTGTCATCATTGTGGCAGTTACCGGTTCGGATGTTAAAAGACACGGGTAGTCTGCAAGGCTCATCATCGCTGCAAATCTTACTGTGATTGCACATGCAGGATAGACATAGCGCTGCGGATTCTGGATGACGTCATGCTTCTCAATCGGTGTAAGATCAATCGGAAGTCCGCTGACATTTGCCTTTAATGCATTGCCTGAACCGTTTTTAACCTTTCTTGCCCGGTCCATAATACTCCATCCGCGATACACCATGTCCATGAAGTCACAGTTGTGAAGTTCTGCAGCAGCCCCTCTTGTCGGATAGAGCTGTACAAAGTTGTGATATCTTCTTGTAAGCAGTTCAACAACCGACGGGCCGTTGAATCCGTCCAGTTCAAGAAGATATTCCGCGGCAGCGGCGGTTGAACCGGTAGCAACTGCAAGAACCTGATATACGCTCTTGAACTTTGACACATTCTGGCGCAGTGTGTTCTCCATTACATCAGTAACAGCCTCAATTATTCCCATTACCATATCATCCTTGCACATATTGTATGTGGACTGGGCAATATGATGCGCAATATCCCCTACACAATATGCAGGAATTGTTACGATATTTGCAGAATGGACACCGTCATTGATTGCAGCCTTTACACAAGGCTCCATCTTCTTTCTGTATTCGGCCATGTATTTTCTGACATCAAAAGAGCTGTGGTTAACTGAGTCCATAAGTTCTGCCTGTGCTGCCACAGGGTGTTCGTAGATGTGTTTTAACTCTTTTATCTCGCCGTCAACTGAATTTTTAAGAGTTTCTCCCTTCTCAACTGCGTGTGCAAAAACGTCACCGACACCATATGAGGTGTTCATACCCCAGGATTTGGCGGCAAGAATTGTTTTCTTATGATCTGCAGGTATGTCAGTTTTTGTGAGAATCTGATTGACAACATTGCTTGTGCTGCCAGGAATCATTGCAAAATCAACAACACACGTAGGACCATAGAAGCCGGCATATCTGCGGGCAGATTCAAGTCCTATAAGAGCTTCTGATTTTCCAATCTGCTCAATAAATTTATCGACGCTCTTTTTGAAAGCAGGATCCTCATCATAGAGGATTTCAAGAATAACAGGTGTCTGATAATGCTCGACAAACGGGTCATCTTCCGGTCTTACAAAATCTGTAAGAGAAGTAAGTGTGTCAAAATGGGCATTTACCGATTTTACATGAAGATCAAATACAGACTGTGACTGACCTTCGCCTGCCTTCATCTTGTTGACCGCATCAACGTACGGTTTTCCGTCCTTTACTTTAAAAGTAGTTCCTCTCTTCTTCTGGAGGATGGAGACGTCAGCACGCTGGGCCCCCATTGCTTCGTCTATCATTTTCTGGTAAATTGTCATAGGTTATACCCCCTATGGATGGGTGGATGATATATTCTTAAGATATTTAAAGCTAATCCAACTGCCAATATATCATAGCTTTTTTTAAAAATTAAAACAATATTAAGAGTTATTTTCCCAGCAATCATCCTGAATGCAGTGAATCTATGCATATCAATAAGCACCGGCATTACAGCACAGGCAGGGATTTTAATTTTGGATAGTGCCGGCTCATTCATAATTAAAAATTTATTAAAAAAAAAAATCACAAAAAAAATTAAAAGACCACCGGCTTTGGATTAAATCTGTCACTGGTGAGGTGACAGATTTTTTGTAATTTCTGTTTTACAATTGAAATAACTGTATGATATTTTATCAGACAGTTCCTGAAACAAACGTCTCATGTGCTTTTTGTCAAATTCACCCCTTAAAAAGTCAGGATATCTGACATCAGGTCAAAAAGACAGAATTTCTCTGCCAATAATACATTTTTTGAAATATGTTATAAGGATTCTTAATAATTTAAAAAAAATATTGAATAATTATTATGTGCATTGATTCCTGCAGAAAATTTCTTTTACAATCTTAAAATGAAAAAATATCCACATCAAAATACAGAATTCTTCTTTTAGAGAGTGATTTTTGCAATCTTGTATCCGGATTACCCCTGTCTGAATATAAGTGATTCGCTCTCGGGATTTTTCAGAATATGTCTGTAAAATTCCTTTGCCATGACAGTATTTCGGGTTGCATAACAGTATAAACACTCATGGATGCAGGTGTTATACTGTCCTATATCAGTTGAAGGGATACAGCCGCAGAAAGGTCTCTGGTTTTTATCTTTTGAACTGTTCTTCGCAAGATATTCCAAAAACCCCGGATTATTATAAGATATTCGCCTTACAAGCTCAGGGTCAATACATCTCCCCCTAAAAATTCCGTATTTTGAAAGGTCAGTAACCTCACCACATGTAAAAAGTGAGAGATTCCACCTTTGGTTTAAATGAGAAAGTTTATCTGAAAATTCAGTCATCTCATCACAATTAAACTCACGGACATCTGAATTTCCGGTTTTCTGAAGATTGCGGCTGACAGATCTATACATATCAAAGAAACTGAATACAAGCCTTTCTGTATAATCCGATATCTCACAGCCGATATTTTCAGTACGCTCAATAAGTGTTTCAGGAGATATTCTGTCTGATAAGATAAGCGGATCAAATCTCCATATTATCTTCTCTTTTCCAATAATTTCAGACAGCTGTTTAAAAGTATCAATTCTCTCAGAAAGCGGCGGGACGTTTTTTTCATATCCCTCACGCTCATAGTCGTTTAATGTAAACTGAAAGTAGTAATCTATTCCCATTTCATCAAGATAATTCAGATATGGAATCATCGGTTTCGGGTTTTTCGTCCAGAACACAATAAATTTTGTATTTTCAAAATTTATTCTGTACGGCTTTTGGTTATATGGATTTAATTTTATCAGGTAACCTTTTTTAAGACGATTTATGAACCACTCTGAATAAAACGCAGGAATATCGGTTGCACGGCTTGCTGAGACGATTACGGGTTTTAGTTCACTGAAAGGCTCCTTCCCAAAATCAGAATTCATAAATTGATATGAATAATTGCCCTGCCTGACTAAAATGTTTTTATCCATATTTTTTTTATATAGCATATGGGGAATTTACAGGTAAAAAAAAGTGAAGAATTATTTCCCCTCCTTTTAGAAGAAATTCAAACAGTCAATGATGTCTAAATAAGAAATTATTAAAAAAGTTAATCTTTATCGCACCCGCAGTCCTCACAGCCGCATGAGCATTCCGTCTGCTCAATCTCCCATCTGACGGCTGTAAACACAGGTCCGCGAACATCTATTTTTTTATTATTATCTGTTATATATCTCATCGCCCACGGTTCAACCTTCAGATTGATCTCGGACGGCACCTTAATCATCTTAAAATCCACGCATCCGTTCTCGCCGTAGAAGACAGCCTCTTCTATCTTTGCGGCGGCAAGATTTGCAACAGCTTCAATGAACGAAATCTGTGCATTGACCCCCTTATCACGCTGCTTTTTATAGCTGGATGTATCAGGAAGTCCCAGAACTTTTCCTTCGGCCACAAATACATCATTTAATGCAGCAGGGCCTAAAAGCTTTGAGTTTTCCTCATCCTCATATATATAAACCTTAACCCGGCACCCGAAATCAAAGTCGATATCACATGCCAGAAATTCGCACGGACTTGGTGCATCAGCATTTTCACGTGCGGTTTTTGCAACCGCTTCTGCAATCTCTGCACCTTTTTGGGTTTTGGGGGACTCTTTTAGGGATACTGCACGGGCAATTTCAAGATCGGTATAATTATTTGGGAAGAACTGGGGATGTGTCATTGCCCTTACATCATCAGACTGGTACTCAATCATTGCAAGACGCTCTACACCAAGACCCAGGTTCATAACCGGAACTTCAACACCATAAGCTGCAAGAGAGTGCGGCGAATACATCCCGAATGTTGCAACCTCAACCCAGCCGTGAACAGGGTGTTTTGCATAAACCTCAGTCTGTGTATCAGGAACGTAATATTTAGACCTCTTCTCATCCGGCCGGAACTCAAAGTCGGTAAAGCCAAACGCTGATAGAAGACCTGCGGCAACAGCCTTGCCATCCTCAACGCTTACATCCTCGCCTGCGATGATGCATGATGCCGAATGATATGTCATAAGGCGTGTAGGGCCTTCCTCCTGTTCGCGGCGGAAACAGCGGTCGATTGAAAACTGCCTTATCGGAAGGGGCACTTTATCCCAGATCTCACCAAGGGTTAAAAACCAGCCTGATGTCATATGTGATCGAAGTGTAACTCTTGAAGATTCAGGGGACAGCTCACGGAACTCAGGGAATACTTCATCCATAATTCTTACAACAAGTCCGTCATCTGTTTTGAGAACCGATGCAAGCTCGTGTGTTAATTCATCACCGTCAATCTCGGATTTTTTATAGGCATGAAGTGTTTTTCTGAGGTTTTCCTCAGTCTCTGCATCAGGCGTTTTACCAATAATTGCGGAAATACTGTCCAGCTGCTTTTTTCCTATGCCAACATTAGGACGCGGAAGACCACCAAGATAAAAAACCCTGTCTAAAACTGCGGATGCCTCAGGGCCGAACTGTTTGTAGACCTCGGACTCGTCTATAAAAAGCGGAACACGGGCTTCGTCAAAGCCCATCATCAGATATGCCTCACGAAGCCTCTGAATTGTCTCTGCCACAGGGTGTTTTTTCGCCGCCCTTATGATATTTCTCGGGTATTTCTTCGATAACGGAATTACATCCGAAATCTTTGCACCCTCATGCCAGGCCGCATCAAAATCCAGTTTGGCCATTTCCTTAAATTTATCTGCATCAAATCTCATATTTACAGCCTTCCCATGCACACAACCCTTGACACAGGGTTTTCATCTATTATATCATAATCACAGTATTTTGAGATTTCCAAAGCGAAATCACGTACGTACTCATGCTCAGGCATATTCTCCTGTAAAAGTCTCTGCCTGCTGTGCCCGACAAACATATAGCCCTTAACCTCAATGAAGTCTGCGAAGGAGTCCTGATACATCTTTGCATACTCCTCTGCGCCGAAATCGTTGTATCCTGCAACAACAGTCGTCCTGATAGCAGAACGTCTGTCTTTTAAAAGCAGCAGGCTTTTTTGAATCTCGTCCCAGAAATCATTTTCAGGCCGGCATATCTTAAGATATGTCTTCCTGTCAGGCGCATCCAAGGAAATATATGTCTGATATGGATGACACCGTGCAATCATATCAGGCCGGGTTCCGTTTGAGACTAAAAATGTGGTATGCCCCTTTTCATTTAAGAGATCAATCAGCTCCGGCAGACGTGAATATAATGTCGGCTCACCTGAGAGTGATATTGCAATCATATCAGGAGAAAGCGCCTCTTTCCATAACTCTTCTGTTGCAGTGCTCGAATCTAAAATCCAGTTGTATCCTGCAAGAGACTTCTTCTGAAGTGCATGCATCCTTTTTAGAATAATCTCGGGCGGGCACTCCTCATCTTCTTCCACCTCATATTCCATAGAGCGCCAGCAGAAAAGGCATCTCTGATTGCATTTAAGAGTAGGCGTCATCTGCACGCAGCGGTGACTTGAAATTCCGTAAAACTGGTGTTTATAGCACATATCACCGCCCAAAAGTGCACGTTTATTCCACATGCAGGGTTTTAGGGCGGCAGATGACTTTTTGGAGAAAAACTGATATCCCTGTTTTTCAAGGGATTTACATGCTTCGGACTGCATCGATTCCCAGTGTTTTAAGCACTTCAGACAAGGTGTTCTGCGCTGCTTTTACAATTGTAAGCCTTGAATCCCTCAAATCACCTTCTGCTTTTAAAACAGGATTATAGCGGTAGAATGTGTTGAAAAGATCAGCAAGTTCTCGTGCATATATCGCAAGAATATGCGGACGCAGGTCTCTTGAAATTTCATCAATAATTTTCGGGAATAGTGCAATTTTTTTCACAAGCGCAATCTCATGCTCACTTTCTGCTTCAAACCTTTCCTCAAATTCACCTGATTTTTCAAGAATGGAACAGGCACGGGCATTTGCATACTGAACATATGGCGCACTCTGCTTCTCAAAGTCAAGTGCCTCCTTCCAGTTGAAAACGGTTGATTTCTCCTGGGAAACACGGATTATATCATAGCGGATTGCACCTGCTGCAACCGATTCTGCAATGGCTTTTTTATCCTCTTCAGATATGTCAGGCCTTCTTGTATCAACTTCCTCATATGCACGTTTTGTAACCTCTTCTATTAAGTCATCGGCTGATATGAACTTGCCTGCACGTGTGCTCATTGAGCCTTCCGGAAGTGAAACAAACTCAAAGAATACAATCTCAGGTGCTTTGTCGCCAAGAAGTTTCATTGTTGCCTGAAGCTGTGTTCCAATAAGCTTGTGATCTGCTCCTAAAACGTCAATTATCCTGTCATAATTGTCGCTCTTCCATTCATGGTATGCAAGATCACGTGCTGCATAGACAGATGTTCCGTCAGAACGCCTTAGGACGTAATCCTTCTCAAAGCCGAATTCAGTCAGATCAAGAGCAAGTGTTTCATCATGTTTTGCCTGGGGAATTGATGAAAGTCTGTTTAAGACATGGTGCATCAGTCTGCTTTTTACAAAATCACTCTCAAAAATAAAGCGGTTGTGAGGGGCATTAAGTTTCTTTAAGGTGTCCTTCATACCGTCAAGACAGAGAATTACCGCATCACGAAACTTTTTGACCATCTCAGGATCGCCCTGTTCAATCAGAGCCATCCTTCTGTCAATCTCCTCTTTTATTGACGGATCTGCCTCAATGCTTCTGTTTGCCGCAACATACACATTGGCGACATAACGGTCTCCTTTCTCGCCCTCTTTTCTTTTTATATCGAGATTGTCAAAACCCCAGGAGACGATTGCAATCTGGCGCCCCATATCATTTACATAATACTGAACATCTGTGCTGTAACCTGCTTTTTTGTAAACTCTTGCAAGAGTATCACCGATAACAGAATTCCGGATGTGTCCCACATGAAGAGGGCCATTTGGATTTGCGCTGGTATGCTCAATACATACACGGATATTTTTTTCAGAAAGCTGACCAAACCCGGGCTTTAAGGATTCTCTCAAAACATCTGAGATATAATTTTTCCCAAAGATAAAATTGATATAGGGGCCTTTTGTTGAAACTGAAATATCTGCTTCAAAAAGCTCTTTTTCAAGCTCTGCTGTAATATCAGCAGCAATCTTTACAGGATTTTCTTTTCTTTTTTTTGCAAGCGAAAAGGCGACAGTGGATGCAAGATCGGCATGTTCGCCGCCATCGCCCAGTAATACATCATCTTCGCCCGATACTTTCTTTATTGCATCCTCAACAGTTTTATACGCCTTAAAAAACATGACTTTAATTCACACCTGATTTCCTGTTAGTAGCCTGTCCTGTATCTGAGAATTGCCGCAACACCGCCAAAAGCGTTGTAGAGCATCGCACCTTCCTCAAAGTCATCGGATATTATCATAACTTTCGTATTGCCCGAGTCGGCAAGTTCGGCAAGTTCGTCAATAATATCAGTCTCTTCTTCAATGAAAACCGGAGCAGAGCATTTAGGACATATACCTATCTCAATATCGGAGAGTTTCTTTCCCGGTGCGACCTTTATTGTCTCTTCACGTCTATAATCACAGTTCTGGCATTTTATGCTGATTCTGGACTTTCTTAAAACAGCAGAAAGGAGTAAGACATCAACAGCTCCGATCTCCAGGTTCTTTCTGACACTTTCCTCACCATATGAAGACAGACCATCGTCTTTTACAAGTTCTTTGAAGAAACGGTCCATTACAACCTTTTCTTTCATTACCTCCACACCACGGAGTGCTTCGGATGCATTGTCCACAAGCTCTGCAAGACCGCTTTCGTTTGTATATGAAACGTCAAAAAGCCCTATAATACGCTTCTGGAGTTCATGGTGGAGAAACTCCCCCTCAAAAAATTCATCCTTTGTCGGTGTGGGTCCGCCTATTAAAACTCCCTTGAACCTCTCAAAAAATTCAGGCTCTGCCAGGAATATATCATTTGCTCTGTCAGCCACTTTTTTATAGAATTCATTTATTGCAATAAGGCGCAGTCTCTGAAAACGCATTGCAGACTGACCACCTTTTCTCTGCTTTCCGGGAACTGTTGAGGTTACACCGGACATAGGCTCAATTCTGTTTCCACGTAAAAATCCAATATATGCCTCTCTTCTGTCTATTACGATGAGACCGTAGACCTCCTTTTCCACAAGCATCTGCTGTAAGGGTTCAAGCTCAAAATTGGAGGAGCACCTGTACATATAAAGGTTGACAGGATCAGGAGGCTCAATTATAGTGCAGTCCATATCAGTTCTGTCACCGCCGAGCTTAACCGCACCACAGAAGATAGCCATTCCATTTTCAGGGGGATTTTTATAATATTTCAGTCTTGACAGAATAGATGAGATGGCACTCTGAACATTTGTCTTGGTCTGTTTGCTTTTAATGTTTGCACACTGTCCGAATTCATCCCGAAGCTGCGCTGTTACATCGTATATCTGTTTGTCCGGGGGGATATAAATTGAAATAAGTTCTGTGCCGCTCCCCTCTTTTTCGCCGAGTTTTTCAAGAGTCTTTTTAAACTCATACCTCTTTCTCGCGCTGTCAAGCTCCACTTCTTCTGCCATATTGTCCGCTCACCAGTATATATTTTAGAAACTTTACTATGATTCAACCTGTATGGCATTAAGCCTTAGTCTTCTGCCAGTCCAGATTTTTTATGTATTCATCCACTTCGCTGTTGATCCCGTGAGTCCCGTTGAACGCTACAAAATCCTTTGGCTCTGAGGCCTTGTTGAAGAGCAAAAGTCCGTAATCAAATTCTACAATATCATCATCAGGAGCATGAAATATCACGGTTTTTGCAGGCGAAATTCCTGCGATATATGTATAAGGATTGATGCTCCTGAAAAAGAGATCAGCATTCTCACCGTTTTTGCCTTCCTCATACTCATATCCTGATGTTGATACACCAAAATATCCTGCAAATTCAGAATCAATTCCGGCGGCTACCGCAGCGTATCTCCCGCCATTGGACGAACCCATAATATAAACAGGGAAATCATCCCCATAGATCTCCTTAAGATAATCCTTTGCGGCAATAAGATCAAAAATTATTGAATAATACTGTGGAGTTTTACCTGCTGATGCCGTCTTAAATTCATTCTGAAAATCAAGGGGAACACCGGATGTCTTTCCGCCGTTCCCGCGGATATCAACTGTCATGAATGCAATGCCGCAATCAGCATATTCCAAAACCCTGTCTTTGTGCGAATCAGCTGCAACTCCGGCACCGGGTGCAAAAACAATTCCAAGACGGGCATCTTTCGGGGATGCTAAAAGAGCATAAACATCTTTCAGACCGTCTTTCATCCATATTTCAGAAAGAATGATATCGCCGGCATTGGTCACATTCGAAAGGCTGTAAGAATATGAGATATCTCCGGGGACTAAAACACCTTCTTCAGTGATAGTGAATGTTGCCGTATCAGGAGATTTCCCGTTTATATCGGTGCATCCTGATACCAGAATACATATTGCTAAAAAGATGCAGGCAAGAGATAATTTCCAGATTCTCATCACTGATTCATCCCCATACATTTGAAAATAAGACAAATTGTCTTTGCATCCACAATTCTGCCGTCTTTTATCATCTCAAAAACTTCGGGTTTTTTCACCTTCACAACTTCTATTAACTCGTCATCGTCCTTTTTGTATTCATCTGAAGGCGTAAGTGAATATGCCTCAAACAAAAAGATTCTCTCGTTTGTAAAGCCGGGAGTTGTGTAGATATAGCCTTTTGAAACAAACTTCTCCGCCTTAAATCCGGTCTCTTCAATGAGTTCACGATGTGCTGTTTCCAAAGGCTCTTCACCTTCGTCCATTGTTCCTGCCGGAGCCTCATAGATGTACTCGTCAATTGAATACCTGTACTGCTTTATCAGATAGCAGTATTCAGCATCCATCGGAAGAATTGCAACCGCACCTCCGGGTTTAACGACAATTCTTTCAAGTGTGATGCCGCCGGGGAGATCAACTTCCACACGCTCAACTTTCAGCCTTCCGCCACTGTATATATCATCTATCTTTTTCATATACTGCCTCAATGCATGTTTAAAATTATAATTTATTCATATTCTATCGGGTCTTTTACTCCAATCTCTTCAAAAGCCTTTAACCTGTAATAGCATGAATCGCACTTTCCGCATGCAGGATAATTGCTCTTATAGCAGGACCATGTATCCTCATAGGGGACATTAAGCCTCATGCCTGTCTTTAAAATTTCGGCCTTGTTCATATTTACAAAAGGAGTCATAAGCCGGAGATCAGTGTCATCAGATGTGCCCAGATCAATAACTCTCTGAAACGCCTCGATAAATTCAGGGCGGCAGTCAGGGTAGCCTGCGTAATCAGACGCCTGAACTCCGATAAATATTGCATCTGCACCCCGGGTCTCGGCATAGCTTGTCGCAATCGAGAGAAGATTTGAGTTTCTGAAAGGGACGTAAGTATTAGGGATTGATGTACTCCCGTTGTCTTTATGATCAAAAACTTTCATTGAACTGTCGGTTAAGGAACTGCCGCCAAATTTTTTCAGATGAGAAAGTGAGATCTCCATAAATTCAGATGCACCAAGTGAATTTGCAATTTTTTTTGCACATTCAAGCTCTTTATCCTCTGTAATCTGTCCATATCTCATATGAAGGGCAAGAATCTCATATCCCATGTCCCTTGCCACATAGGCAAGAGTGGATGAGTCCATTCCGCCGGATATCAGGCATACTGCTTTCATTTTATTTAACTCCAATTATTTTATGAAGCTGCATCTGAAATTTAACAGGCAGTCTGTTTTCTATTACGTATTCAGCTATTTTTCCGTAATCCGAGCCCCATACAGGCGATATGAAAACAGGTGCCAGAAATTCCCTGTTCATTATTATATCAGCAGCATATTCGCAGTCGGTTAAATCCGCAACAACAAATTTTACAGTATCATCAAATCCAAGACATTCAAGAAGAGAGAGATCACTTTTCTCACCGGAGGAAGGGCATTTTATGTCCATACATACAGAGGCAAAATCCATGCAGGGTGCAGGATTGATAGTACCGTTGGTCTCTATTTCTACCTTATAACACTCACGGGAGAGTATTTTTAAAAGAGGAATTAACTCATCCATAGATAAAAGAGGCTCGCCTCCCGTGATACACACATTTGCACAGCCTAATTTTTGGACCTCTTCAAAAACCCCGGAGACACTCATCTCAGTCCCGCCGGAATGCGATTCCGGCGTATCACACCACCGGCAGTTTAGATTGCATCCGGAGAGGCGTACAAAAGTTGTTATGACCCCCTGGTTTTTGCCTTCACCCTGAAGGCTTATGAATATCTCGATTACTTTCATTAAAAACCTTAATTTAGGGAGTCCATTCGGCATAGCAGGAGGTTGATTCCCATATCCTGCATTTTCCAACCCTTGCGGCAATTCCGGATTTGCTGCATTCTTCTTCGACCTCTTTTGCGATTCTTTCGGCAAGAAGTTCACTTGTCGGATCGCCGTCTGTTGTAACAACATCCTGGAACTTTGACAGACATTCAACAAGAGGGTCAGCCTTATTTAAAATAACCTCATGGTCATAGCGTGAAACTACATTTTTAATCAGATTGTAATCGACAAGAATCATGGATTCAGACGAGACATCACCATCTATCCACAATTCCGCCCTCCACTGGTGGCCATGCAGGCGAAAGCACTTTCCTTCATAATGCAAAAGCCTGTGGCTTGCCTCAAAATACGCTTCTTTGTATATACGGACACTCATTTCAATCACAGAATTATAATTATTTATTTGACAGGGAAATTGCAAAACAATTTGCATCCCCAAACATGCGAAGTCTCTGACTTGATCACTGTTTGTGCTGTATGAAAGTAAATCTTTAGATGACCCTATTCACACAGTGACATGCCCTTACTGATATCTTTTATGAGTTGCAGGATATAAGACCAAAGCCGGATTTCCGGCAGGGCGTTAAAAAAGACAAAAATCCAAAAAAAACCTGAATTTATAGTTTAATAAAATTCCAGTAGAAGATTTAAAAAACATTTTTGGATACAGATCAATAACTGAGATTTCAGCTGATTTTGCCGCACACCACACTCTCAATATTATCCGTCTTTTCATCCATCATCTCAATATTTTCACGTATTGACTTAATTCCGTCTTTAATTGAATCAAGTTCTCCCATACAGTTATCAATTGCTTTAAGGTAGCCTTCAAGCCATTCCTTCATCCTTATTATCATATAGCCGATTACGCAGAAGAATGCAACCTGCATAATAACAAATGAAACCGCGTATATTGTCTCTATAGAATATCCGGACATATTAACAAATAATACGGAAATCACAGACATTACTGCGGTCGATAATAACAGGGCCACAATAATTAATCTTGCTGTACTTGTTTCACCCATAATAATCACTCCGGTCTGAAAACCCAATCTGTACAAATTATGCAACCCGCCAGATAAGACACTAAAAAATCAAATTCATTATTTTTTGCTTATGCGCTCTCCGGATTATTTGTGTCTGACAGGTCTGAGACCGATAAATGATATTTAAACTGGTATAGATTATATTCTTTTGGCACAAAAAATGAGAACTTAATATTCTGCTTAAAAAAATCAAATTAAGGCCGTTATTAACAAAAAAAATTAAAGAAGATCCAGAGGGTCAAAAAAGATTCATATGATAATTGCCTTAAAAACACAGAGTTTAGCACAACTCCAACGCGCATATAGATCTGGTTCAAGCTAATATCTTTAATACCATTCAGGTCGTAATTTTAGGGAGAAGTCTGATATAGATTGGCAGCGGCGGTGAGGACAGCGGGTCGGTATCTACTCGTTTTCCGTGGAATATTGGTGAAATTGCCTCGCCTCTCCAAAAGTTTGATGGGATTACTCTGTAGCCATATCATATCAATTTCGCACGATAATCGTGCATCATTAAGAGGCAGTAATAATGGATATTTTCCATCAATTGAGGTGTTCAATTGGGTAACGGTAAATTTGCAGCAAGAAAATGTAAGCGCGACTCTAAAAACAACAGATGGCGCGATGTAAACTATTCAAGGAAGGCACTTGGTCTTGACATTAAGTCAGATCCGCTTGAGGGCGCACCACAGGGCCGTGGAATTGTCCTTGAAAAGGTTGGTGTAGAAGCTAAGCAGCCGAACTCAGCTATCCGTAAGTGTGTTCGTGTTCAGCTTATCAAAAACGGCCGTCAGGTAACAGCATTCGCTGTCGGTGACGGTGCAATCAACTTCATCGATGAACACGATGAAGTGACTATCGAAGGTATCGGCGGACGTCTCGGCCGTTCAAAGGGAGATATTCCGGGTGTCCGTTACCAGGTTAAGGCTGTTAACAATGTATGTCTCCGTGAAATGGTGACAGGCAAGAAGGAGAAGCCACGCAGGTAATTTTTATGAGCGCAGAAGAAGTTGCACAGGAAAACACAGAGGCTCCTGTTGTAGAGAAGAAAAGTAATCCTAATCTGCTCTTCAACAAGTGGGATCTCTCTGAAGTTAAGGTAAACGACCCGGGCCTTGTACGCTATATCAGTGTTGATTCACTGATTGTTCCTCACTCGTGCGGAAGGAAACAGAAATCACAGTTTGCAAAATCTGAGATGCTCATTGTTGAGCGTTTAATCAACAGACTTATGCAGACCCACCACAACACAGGCAAAAAAGAGCTTACAAGCCGTATTGTTGAGCAGGCATTTGATATCGTCTATAAAAAGACAAACAGAAACCCTGTTGAGGTCTTAATTGACGCACTTGCAAATTCAGGCCCGCGTGAGGAGACTGTTCGTCTGAAGTACGGAGGTATAAATGTACCAAAGTCAGTCGATACAGCCCCGCAGCGCCGTATTGACACAGCACTCTTCTTTATTGCACGCGGTGTCAAACAGGCAAGCCACAAGAAGAAAAAATCAGCATCCGCATGCCTTGCAGACGAACTTATAGCCGCTGCCGCAGGGGACACACGCAGTTTTGCTGTTGCAAAGAAGGAAGAACGCGAGCGCGTAGCAAAATCTGCCCGCTAATCAATACTTTTTTTGGTGTTTCATTATGACCAGACGAAAAAAGATGGTAGAAAGAGTTACAGAACTGATGGATCAGCCCCAGAAAATCAGGAACATCGGTATTGTAGCTCACATCGATCACGGAAAAACAACACTCTCTGACAACCTTCTTGCAGGCGCAGGAATGATCAGTGAGGAGATAGCAGGTAAGGCCTGCTGGATGGACTCCGATGAGGAAGAACAGGCACGTGGTATCACAATAGATTCCTCAAACGTTTCAATGGTTCACGAGTACAAAGGCGAAGAGTATTTAATCAACATGATTGATACTCCGGGCCACGTCGACTTTGGTGGCGACGTCACCCGTGCAATGCGTGCTGTTGACGGTGCTGTTGTTCTTGTGGACGCTGTTGAAGGAACAATGCCTCAGACAGAGACAGTTCTCCGTCAGGCATTAAAAGAAGGTGTCAGACCGGTTCTCTTCGTAAACAAGGTTGACCGTTTAATCAACGAACTTAAAGTTGATGAGATGGAGATGCAGATTCGCCTTGGAAAGGTAATTGACAAGGTCAACAAGCTCATTAAGGGAATGAATGAGGAAGCCTACAACAAAGGCTGGAAACTTGATGCTGCAGAAGGAACAGTTGCATTCGGTTCAGCTTTATACAACTGGGCAATATCTGTTCCCTACATGAAATCAAGCGGAATAACATTCAAAGACATCTATGAGAAGTGCACATCAAACGATATGAAGTGGCTTGGAAAGAACAGCCCTCTCTGTGATGTAGTCCTTGATATGGTTGTAAGAAACCTCCCTAACCCTCTGGATGCACAGAAGCGCCGTGTTCCAATCATCTGGCAGCACGGGGATAAGTCAACACCTGAAGGTCAGGCTATGATGACATGTGATCCAAACGGACCTGCATGCTTAATGGTTACAGATATCTCATTTGATCCGCACGCAGGAGAGGTTGCAACAGGACGTCTCTTCTCAGGAACACTCAGACGCGGTACAGAGTGCTACGTTATGGGAACTGCAAAGAAGGTAAACCGCTTAACCCAGGTGGGTATCTTCATGGGTGCAGAGAGAATTGAGGTGGAGGCACTTCCATCAGGAAATATCGCCGCTGTCACAGGTCTTAAGGACGCAATCGTCGGTTCGACCGTTACCTCCCTTATGGAAATCACTCCGTTTGAATCCTTAAAGCACTACTCCGAGCCTGTCATGACCGTTGCTGTTGAGGCAAAGAACATGAAGGATCTTCCAAAGCTTGTTACAGTTCTTCGTCAGGTCGCAAAGGAAGACCCGACAGTTCAGGTTACAATCAATGAAGAGACAGGAGAGCACTTAATCTCAGGTATGGGAGAACTGCACTTAGAGATTATCACAGGACGTATTGCACGTGACAAGAAAGTGGAGATTGTTACATCACCGCCGATTGTCGTTTACCGTGAAACAATCTCGGGAACAGCAGGCCCTGTTGAAGGTAAGTCACCAAACCGCCACAACAGATTCTACATCGAGCTTGAACCGCTTTCAGAAGACATTGTCCAGAAGATCAAAGACGGCGAGATCACAATGGATGTCCCGGCCCTTGAGCGCCGTGATGCACTTGTTGCAGCAGGCTTTGACAAGGATGAGGCCAAAAACCTTACCGCTATTGAAGGCACAAACATGTTCTTCGACATGACAAAAGGTATCCAGTATCTCAATGAGACAATGGAGCTTGTTCTTGACGGATGGCGTGAGGCTCTTGCAGGCGGCCCTCTTGCAGATGAACTTGTTCAGAATGTCAAGATAAAACTTGTTGATGTAAAGCTTCACGAAGATGCAATCCACCGCGGTCCTGCACAGGTTATACCTGCTGTAAGATCAGCTGTTAAGGCAGGTCTTTTAATGGCAGGAGATACACTTCTTGAACCTATGCAGAACCTCCAGATCACAGTCCCGCAGGACCACATGGGCAGTGCAACCGGTATGATCCAGGGTCGCCGTGGTCAGGTATACGATATGAAGTCCGAGGGTGACACAATGATCGTCGTCGGAAAGGCACCGGTTGCAGAACTCTTTGGTTTTGCAGGCGATGTACGCTCTGCAACAGAAGGCCGTGCAATGTGGTCAACTGAGTTTGCAGGCTTTGAGATGGTTCCGGCAGGAATGCTTAAAGAAATAGTAGGAAATATCAGAAAACGCAAAGGCTTAAAAGAACAGATACCAGAGCCTGCGGATTATCTGGCATAATATTTTTTTTAGTTTGATTTTTTACCGATGTCAGGTTTTCGAATCATTTTTAGTTATATCAATTTAATAAAGTTTGATTAATTCACGCTTTTTTAGTTCTAAAAAACATTTTGCACAGGTTGAAGCGTCTTCAAGTGCATTATGCGAATATTTAGGATATTTTCCAAATAAAAAATAGTACAGTTCCTGCAATTTCGGCCATTTATCTCCATAGGGCCCAGGTATTTTACAAAGATGTGCTGTGGATTTCATTGTACAAAAAGATTTTTTCCGAAGAAATGAAAAAAATAATCCAATATTTGAGACTTCATTCTCAATAATCCTTGAGTCATACTCAAAATTGTGTGATATAACTAAATCAGATATTTGCAGGTCTTTACTGAATTCTAAAAAAACATGCTCAAAAGGATACCCTGCATCTTTTGCAGCCTGTGTTGTGATATTATGAATAGCAACAGATTCTTCAGGAATCTCAAATCCATCAGGAATTATAATATATTCTTTTTTTCTGCATTCTCCTAAATAAGTATCGTAAATTACCCATCCCATTTGGACAAGACGCGGAATTTCTGAATTCTCAAAAATACCTGTTGTTTCGCAGTCAAAAAAAAGATATTTCATAGAGATAACATCCATAATGTTTTACTTTACTATCTCCCTAATCTTTTTTAGAGATTATTGCCAACATAGTGTCAACCCTGTACACACAAGGAACTCTTCTCTTGCAATTTCGGCGCTTAATTCGGAAACGGTTCATCCCTGTACACACAGGGAACTCCGACAGTGCATCAGTGCCGTATGAATTGTTGGCGGTTCATCCCTGTACACACAGGGAACTCCAATATTCAAACCAACAACAATAGACAGTTATCGGTTCATCCCTGTACACACAGGGAACTCAGATTTATAAATACAGATGGTTACACAATTGCCGGTTCATCCCTGTACACACAGGGAACTCTAGTAATTGACCTTGAAGCTGGCCTTGGGGCTCGGTTCATCCCTGTACACACAGGGAACTCTACAACCATTTGAATAATTTGTTCTTCGGTTACGGTTCATCCCTGTACACACAGGGAACTCGCGAAACTTCAGCGCTGTGCTCGTGACGCTTTCGGTTCATCCCTGTACACACAGGGAACTCGTGATTCAAATATTGTTTTATTACTGAGATTACGGTTCATCCCTGTACACACAGGGAACTCGGGTTCTTAATGTTGCATTATTCGGATTATTCCGGTTCATCCCTGTACACACAGGGAACTCTCAATGCCATGTTTTTACACCTTCCTTTCTGTCGGTTCATCCCTGTACACACAGGGAACTCTTCTCCCGGATTTCTTCAAGTTCTGCCGCTATCGGTTCATCCCTGTACACACAGGGAACTCACAAAGAGCTACTCGCAGAACTCGCACGGAGGCGGTTCATCCCTGTACACACAGGGAACTCGCCTTTGATATTTGTGGAAGTCTTGGAATTTACGGTTCATCCCTGTACACACAGGGAACTCGCAATGAGGACAAACAAATATGTGAGCGCCTCCGGTTCATCCCTGTACACACAGGGAACTCCTTCTGAGCGTGAGATATCCACCTTTGTATCTCGGTTCATCCCTGTACACACAGGGAACTCACACTGACAAAACCGGTTTTAGAAGTTTCGGGCGGTTCATCCCTGTACACACAGGGAACTCGCTATCTGTAGAAAAGATAACGAATTATCAGTCGGTTCATCCCTGTACACACAGGGAACTCGTGGGGAGGAAAAAACCCTCTTCACAAAAACCCGGTTCATCCCTGTACACACAGGGAACTCTTTCAGTGAGTTGCGATTCTTTGGTTTCAATTCGGTTCATCCCTGTACACACAGGGAACTCGTCACTCCTTCCCCCTGCAGTTCCCCGGTCATCGGTTCATCCCTGTACACACAGGGAACTCATACCTGTTGAAATTGGTAAATGTCGGGGGAACGGTTCATCCCTGTACACACAGGGAACTCGTGAAGGGCATCTTTGACTTTAAGTGCAAGTTCGGTTCATCCCTGTACACACAGGGAACTCATCATCCAAAAACGATCGGACACTATCAGATTCGGTTCATCCCTGTACACACAGGGAACTCTCATCTGCTTATATATTAGATAAAAATCCAATATATCTACTTTCTCTTATTCAAATCTACTAGATAGGAAATTAGCTTTATCCCATCCATCTCCCTCGGAATTCTTCTGTTACTACCAACTGTTTCAAAATCAAAACCTGCATCATTGGGAGTATGCCATGCCATCACAGCATTGCCTTTCCCAATACCTGATACTACCTGATCCCATATCATCTCTCGTACTCTGACTGAATAATTGCCGGCATAGACTCCCGCCCTTAATTCAACCAGCCACAAAGAGAGTCTTCCTCTTAGAGAAGGAGGAGCATTTTCAATAACAACCATCAAAAAACCCATAAGCACCTTAATCTACAAATGCAGGAGGTACCATATCATCATACGGCTTTGGGACATCAAGACCCCCGGCATCCAGAACCTCCTGTATAGTCGGAATAATGAGTTCAAGTGTCTTCTCCATCCTGAACATATCCCTGCAGGATCGTCTGACTTCCTGTTCAGGATTTTGTGGCTTTTGCGAAGCCGTAAAAAATGAAGCTGGAACTACAGTGTCAAATTTGAAAATATCAGCAATATCATAGACAAATGAAAGAGGCTTTCCGGTATGCAAAAAGCCAATTGCAGGTGAGTAACCTGCTGCAAGAATTGCAGCCTCGGTTACACCATAAAGACACGAAGTCGCTGCACTTAGGCAGCGGTTTGGAAGATCAGCATAACTCCAGTTTCCCGGATCATATCTTCTTCCTCTCCACTCTATCCCTGCTTCTTGTGCAATTATCTCATACTGTTTCCTGACACGGACACCTTCCATTCCCCTAAGCTGATTAATAGAATAATCTGCAGGTATCTCTTCTTTAAATCTCAGTTCATACATTTTACGAACAACATTAAGCCTTGCAGAAGGATCAAGTGCAAGCCGGGCCTGATATAAAAGCCTGTCAGAACGTGCACCTCCGGGATGACCTGAAGAATAAAGACGAACAGCAGCCTCACCGACCCACACAAGGAGAGTACCGGCTTTAGCCGCAAGATCAACAGCCGCATGAGACACCCTAGTTCCGGGTTCAAGCATTATGCAGGCAAGACCCCCGACAGGTATCTGGACCCTTACTCCGTTGACATCAATTAATACAAAAGCACCATCAGAAACATCAAGTTCACCATATTCCAGAAATATCAGAGAAGATCTCTCTTTCATTGAAATTGGTTTTAAGGGAGAAATACAAGGCATATATCACCTCAGACTGATCTTACAAGCATCAGACCGCAACCAAAACCTTTTGCAGGACCCACTCCTTTTCCAAGAGTTTCAATAAACTTTTCACTATCTTTCACCGTCAGAATTCCAGTAAAATCAATTGTGCTTAATGAAACCTTTCGGTTCTTTTTACCCTGCATAAAATTTACCTGATTATAGGCATCTGCTCTCACAAAACCATCCTCAATACTAAAACCAAGCCTTTCAGAACGGGACGATAGCCATCTGAAACCTTCCTGCTGAACAATCTCTGCAACCGGAGGGAGAGGCGATTTATCACCATATTCTTTAATTATCCTCTGTTTCGCGTCCATCACAACATCATGCTTGTATCTTTTCTTCTCCTGTCCTTTTGTTGCAGGAATCGTTTTTGTAACAATAGGATTTGCACGAAGCGAAAATCCAAGTTTTTTTCCCTCAGTAATAACAGGATTATAAGATTTTGTTTCTATATTCCAAAGACTGCCATTACAGTAGGGTTTTCTTTCAGAAACAATGAATATAACAGGTTTACTTTCTTTTAAATCAACCCTGTAAAGAAAATCTCTCTCCCGATATTCCGAATCAGAGAACATATCCCATAGCATTGAATGAATCTGATAAGGTCCTGAAGCAATTTTTTGAAATTCAGGAGAAAATACAGAATGCATATTTACAGTAACCCTTGATAAAAACATCAGAAATTCCCCCCAATCAGATTAATCCAGCCAAAATATTCTTTCCTGTAAGAAAACTGCCACCTTTTCCTGCTGAGAATATTATCTCTCCTCATATGTTCTTCATCAGGTTTTACACCTGAAATACCGTCACTATCCCAGTAAATCATAATCCGTGAATCATCCGGATTGAAGAAATCCTTTATTAGATCATCATCAAATAATTTTGACTTGATATAAGCATCTTTTATAGAATCTGCCTCAATAATTACAGGTTTCATAGGCAAAGATACAGGACAGGATTTTCGGCCCAGATATGGTACAAAAACCGGACTGGAAATTGCTTTTGCAATATCTTCAAGAGAATACCCGGAACTGTCATTTCGTTTCCAGATGCAGACACAGGCCATTAAATCACAAATATAATCCCTCTTTGTCACTATAGCCGAAAGAGCAGTTCTCCCTATATCCAGTTCATCTTTCCGGGTCAGAAAGTATCCCTGTTTTTTAATTGCAGATTCCGGAGCAGACTGAACAGTATGATAATCCCTGACAGGAATACCGGTTTTTTCAATAATTACCGAAAAACCAATATCTCCTGCAAGATTACTATGAACCTCTTCTTCCTCACGCCTTATACCAAGAGAACCCGCAATCAGGCCAAGGACAGCTGACTTTGAAGGACGATTGCCCGAATGACGATCTTCTCCGACTGCCGTTCCACCGTATGAGGCAATAGGACCATACAGGTGGAATAAACAATACCTTGTCATAATTATCTCTTCACAAATTCAAGAATATCCACAAGACTACCCTCTCCGGTAAAAACATTCATTTCACATCTTGCTTCAGCACATTTTCCATACACCTTGTCAAATTTATCTCTTGTATTTTCAAGAGATTCAATAGAACTTTCAAGCAGATTATCACTTTTGATGGCTTTTAAATATGCAACAGAAAGAGATCTGGGCTGCTGTGTTCCTTTTTCGGCGAGGATGTATGATGCATATGCACGAGATGCAAAACTGTTCTGCTTTCCGGAAGGACTCACCTTCGCTGCTGCTTCTACAAGAGACTGAATTGCTTTATCAGCAAGGCAGGAGTCATCAGACAGGTTTTCTACGAGCAGATCACGATTTATACAGACATAGGTGTAGAACAGACCTGAGGCAAATTCAAGTTCTCCAATATGTGCAGAACCTGCATTTTCCTCACCGGAATTCAGATCATCAACAGCAGTAAACCAGTCATCCTCAATTGCCACATCATGAACCGTAATTGCATGAGAAACCTGAACCGCTGCTTCAGTGTTAAATCCCGGATCTTTTGCAAGCATTCTGCCAAACATTGCTATATCAGCAGAGGAGTGCTTTTTTCTAAGAAGATTCAGGTCACTTTTAGATGGATCTTCACCAGATCCGGAAATTTTAATTAGTAAATTATCAATTGCCTCAATTTCATCCCCGCTGAAATGAACCATCTGTTCATGCTCAGGAGAATCCTTTTTACATTTACCAAACTTTTCGGCAATACTGATTGCCCACATTTTTGACTTCTTTACATCAACAGGCTCAAATGAGACAGTTTCTAACTTTTTCAGGGAATCAGATAATTTTTTTCCGGATAAAAGGGCCTTTTCGATACTGTTGCCCATCTCTTTTGTTCTTATCCCAACATGATCAAAAAGACCATCCTTAAATATCTCAGACTGCCTCCATGCCCTTTTAAGGCTTTGTGAAGACACACGAAGTCTCTGTTTACCTCCCATCACAGCAGTCTTTGGCCTTCCAAGATCATCGCGATTGAGATTTGACGGGGGATACGATACAAGCATATGAAGCTGAATAAATTCACTCATTTTTAACACTCCTTATAAAATTTTATCATAATAGGCAAACGCCCAGTTTTTCTTTGTTCTCTCATTCCACCAGTAAAGACCTGATGCAACATCATTAATCGGTGCTGCATCATCTGTCATCTTTATCAGCCTAATCATTGTCAGATACAGGTCTGATTTATCCTGAACAGAGAGAAGTTTTCTAAACCTCTTCTCACTGACCACAGGCCCACTGGCACCTTTCTTTGATTCAGCCATCAGAGCAGAGAATTTTCCTTCAGAACTCTGTTTTCGAACATGAGAAATTACTCCAGCAACTAGTGCCAGATCATCATTTCTCACTGAAAATCCGGCTGAAACCAAAGATTTTCTTAATCGGTAATAAGCAGGCGAAAAAGCCACTTCTTCATAACTTTTACATCGCCTCAATACTGCACGCTCACCTCTGTCCTCATCCAAAGATTCCCACCATTCACCAAGAATAGTAGAAATTTCTCCGTTTTGGAAATTAAGATAATTTAATTCTTTTTTTCTAATCATTTTTAACCTCACATTTAAGGCGCCGCTTCCAGAGAGAGACCTAGTTCTTTTGAGATCTTACTGCCAGACTTAGGATATGTCATTTTCTGGAAAGATTTCCGGGCAGATAAAATTCTTTTAGGATTTTTTGAGTCCATATACTGGGACTGAGAGTAAAAATCAAAAATCTCTTCAAGACTATAACTCCGGATCTTTTTTAGCCATTCAATTTTAATTCCGGATGGATCATTACCAGACTTAAGATCAAAAATAAGTTTATCAAGAATATCATAAAAAAACGGCTCAGTTTCATTCCAGAATCGTGAACTGACATCAGGAACATTTCCTCCAGGTGCATTTTTACCATACCATGACTCCTTAACACATCCATGGAGAATTTTTTGAACATAATTAGCAGTATTTACAATTTGTGCAACATGATTCTCGTAATCATTTCTCAAATTATTCTCTAAGAGATATATTGGCATTCTGCTTTCATACCAGCATCTTGCTTTTGCATTGGAATAATCATAACCAAAAGCCCAAAGCCTTGCTTTCTCTGAAGATAAATCAAAGATTTCCTTTACAAAATTATTATTCTCATAAAACCAGTTTACAACTCTGGCAGCTTTTTTATTACCATCAGGAGCATTCTGTGTAAGTCCAAGCCAGTTTGAATAGCTTATACCGGAAGGACTGAGATGAGAAGGCAATATTGAATCATCCTCTCCGGATGATTTATAATACGGAGTCAAAGTGTGATGCCAGTTTTCATACGCGATTCCGTATGGTTTTACTAACGACTGATGAATTAATGCATTACTTTCTGCACCGCAAATATCACAAGTTCCAGAGGTAAGATTTTCATAATCTAAAAATAGTCTTAATCCCATCCCCCAAAACATTTGAAGTTCGCTGGAATTATCAGGAGTCAGAATACCCGTACCTTTTTTTTCTGAAGTTGGAACCTGACCCATCCATGGAAAAATATTATTTAAACTGCTTTTACGTTCATATTCCATAGAATTATAGAATTGAGACTCAGGAAGAACATTCAGCATTATTGTTTGGGGTATATTTTTCCCAAGAACAACTGTTGTTAAGGGTCCTCCTCCCCTCAAGCCTGTTTTATGTCCTCTTCCCATTGACGGACCGTTAAGCTGCAACGTAAATAATGACATTGCCGCACAAACAGGACAAATACCATTGAGATTATCAGTTTTTTGGAAAAAACCATTTGCAGGAAGAGACGGAATCAGATTTTCAAGTCCGAAAGTACTCTCGGAATCTTTAACTGAAACATCCTGCATGAACCTGTATCCAGTACCATTCAGATTAAAAGCATCAGATACACTATCAAAGGCTTTCTTTACTTCAGTTTCATCAGGCGGATTTTCAATAAATTCATCCCACTCACCCTCATCCTCCGGGGCCATAGTGGTCTGAACAAGACCAATCATGAATTGAATCAGAGAACCATTGAAATCAGGTCTGGGTGCGTTAAAGGAAGAAACTGCCGTTTTTATATCAAGAACAAAAATTTCGAATGGTGCAATTACATCTTCTGTACCATCTGCATACAATACAGGAATCCATCTCTCTTTTATCAGATTGAAGCAATTATCTGAAATTATACAACACCTCTGCAATACTTTTTATTATTCTTCATACGATACTTCCAGAATAAATGCATCCGGATTCCCGGATGCGAAAAGTTAGGATTTGGATATAATAATCCCCTCTTTTCGTGAATATTTAACATAGACTAAATCACCATCTGAATTTTCGAACTGATTTGAATAAAACCCGTTTTCGTTATCATATAATGGAAGAAAAATACACCACCTGCAGTTATCATGCATCGTTTCTTTTGCCTTTTCAACTGAATCATTGATTGACGAAGGAAAGACTGGAGTGAAAGGTAATTTGGTTTTTCGAACAGTTACCTGACTTAAATCCCACTTTCCTTCTCCGCAATTGTCAATAGGCTTAATTTTCCCAGATTCAGTATTAATAATACCAAGTCTCAATGTCACTGTTGGCTCAATAAGTCTTGTAGATATTTCTTCATCAGAATCCCACAGGTTTCCATCAAACTGATAACCTTTTGAGCAGTTCAAAGAATTGTTTATTGCCAGACCTTTCTCGGAACTCTGCCTTAATTTTTCCCGCTCATCAATATCTTTTAATGGTTCCGGGATCCTGTCCTGACCCTTTTTTCCATATACGCTTTCAATGAGACACCTTGCATCATCAGGTGTTCTTATATACCCACGTTTTTGCAATATTTTGGCTGTAAGATATAGATCTCCATGCTTCGGATATACGTATGAACCACTCTTAAAAATCCTGCTGTACCAATCACAATCAGGATCCTCAACAGGCAGCGGAGAATATATCCACAACACAGGATCATCACGTGAGTATCCTTTTTTATGCCTGTGCAATCTTCCCGCCCTCTGAATTATCAAATCAACAGGGCAAAGATCTGTAACCATACAATCAAAATCAATATCAAGTGACTGTTCAACAACCTGGGTTGCTATAAGAAGCCTGCCTTCCCGTAAATCTTTAGTACTAGTCTTTCCAAAGTTGCGTAAAGTATCATCTTCTATTTTTATTCTGTCACCCATTACAAAAGCAGAATGGAATAATGATATTTTTTTATCAGAAATAATATCTGCAAAATAATGATATGCATCAGTTGCATCTTTTATGGTATTTCGAATCCAGCACACACAACTCCCTTTTTCAAGTGATTCAATGATTTTTCTTTTTACTTCTTCATCATCATCAATTATCTCAACCTTAACAGTCCTTTCAGTACCACCACGGGAAGGAACATATATTTCAGAAAGACCATTTGAAGACTGATGTGTAACAAGTGGATATGCATTAGATTTGGGAGATAATATCTCATAACCGGCTCCAGATGCAAATGAATGAATAAAAGATTTTTTCATCTCATCCGGCAAAGTCGCCGAGAGTAATATCACACTTGCACCAAGAGCTCCCATAAATGAAAGTTGTGTCTGCAAAAGTCTTGACATATAGCTATCATATGCATGAACCTCATCAACAATCAAGATATTCTGAAATAATCCATAAAGCCTCAATGACTGATGTCTGACCGGAAGTATTGACACCAAAGCCTGATCAATAGTTCCGGCTCCCACAGGTGCAAGAAGTGACTTTTTTCTGTTGTCTGAAAGCCACACTGAACAAATATTTTCTGAATTCTTTTCATCTGTTCTTTCCGGACCTTTATTCCTGAAGTTTGTAATTGAATTAAGGAAAATTTCAGAATATTGCCTGTTTGCATGAGCCAGAACTAAAGAAGGATTGCTATCTTTGGAGTACAGGTTCTTGTAACAATCCGTTAGCCTGACATACATGGCATTCGCTGTTGCCATTGTAGGAAGACCAATATATATTCCATTAGCCTCACCATTTGCCATTAAACGATGAGCCAGAGTTATTGCTGCCTCGGTTTTGCCCCCACCAGTAGACTCCTCAATTATAAAAAGATGAGGACCTGCACCTATTTCAGAATCTGATGCAAATTTTTGCAATGGACTTGGCTCCAGACAATTTTCTTTAAAAAAAGTAAATATCTCATCCACTCCAGTTTTTTGGGAAATTTCCGGAATACTCAGGCCCAAAGAATCTATCGCCAATCTAGCTTGAGGAAGAGCATATTTACTCCAGTATGTATCAAGAGACATTTCAGAATTAATATATTCAAAAATTGTATCATCCGATGCAATCCAGTCTGCAAAAACAGTAAGCCCAGCCAAAATCCATGAAAGCTTTGAGAAATCCTTATATTTATTTTTGGAGGAAAGAGAAGGGATTATGAGAGAGTTACCAAAGAAGAGAGAATATATATCCAAAACAAACTCATTTACGGCATCTGCATCAGATTCAGAATATAATTGCCCTCGATTATAATTTTCTGATTTTTGATTATCCAGAGGTGTTCCATGATGTCCGAATATAGCATGAGCCTGGGAATTTAATATTCTCTCAGCATTCCTAAGATTGATATCAGGAGATATTTTTTGGGATTTTCCATTTATAATAATCTCGGCAACGAAATATTTCCATAATTTAAAGCCTAAATTATCATGACGGAGATAATAATCAAGTTTAGGTTCTCTTCCATTTAGTCTCCGGAAAAGATCTTTATTGAGACCCTGAAATGATTCAGTAAACTTTCCAAGATCATGAAGGGCAAGCCAGAAAGTAACAAATCTTATGGATTCTTCAGTGCTCCATCCGGTCAGATTTGAGATGCGTTTACTAAGAAGCGTATTTGTTGAAAGAATAGTATTTCCAACCGCCGCAACATCAAGGCAATGATAGGCTGCAAGATGAAATCTATTATCAAGAGATCTGCTTTTACCCCAGTATAGATAATATTTTTTTCCCACAACCACAACCCCCATTATTAATTATTCCATCATATTTCAGTAAAAATTAATATTTGGATTTGATTTCAAAATCAATATCTTCTAAAAGATAGTAGAAGCAAGAGAATATTTATATTTATTTACGATAATTACATAAATTAAATAAATTATGGTAACTATTGAAAAACCTAATTATCCAAGAAGGGTCCATATAGCACCCGTAGGATATGAAATCGACAGAGTAGTATTACCTTTGATTGAGATGGAAGCTGACAAGGTATATTTGATAACTGAAAAGGTAAAGGAAGATGATACGGGTCTTTATTATCTGAATGATATTGAAAAAAAGCTTTTAGCACAAAAAAAACCTGTAGAAATCGAAAAAAGAGGAACAGATATTGTAGGACGAGATCTTTATGATACCCTCAGAGTTTACCGTCAAATTGCAGAAGAGGAATCAAGCAATCATATTTTTATAAATGTCTCAACAGGAACAAAGATCCATTCAATAGCAGGTATGATGACCTGTATGATATTTAAAAATGTGAATAATCAATTCACACCATATTATGTTGTTCCCGCTGATTATGATAATGAACCAGAATTTGGGCAGCAAATTTCCATAGGGTGCAAGGAAATAAAAAAAATGCCAAATTATAGGATAGAGAAACCACCTGAGGAATTAATAGATGTATTAGAAATCATTTCCAAAACTCAGAACAAATATCCATTAATCTCAAAAAAAATACTCATCGAAGAACTTGAGTCTTCAGGTATGAAATTATTAAATGATAAATCAAAAGAAGGTTTGGTTGCTAAATATAATGCACTTCAACGAAAATACATAAACCCTCTTATTGAATGGGATTATATACGACTTGAAAAAAATGGAAGCAGACCTATAATTAAAATGACTCAGGAAGGAATAAATGCACTTTCTTTCCTAAAAGATTGATTTTTAGATAATGCTAAAACTAAATTTTTAGGAAATCCCCTCTTCAAAAAATTATATAAAATTATATAATAACCTGTTATCTTATGCCGCCATTGACTCAAAAGGTAACAGGTATACATTCACCAACACTTGACAGTATAAAGATGGTTGAGAAATTCATCAGGTAAAATTGTGGCAAATATAAAAAGACAGCCCTCTGCAAAGAGCTTCCTAAAAAGATGATGTATCAGACCTTCATGCAAATTATTGATTATCTCCTTGAGTCAAAAAAAATCGCAGCAGACAATGAAAGGCATATTTGCTGGACATATAAACCGGAGGTTGTTGAATATTATAACAACCACAGGGAATTAAGGATTAAATGACAAAATCAAACCAGCACTAATGATGAAAAATTTAATTTGACTATTTTATCGTAAAACCCCCTCCTTTATAAACCTTTAAAAACCCATTTAAATTACCGAATGAACGAATGCAAAGCCTCTGAATACATTCCCAAAAATGCAGGAGAGATTCTTGACTGGTGCAGAATAAACGGGATTATCCCTGTTCCCTGTCAGCCGAGATCAAAGGCACCCATGGGAATAATATCCAGAAAGGGTGTTTATAAAAACAATCCTCCAAATGAAAGAGAGCTTTTAAGAAACTATGACAGACGTTTTTTCGGAAAAGTCGTCCGTGATTCATTCCACATACCATCTCCTGAAAGGCTGGCAGTAATCAGAAATTTCTGGGATTTTTCCGATACTTCAGCAATGGATACAAAAAAATTAAGCATCTCGCTTGACATGAACTATCCGACAGAGGACGGTTTTACCATAGCCTGCATTGATATCGACAGGGACGAGTTCATAACTCTTGCAGATGAGGAGATTTTTTCAGAATGTCCTCTTATAGGCGGTAAGAAAGGCGGAAAGATTTTATTTAAGCTCAACAGGCAGAGATCACTTCCAAGTCCGATAATTCAGTATTCAACAAAGGAGAATCTCAGTCTTCCCGGACCTGAACAAAAACCGGCATCGGTTGAGATTTTCACCGGACACAAGCATGCGCTGATATATGGAGAGCACCCGGAATCAACACCTGAAAAACCCATACAATACTATTTTAAAAGAGGTTTTGGCTGCAGTGTTCCTGTTATCTCGTGGCAGGACACAACAAAATGCCTGAAAACATATGCGGACAAAAACAGCCTTGTGATTAGAAAAACAGCAGAGGTTATTCCGTACGATCAGACCAATCTTTCAGAATGGATGGATTAGACGTTAATAATTTTACCAAAAATCAGTTCAAAAAAATTACAAAGGGACCTTAAAGAAAATTTACTCTTACACAAGCCGCCATTTCCCGGCCGGAACATGTATCTCAAAACGTGCACCTTTTCCCGGAATTCCCGTTTCTTTTATGTGAAATCCCTTAAAATCAAGAATTTCACGAATCAGAAACAGACCATACCCTGTATTTGAACCAAATCCTTTCTGAAAGATATTCTCTTTGTCCTCATACAAAACACCAATACCATTATCCTCAAAGACAATAACACCCTCATCGCCAACGTCATAAAAAGATATCACAATATCGGTTACAATCCTGCCATGCCTGATAGAATTGTCAATGAGGTTAAAAAAGACCATAATAAGCATCTGATCTGCATAGACCTCATAACTGCCAAGGTTTGTAACAAGGCGGATGCCGTCACCCAAAGCTTCTGATGCGCCTAAATTAATAATATTTTCAAGATTCTGCCACACAGGCAGATAAGTACCAAGATCTTCATAATCGCGGCTGAAATTAATCTGCCTTTCCATCTTTTCCATGCACAAATCTATCGGTTTCAGATAGCCTGATGCCTGTTCATCATCTTTTAAGTGTTCTGAAAGAATTTCGGTATAAAGCCTGGCTGCTGCGATCTGATTCAATACATCATGCCTCGTAATACCGGAAAGGAGGCTTAGTTTCTTATTCGCGTTTGAAAGCTGCCTCTCATAATCTTTTTTCTCAGTAATCTCAGTCAGATAAATCATCGTTCCGATATTACTGCCGTCTTTTATTATTGGCGAAAATTTGATCTCAAGATCAATCTTACCGGCCCTTTTAGTCTTAAATAAATTGATATCCCCTATTTTGTCAAAATCATACTCTATCTCAAAAGATTCCTGACTCCTGTCTTTCACTGCACGAAGTATATCCGGGGTGATATTTGGATCAAGGGAAAGATCATAATACTTGAGCTTCTCGGTTTTTTCAACGCCGAATATCTCAAGGGCAGCAGAGTTTGCAGTTATTATTGTATTAAAATCCCTGCCGGCAATCATTATTCCGTTGGGAATACTGTCCCATATAACAGGAAATATTGTTTCGGATTTGAAAATATCCTTTCTTACCTTTGCAAGTTCAACGGATTTCGTGATATAGCGATGAAGTTCATTATACATAAGAGCTGTATCAGAACCCTTGTAAAGATAAAAATCCGCAATTGAATCAGACGCTTCCTTTAAGATTTCACTGCCCATAATACTGCTATAGGCAGCGATAAATGGAGTATAAAAACCGTTGGCACGCTTCTCTTTCATAAGACCGATAACATCGGTTCCGGGGATCTCAATATCTGAAACGATGGCGTCATACTCATATCTGACTGCCTTTTTTATCCCTTCTAAGAATGCAGAAGATGTATCTACACGGATACCGTACACATTCTCCAGATGTTCCTTTGCAGAATTCAAAAGATGTTCATCGTCATCGATAACTAAAACAGAAGTACTGTTTATGTGCTCCCCCAACTAAATCGCCTGTGAATTAAAAATAACAAGTTACCAGATAATAAATTTTTATATTTAATTGTGATTTTCAAAAAAGGATTTTAAA
>JAFGWE010000015.1 GCA_016937345.1 Methanomicrobiaceae archaeon
ACGCTCCCGTCCCGCCGGATTATCCTGAATTCAGTTTCTTTATTTTCTACATTCTCTTTCGGTTTTATGGCCGCAGTAAATATCGGATGATCTTCAGGATGAACGTACCTGATGAAGTCTTGTCCTGTCATCTCCTCTGAGGTAAAACCGCACATCCGTTCAACGGCAGGACTGATGTAGGTGATCTTTCCCTGGACATCTGTAGTGAAGATGACGTCATTTATATTCTCGACCAGATCGCGCAGGATAAGATCGTACGGCCTTGTCAGTCCGACCACGATGATCGCACGGTAGAAGAAATAGAACGAGACAAGCTTGAAAAGATGTCCCAGCATGTTCGTGAATCCGTATACGTTCACATAAGTGGTAAATGAGAATTCTCCCATGATGAGGAACAACTGTGCGGCGATCAGGAAACGCCAGACCTCTGAATCAAACAGCTGCCGTTTTTTATACAGTATGACGGCTGTAGCGATGAGTATGAGCGATATGAGATATTCACTGTATATCTTGAAGGGGGTAAGGCCGCTGCCCTCGATGAAGCAGTGCGGAAAATCCTGCCAGATGAATATGCTTGCAAAAAAAAGGCTGCATACAGCGGCACATGCTGTAAATACAATTGCCACATCGTATTTTCGGTCTTTTGTGATAGTTTTTCCTATAAACAGCGTTGCGATTAAAAAAGTGATGCTCTGAAAATAGCGTGCGGCAATCCATAATTGTGTGGGGAGATCGGCGGTAAAATCCGGGAATACACCCATCCCCTTGTATGCGAGGGTGTGAACCAGATCAATGCTTCCTGTGAAGAGAAAAGAGATGCCGATAATAAGGAAAAATAAATCGGCATATAACTTACGGCTGTTCCAGACCAGTATGAATATCGAGAAAGAAATAGCGATGCTGAAAAGTTCGATGATCCCGTGGAAAAGGAGATAATTTTTTTCACTGAGCAGGTACAGCATGAGGAGGATGATTGCTGCGATGGCAGTATCAATAATATGGACTGGTGTTATAAACGAACGGATGAATGTTTTAAACATAGTGTGCATTCTTTTCTCCCTTCTGGCAGATATCTGCAATTTTAGGAATTTCTTCTATGCTTTTGGAGATCACTCTTATCAATGCATATAACACCTCACCTGCTTGCCTGAATATATGGCATATCTCCATTATACTGTATAGTCTGGACATGGGGTGAAGAGGTATATAAAGGGTGTGGTGTCAGTAACCTGACCTAAGTAAGTATTATGGGAAGAAAATTTACATTTTTATGATAGCCGTAATATAGTCAAAAGGAAAAAATTGATTCTTATTTTAAATAATATCACTTCAGTGACGGATTATCGTTGTAACGATAATTCACTTTCGGCACCGTGATCTCGAAGTGTACACCCTTCCCCTGTTCACCGGTTTCCTTTATAGTGATGCCGGTGATGGATAGGATTTCCCTTGAGAGGAAGAGCCCTAGTCCTGTATTCTTGCCGAATCCCCTCCGGAAGAGTTTTTTCTTATCTATTTCACTGATACCTACACCGTTGTCGCGGTACGAGATGACTATCTCGTCATCTTTTTCCGAATATGAGAAATTGATGGAGGCTACGTGCTCCCCGTGCCTGATCGAGTTCTCGATCAGATTGTAAAAAACCTTCCCGATGAGGGGATCTGCGAAGATCTCAACCCCTTTTAAAGAATTATCGAGAGTTATTCCCCTCAGGTCCAGTTGTTCTGCAACCTCCGCGACGATTTCTCCTGTATCCTGCCATTTCGGTTCATCCACCCCGATATCCTGATAATACCGCGTGAATTCGATCTGCTTCTGGATCGTATCAACTGCGCTGGTCTCTATTGCCATATACTCCCTGAGTTTCGGATTGTCCACCATTTCTTCCGAGAGTTCGATATAACTCCTGATTATCATGATCATATTAAGGATGTCGTGCCTTGTAATGGAAGAGAGCATGTTGAGTTTCTTATTTGCCTCCCTGAGTGCTTCCTCCATATTCTTACGCTGTGTGATATCGATCACTGAGACAAAGATCCTGGATAATGTCTCTTCGTAACCGGGTAAGACTATTATTTTCATGATAACTATTTTCTTATCTCCCTGAAGTGTACAAAAGGGAATTTCTTTTTCAAACTCCGTCTCCCCCCGGGAGAGTGCGACAATCTCTTCACAGAATGCATCGAGCGACTCGGCTGGGAATATTACGGAGAGTCCTTCACAGAATTCCCTGGAAGATGCGGCACCGAATAGCGCTATCGTTGCATGGTTTATATGAATCACTTTCACCATCATTGCACATCTCCGGGCATCTTCCCTATTTTCTTTTAGATATTTACCTAAATCGCTGACGCCTTCCTGTTTTTTCTCATCAATCCAGTTTTTAACGTAGGAAAAGTCTTCTTCCCATAATGAAATTGGGGAATCTTCAAAGAGGGTCCGGTACATGGTCTCGTTCTGCCTGAGCGCTTCTTCCGCCTGCTTGCTTTTGGTTACGTCTTCATATATTGCAACGATCTCCATTGACGGGAGCCGGTACACATAGTTCTCACGCCAGCTGCTTATCTGTTCATCTCTGTATAATGATGTGGGATAATGTTCTGATTTGCCTGTCTGCCATACCCTCCTGAATATCTCCAAAAGGCCGAACTCTTCAACACCAGGGAATGCCTCTGTGACACGCTTCCCCATCACGTCCTGTTTTCTGACATTTTCTATTATTTCGGCTCCATGGTTGAAATCCACTAATTCGAAATCGGCCCCTTTGTCCACTGCCCGGTACACTACGACACCGCTGCTCATGGAGTTGAAGAGCTCCCTGAACCGGTACTCGCTCTCGATAAGCGCTTCTTCAGCCCTCCGTCTCTGGAGGTTACTCCATACGCCCTGCATCAGGAGTGTCAACCGGGTAACATCGGCATCGTCGTAATCATACGGCTTGTTGGCAACCGCTGCAACCATGACAACCTTCCCGTTGTCGATGATCGGGAGTGAGAGGAACCGTGTGATTCCGACATGGCCGTCCGGAAGCCCCTTCTTGCTATGATGGGGAGCTGAATAATCATTGACGATCTTTGGCTTTCGTGTCCGGACCGCATCTGCCCATATGCCGGCTTTATCTATCTGGAAATGTATAGGTGACGCAGCAACCCTGCACTCTTTCATGGTTGATTTCGACCATGCAACAATATCCATGACCGATTCGTCAGAAGTTATCATGCCGATGAAGGCAAGCGTGCTGCCGGTCATCCGGCATGCAGCTTCCATGACATATTGGGACAATTCCGATTCGCTAGTATCCCGCATATCGGCGATCTTCACCAGTATCTCGAACCGTTCCCGCGTCAGCCGTTCTTCCTCTTCCGCCTTTTTTCGTTCTGTGATATCGAGGATCACTCCGACCAGACCATTGACATTTCCTTTAAGATCGGTGATTGTGGCCTTGTTGAAGATGACGTCGTGGATTGAGTCGTCGGCATATTTCACATGCGATTCATATGACTGGCTGCCGGGGTTATCGAGGAGTTCTTTGTCTGCAGTGTAATATATATCAGCGAGATCCTTTGGCGCAATGTCGTACACCGTTCTGCCGACCAGCTGGTCCTTTGGAAGCCCGATGTAGCCTTCGAAGGCGGGGTTGCAGCCTGTGTATATCCCGTTCCTATCCTTGTAGAAGATCGGGCTAGGGATGGAATTGAGGATAGCTTCAAGAATCTGGCGGGATTCGCGCAGCGCCTCCTCTGTTTTCCTGTGCTCGGCAACCTCATCCGCAAGGGCGGCATTTACTCTTCTGAGTTCATCTTCCCTATGTGTCCGGTTGGTCTTGTCCTCGGAAAGATGCTCGACCATGGTATTGAACGAGTCCGAGAATTCCCCCATGAAATGGATCCTCTGCGAGAGGTCCCCGCCTGCAATCTGCCCGGCCTGCCAGGTAAGGTGCCTGAGGTTGGACTGCAGGCTTTTCAGGCTGCCGGCCACATGCCCCTTTACGGCAAGGTCTTTTGAAAGATCTCCATCTGCGATGGAAAGTGCGAACTTATGGATAGCAACGATTTCTGAAAGGATCTCATCAAGCCTTTTTTGGGTCTCTTCATCAGCGGATATGACAAGGCCTTCAGGCACGCTGCCATTGCGAAGTGTCTCCTCAACTGCCTGCAGTACTTTTTTCAGATCGTCACCGGAACCGGCAGATAAATCTTTAATTTTTCTGTTTGTCATAGGAAGATTTACCGTGATCTCCGGTTTACTGTAAACCTGCAGGTCCGGTCGCCTGTGCACCAGCAATCGATCTCTTTGACATCGTAATGTTCCCCGGTGAAGGATTCCATGAGGCCGGCGATGAATCCCTCGTCGTATTTACAGACACCAAAGCCGGTCTCCGGAAGACCGGAACAGTCGAGATCCTCAGAGACTGTCATGACAAAAGAACCCTTCTCTGTGTCCGCCTTTTCTATCCGGAGGATGCCGATCTTCATCTCCAGGAGGAGATCTTGCAGTCTCAGGACGAACTCGTTCAGGTCAGCAGGAGCACCTACGGCATTTTTGTAGAACTCTTTTCCGGCAAGCAGCCCTGTCTTATAAAAGATCTCATCTGCTTTATCTGTCCCGAATTCCTGCTCAATGATGTCCCGGAATGTGTACTGCATTAAGCGGTAAACCTCAACACGTGTTGAAGGGCCCAGATTTGGTCTTCCTATTGTGAGATCACCAAGTAATTTCCATGAAAAACAGTATTTTTTTTCGGTATTGGTCATTTTTATTCCCCCGTACTTGTGAAAAAGGAGTACGCTGTTATATATTCTACTATCTTCAATGAACAAATAAAAATGTTTAGTCTGTCATCCTTTTGCAGGAACATTATCTCAAATATAAATCTCCTCTTCGTTTTCGCCTGCCTCATTCTGCCGTATGAACGCAGGTAAAGGTATTTCCCAATGTAAAAAGAACGATTCTGTATAGATAAAAGATCAATTAGATTCTACAAATACAGTTGTGTTACGAACAATTTTCTCATATTTATGTAACCCGGGATTATGGATTCTGATAATGTATATGGAACTGAATGTAATATCCGTTATTTCAGGGAAGAGGATTTGAGCCAGGCGAACAGTCTTTTAACCTGTGCCTTCTTCAGTAAAATTAATTCACTTCTTGATATTGATCTTTCGGATGCGGCCGGACTGATGACAGAGACTGGTTTTTTTCGGAAAAAACCTGTGGAAGGATATTTTGTGATGGAAAAAGACGGAAAAATTGCAGGAGTGATGCTTCTTAAATATCCCGGTCAGAAAAAAGGTGGTGATGATTTTAGACTGATGCCTGTATTCAGGAGATACGGCATTATAAAGGCACTAAAATTTTTGGCAGGTGTATTGCTGCTTGAGAATAAGGCAAAGTCCGGGGAGTGTTATATCGAATATATTGCGATAGGGGAGAGTTATCGTGGTCTTGGGCTGGGTTCTGCATTTCTTGCATACGCTGAGGATTTTGCGATAAATAAAGGTTTTTCTCAACTGACACTATGTGTAGTCTCTTCAAACCGGGCGCGTGATTTTTACCGGAGACTGGGTTTTATTGAAAAGGAAGAGAAGAGCAGCCTTTTAACACATTTTTTCCTTGGGATAGAAAAATGGACTCCTATGGTTAAGGATCTTAGTAAAAAGGCTGAGTGACGCCTGGTTTGAATCCACCCCCTGATTTATGATAAGTCACATAAGGGAGGGACGAGCCTCCCTCATGTTCTAAGTATTTTTTTTACAAGTAAGTGTCGCCTGCTGAGAATACCCGTAGGGTATTCTTGAAGCAGGCTATCGCTATTAGCCTGAACATTAAAAGTAATTATTTAAAAAAAATACCTGACAGTCCTGTAAAAAAAATCCTAAAAAACAGTCAGCGCCCCCAACAGGACTCGAACCTGTGACATTCTGGTTAACAGCCAGACACTCTACCAACTGAGTTATGGAGGCTTTGCAATTTAACTCATGTAAGTTGCCAATAAAGGTTTACCTTTAACTTTTTAAATATTCTGAAACTGACCTGAGTTTCTGTTTTTAATTGATACCAGTATTGTTATCAAAGCATCAATTTCCTCATCCATATTGCTCACCATTTCGGAGGCCTTTTCGGTTGCAACGGCCCCTGAAGGCGATGCTTTGATGTAACCCAGCTGCTCTAAAACTTTTAGTGAGTAGCGCACACGGTGTGAGGGGATATTCATTATCTCCGAGAGTTTTAAAATGCCAATCGGCTGGTTCTCTAAAACGACCTGTATCACTTCAAGATGTCTTCCGACAAGTTCAACCTCGTGTAATAATTTTTGAAGCAAAATATGACTCCTTTTATGACTTATCTTCCCGGTTCTGTGATGTGTCTGTTTTATTCCTGGATAATAGTCCTCTCTTTTCAGATTCCCGTTCAGACTGGCAATTAACAATCGGATTAAAGGATTAAAATCATTGTCATCAAAAACGCAGATTTACAGACTTCATATTAAGAATTCTGAATTTTCCTCAATCATGGTTTATGTTATTAATATTCAGTCTTCCTGCTCACCAAGCCATGCCTTATCCTGTTTATAGTGTTTTATGAACAGTATAATCAGAACAACAGCTAAAATCCCGCAAATTGCTGAAATTCCGAGGCTGTAGAATGGAATGAGGCCAAAAAAAGCGAGAATCGAAAGTGCAACGAGTAAAAATATTGCATTTAGCATCATCGTCAGTTTGGCGAATTTCATCTTTAATGTTCTCTCAGCTGATGCATTCATTATCATAAAAATAGTACGTCAGTTGGTAAAATTACTTCTAATTATGAATCGAATATTAAGGGTATTGTATCAAACATGAACTCCCTTGACAGGTCGATAGAAGATGCGGATGCAAAGGCTTATGTCATATTTGCACCCGGAGATAATCCCGATATGCGGTACCTTACAGGATTTAGTGTAAGCGATCCTGTTTTTTTCATAAAAAAACTGCATATGCACGGAACTTTAATCGTACCTCAGATGGAAAAAGATCGCGCGATAGCAGAATCAAAATGTGATGTTTTATCACGCGGCGATGCAGGCTATTTCGGATACCTTGAAACAGAGCCTGATCCTTATGCAGCCCAGGCAAGAATGATTGCCGATATAGCAGGTGGTAATGTTCTGGTACCGCGGGATTTTCCTTTGATTCTTGCAAGAGAGCTTGAAAAGTTTTGCAGGGTGAAGATAGACCGCGGTACTGTTGAAAAGACCCGTTCTGTAAAAACAAAGGCTGAGATTGAGATCATCAGAGGCTGTCAGAAGGCAACGGATGAGACGATGGATTTTATCATTTCAAAGATCCGCAATGCGGAATCTGAAAACGGTGAACTCAGATGCGGCGGTTTGCCCCTCACATCCGGTTACCTGAGATCAGAGATAGAGTGTTTTCTCTTAAAAAGAGGTTTCTCGTCAAAAGATACCATAGTCTCATGCGGTCCTGAGACTGCAATGCCGCATTGCACCGGAGACGGAGTGATTCTTGAAAATGAGCCTGTCGTAATTGATATATTCCCGTGTGACCTGAAAACCGGATATTATGCCGATATGACCCGGACTGTTGTCAGGGGCGAACCCTCTCCTGAAATTGAGGATATGTACAGCGCAGTATCGGCTGCAAAAAAACTTGCAAAAGACATGATACGTTCAAAGGTCTCAGGAAAATCGGTTCATAACGCCGTAGTAAATTTTTTTGAGGAATCCGGATATAAAAGCGGAGCAGAAGGGTTCATCCACAGTCTCGGTCACGGTGTTGGGCTTGCTGTTCATGAATCACCATCCCTTTCGCCATCCGGAGGCGAACTCGAATACGGCAATATCGTAACAGTCGAACCCGGTCTGTACTACAAAAAATATGGCGGCGTAAGACTCGAGGATATGGGGCTTGTTGAAGATACACGATTTGACTGTTTTACAAAATATGAAGAGGTGCTCAGGATATAATGAATTCGGATATATTGGAAAGCTATATGGCAGCAGGAGAAATTGCCGGAAGATTACGTGATAAAGCTGCTTCAAAGGTTAAACCGGGCGTCTTAATATTAGACATTGTGGAGGAGACCGAGGCAGAGATAATCTCTGAAGGTGCAGGGATTGCATTTCCTTTAAACATCTCACTAAATGAGGCCGCAGCTCATGATACTGCCTCAGAAGGCGATCAGCGTGTGTTTAAGGCAGGCGATCTTGTGAAGGTCGATTTGGGTGTACACATAAACGGTTATGTCGCAGATACGGCAGTAACAGTTGACCTCGGAAAAAACGATCTTTTAATCGATGCTTCAAGAAGTGCACTAAATGCCGCAATCTCTCTTGTAAAGCCCGGTGTGCGGACAGGAGAGATTGGTGCCGCCATTTCAGATGAGATCGTAAAAAGAGGCTACCTTCCGGTTTCAAACTTAACAGGTCATGGTCTCGGTCAATATCTCCTTCATGGAATCCCCTCTATTCCAAATGTGGGAATAAACGGCGGGACACTTCTTGAAGAGGGGATGACCTTTGCAATCGAGCCTTTTGCAACAACAGGCTGCGGGCAGGTGTCCGACAGTCAGAGGGTTGAAATATTCAGCCAGATATCAAGAAAACCTGTGAGGCTTCCAAGTGCAAGAAAACTCTTAAAAGAAATTGAAAAGAGAAATACCCTGCCTTTTTCGCGCAGATGGTACAGTGATAAAAATACGGACATAAATCTTTTAAGATTGTGTCAGCAGGGTGTATTAAGGGCATATCCTGTCCTTTCTGACATCCCCGGTTCTCTTGTCTCACAGGCAGAGCATACCGTGATTGTAACGGAAGACGGTTGTATCGTTACAACCGCCTGAAAAAAGAATTCCCGGTTGAAAGCAGAGATACCTATATGCCAGCCGGGGAGATATATAATAAGTTGTACGTATGTCTTCAGATACAGATTCAAAATCCCTGGAAACAATGGAATTTTTGCTTACAGTGGAGATCCTAAATAAATATGAAAATCTGAATATGGATGATATCCCTAAAAAATTCAGAAAAATTTCAGGTACAAATGGGTGTAATATAGATATTGAGAGGCCCGTAATCGTAAACGAAAGTGTTGCAGACAAAGTTCTGGGAATAGAAGGTGCATATTCCTATGTCAGCAAAAATCCTTTTGTCAGATATGATGAATTTGGAAAGAGATTCGGGCTTTCAGCATTTGATGCGGCTGCCGGATGGTTTTTCAGGGAGGACACAGCAGAGATAATTGCTGCCAATCCTGTTCTTGCATACTATTATGAACAGGCAAAGATGGGCGATGTATCATATGAGTATTCAAAGAATTCAATTGTAAAATACAGTGAATCAAAGGAATATCTTGAGGCAAAGGTTGATGAAATTGTAGGCGATGACGAGGAGTTGAAAGCAGCCCGCGGTCTTATAATCATCAGTTCACCTGAAGAGGGAGAGTACTCTCTTGATGATCTTGTATGCACCCCCCGCCAGGAAGAGACTATAAAAAAGATAAACATAGCTCTTAAAAACCGCGAATTTCTCCGTGATCGCAGGATATATGAACTCGGAAAACTTTTGTTTGTCGGCCCTCCCGGTACAGGAAAAACCTCACTTGCGCTTGCAATGGCAAAAAAGCTTGGAATGCCTCTTTTAGAAGTAAGGCTTGCAATGGTTACCTCCCAGTACCTTGGCGAAACATCAAAAAATATCGACAGGATATTTGATCTTGCAATAAGGCTTGCGCCATGCATCCTTTTCATAGACGAATTTGATTTTGTCGCAAGAAGCAGGACAACAGAGGATAACGGTGCAATGAAGCGTGCTGTAAACATGCTTCTTAAAAATATTGACACTGTCAGTTTTGTTAAAAACGGTGTTCTATTAATTGGTGCCACAAATCACCCGTCAATGCTTGATGAGGCTGCCTGGAGAAGGTTTGATGATGTTGTTGAGTTCCCGCTTCCTGACTTTGAGATGAGAAAAGAGATTCTGAAAAAGATTACAAAAGAGCTGGACTGCACCTGTGATTATGATGAACTTGCAGGCGAGACCGAAGGGTTTACCGGAGCAGATCTACGGCTCATGATAAAGGAATCTGTCATCTCTGCTCTTATGCGTGACAGTTTTATAATGACTGATTCGGATATTGAACAGGGCATGGACACAGTCCGTGACAGGGACCTGATTCGCCAGAGCGTCTCGATATGAGAATAACACTGCTTGGAACAGGGGATACTGTCGGAACTCCGCGTGCCGGGTGCGACTGTGATATCTGCACCCATGCTTTAAATGAGGGGAAAGAGAGACTCCGCACCTCTTTTTTAATTGAGAATGAAGGCCGCAATATCCTCATAGATACCTCCCCTGATTTGAGAATGCAGCTTTTAAAAAACGGTTCCCCGCACATTGATGCTGTTGTGTGGACCCACGGGCATTATGATCATATCAGCGGGTACAACGAGTTTTACAGAGTTCAGTCATTTCCTCCGGCATATGCTGCAAAATGTGCAATGGATGACATAAGCAGTTTTTTTAATTTTCTTAAATTTCCAAAGAACAGTGTTTCACCTTATGAGCCGTTTTTACTATACGGGATAAAATTCACGTTCTTAGAGGTGAATCATCCGCCGATGTACACATGCGGTGTCTTAATGGAGTGCGGCGGTAAAAAAATAGGTTATACCTCTGACACTAATGATAATCTTAATGAAAGGACTCTTGAGGCCTTAAAAGACTGCGATTTGCTGTTTCTTGATGCCCTTATGCCACCTTCTGTTCATATTGGAAAGCACATGAACTATGCAGAAGCTCTTGCACTTGCAGAAAAACTTTGCGCAAAGGAATTTTATTTTGTGCACATGAGTCACAACATCCCGTTAAACTGGGACCATACCGGCGCTGACGGGGATATATTTGAGATATAAAGGCTGTGGATCTAAATTTTCCTTTTTTTCATTTTTAATGCATGACCAATAATATTATACTTCTCAAAATCCCAAACGTATGGTGCCTATGGAGATAAAGATCATCGAGTTAACTGACGAAAAGGCAAAGATAGCCTTCGTCGGTGAAAGTCATACCTATATGAACACAATAAAAGAAGAGATACTTAAAAATCCGGATGTGGATATTGCCCAGTATTACAGTGATTATATCTTCACAGATCCGATTCTTTTGGTTACAACCAAAAACAAAAAAGATCCGATTGCAGTAATTAAAAAAGCAGCTGAAGATCTTGTAAAAGACTGCAGCATACTTATCACTCAGGTTGAAAAAGCCTGATTTTGTTAATTTTTTTGTGGCATATTCTGCCTTATTATCGCGAAAAACTTTTCTTATTTATAGATCTGTAAAAAAAAAACTGTTAAAGATATTTGGCGGGGTAAAAAATTATTGTTCGTATTAAAAAAAAAGATTTTTGTTTTTTTCATCACATCTTTTGAGTAAAGGCGATTGATCCTGCAACTCTTGTTATTTTGACCTTTACATTCTGGCCGGGTTTTGTACCTGCGACATATAATGTGTATTTGCCAACCTTTGCCACACCGTCGCCTCTTTTCGAGAGGAACTGTATCTCTACATTCATCTCTGTTCCTTCTTCAATCTGGTTGGCAGTTGAAGCTTTTGCCTTTCTCTTTCTGACCGGCCTGTGACCTCCGCAGGCATCACATCTGAGGGTTGTAATTCTTCCGTCTTTTACAAGTCTTGTATCGGGCTTTCCACATTCGGAACAGATGACATAATCTTCTGTATATTTGTCAATCATGCCTTCAATCTGTGTTTTATCAAATTTACCGTTGAATATTGCCCTGTTTCCATCAATTTTTCCTGCTGTTCCAAGTTCCCCGAGGAAATATTTCATTATATGATCCTGTTCTCTTCTAAGAGTGGATACAATATCGGAAAAATTTTCAAGGACAGTTGTCTTTCCCTCGATGTAGACTTTTGCCTCCGGCACTGAAAATCGCCCCTCGTCACCCGACTTTTCAGTGATATTGCTATATGCCTGCTTTAAAAGAGATTCATACTGGTCGGTCATGATATACTTATAGGCGTCCAACGGTATTAATTATGTTTTTTGATGCATTCTAAAAAAAACGTTCATGAAACAAATGTTTCCTGCAAATCACAAAGTGATTTTCATGTAAAATAACTTCTGATGAAATTTAATAGCCTTAAAAATAATATTGTGTAATCCAATAAAGAGACAAAATCTGTTATAGTAAAAAAGAGCAAGTATCAATATATAATAAATCCTGAAAAATGCACCTATATCGCGGTGATAAAAAATTGTTTACAGATAAAACTTCCTCTCTGGAAAAAAAGGACAAAGAACTGGTTTCTTTTTGGAATTATATACTTCTCGGAGTAATTGTATTTACAATTTTTATCTCCGAGATATCGCTTTATATTTTCAGTGAAGGCAGTACGATGCTTATCTCGCATCTCTTCTATTTTCCTCTCTTTTTTTTGATATTCAGGTATTCTGAGAGGGGCCTTACAATTTCAATAACCCTGGGGATACTATATTTATTATTAATCTTTTACATGTCGGGAGATAATTTTTATAATCTCATCGCGGGAATTTTGTTCTTTTTTGCATTCATTGGTATAGGTACGGGATCATCTGTTCTTGCGGGAAATCTTAAAAGCAGTGAGTCAAAACTTAGAGAATTCAAGAAACATTACCAGAATCTCTTTGAGAATACGAATGACTCGGTCTTTGTTCATAATATGGATGGTGATGTTTTAATATGCAACAAACATGCCCGTTATATGTTTGGTATTGAAGACGGACATAAAAAAAGACTCAATCTTAATAATCTGGGCAAATTACTGGAAACAACTGTATTTGAGGAGTCAAAGGAGTTGCTGCTAAAAACAGGTCAGGCTAATCTTGAGACTTCCATTACGACAGCATCCGGTGAGAAGAGGTATATTGAGGTAAGTTCGAGCATAACCGATTCACAGGAAGGCTATGTGCATGTATTTATAAGAGACATAAGTGAGAGAAAAAATGTCCAGCTCGCGCTTGAAGAAAGTGAAAGCCGATTCCGTGTCTTAACAAATCAGATTCCCGAGATGATATTTGAACTTGATGATGAGGGTTCTATTACATTTGCAACACGTTATTCGCTTAATATGTTCGGATATGAACCCCGTGAACTTACATCCGGCATGAAATTCTGGGACATTCTGGCAGATTCTGAGATGGTCCGGGCAAAACAGAATTATGAGTGGTTTTTATCCGGCCATATTGTAGGTCCGACAGAGTACCTGGGAAAAAGAAAAGACAGCTCGAATTTTCAGGTAATGATGAATATGAGCTACATGTTCTCCGGCTCAGATATAAAGGGGCTTCGCGGGATTGCAATTGATATCAGCCAGAGAAAAGCAATGGAGACAGCTCTTAAAAGCAGTGAAAAAAAGTACCGCAGTCTCTTTGAAAATTCAAATGATGCTGTTTTAATCTTCTCTAAGGACGGGAGGATAATTGATGTTAATCAGAGTCTCACATCCATGCTTGGGTACAGCCGGGACTATGTCCTTGCAGGCAGTATTTATAATTTCTATCCTCCTGACCGTCATGAATATATTAAATCGGTTCTTTCTGATATCGAAACTACAAAAAATACGTTTTTTGAGACAGAACTGCTTAAAAATGACGGCAGTACAGCTGTTGTTGATGTAAGTACCAGTCTTGTTTCAGCAGAAGAGGGCATAATCCAGTTTGTTTTAAGGGACATCACCGATAAGAAAAAGGCTGAAGAGGCTCTAATCGAAAGCGAGAGCAATTATAGAAATTTAACTGATCTTCTGCCGCAGATAGTCTTTGAGCTTGACAGGGAAGGCAATGTTACCTTTGCCAATAAAAATGCATTTGAATCCTTTATAGTTGACAGGGAGGATCTTCTTAAAGGTATAAAATTCTGGGAGGTTCTGGCCCCTGAAGATCAGGATAAGGCAAAAGAGACCTTTTTATGGATGCTTTCCGGATATGACAACAAAAGAGCATATGAATACATGGCACAGAGGACTGACGGCACAAAATTCCATATGCTTGTTTATGTAAGCCTTATTATAAAAGGCGGGGAAGTTACCGGTGCAAGAGGAATCGGTATTGATATCTCCGGCAGAAAGAAGATGGAAGAGGCTCTTTTAGTCAGTGAAGAACGTTTAAATCTTGCAATTCAGGGTGCCGGCGTCTGCGTCTGGGACTGGGATATGGAAAAAGACCATATGTATTTTTCAGGAAATTATCAGGAGATGTTTGGATATCCTGCAGACGGAAGGAGCTGTAGCCATTCGGACTGGAGAGAGATCCTTCAGGTTCAGTTCTTCTCTGATGTCATGGAGTTTTTCACAGGAGTCATTGACGTTGAGGAGAAGGGTTTTGATCCTGAAAAGCATAATTTTGAATCAGAATACCACATGAAATGCAAAAACGGCACATACAAATGGATCAGTGTCATGGGGAAGATTGCCGGCTGGGACGCTGAAGGGATTCCTTTGAGAATTGTCGGAATTATGCAGGATGTGAGCCAGATAAAAAGGTATCAGGATGCAATATCCGAGGCTAACCGTAAATTAAACCTTCTCTCAAGTATAACCCGGCATGATATTCTAAATCAGATTGCCGGTATAAATGGTTTTACAGACCTGATGTACAGGAAGGTTGGCGGAGATGAGGATCTTATTCATCATCTTGATCGCATAAAACAGGCGTCCGGCAATATCCAGGAGCAGATTACATTCACAAGGGATTATCACAATGTAGGCGTTGAAAGCCCGCAGTGGCAGAGGGTTGATAATATTGCTATGAAGATGAAGGCAAAGGCAAAAACATGGGGGATTGTCTTTGATGTCAATTGCGGCCCGCTTGAAATTTATGCTGATCCGATGCTTGAAAAAATATTTTTCAACTTTATAGATAATGCAGTGCGTCACGGTCAAAAGGTGACTCAAATTGAGCTTTCATTCAAAAATATGGGAGATCTGGGTGTAATTGTTATTCAGGACGATGGTGTGGGTGTGCCTGAGAATCTTAAAAGCAGAATTTTTGATCATGGTTTTGGAGCTAACACGGGTCTGGGACTCTTTTTGACAAAGGAAATTTTAAGCATTACCGGGCTTAAGATTGTTGAGACAGGTCTGCCTGGTGAGGGTGCAAGATTTGAGATAAAAATCCCTCCTGAAAATTTCAGATTTGCAAAGAGCGACTCTGAATAGATATTTATGATATAGGTGCTTAAATTTTAATTATAAGGGAGTTGTGGATGATTTGGCGGATATAAAAATTCTTGTCGTTGAGGATGATGAAATCCTTGCCGATCTTATTCAGTGGCGATTAAAAGAGATGGGTTACAAGAACTATCTAATTGCAGGCACAGGCGAGGAGGGTGTATTAAAGGCGGAACAATATGGCCCTGATTTAATACTGATGGATATAACACTCCCCGGGGAGTTTGACGGAATAGAGGCGGTTGAAAGAATAAGGGTTAAAAGGCCGGACATTCCTGTAATCTATTTAAGCTCGCATATGGAGGATGACATAATATCCCGTGCGATAAAGACAAAACCTTCAGGATATATAGCAAAGCCTTTTGAGGATTTTGAGCTCAATATGGCAATAAAAATAGCCCTGAATCACAATTAAACCGTTTTTTTGCATACTTTTTTATATGCCGTTCTTTTAATTCCACTGAAACGAAAAAATGTTTTAGGCACCTATTATCTGTTCGTAGAGATACATATTTCTACAATTATGCTATGTTCCCGCGATATTGAGTATATTGAAAAGGAAATAGGAAGATCTCTTTCTGATCTGGAAATGGCGTGTTTTGAAAACCTCTGGAGTGAACATTGCTCATACCGTTCAACGAAACCTCTCCTGCGCACCCTCCCTACAGAGGGTGAGAATGTTCTTCTTGGTCCCGGAGACGATGCTGCAATTGTCAGATTTTCCGATGATATTGCAATAGCAATAGGAATGGAATCCCACAACCATCCGAGTTACGTTGATCCCTATGACGGCGCGGCAACAGGTGTCGGCGGTATAGTAAGGGATATTATCTCAATGGGCTCAAAGCCTGTTGCACTTATGGATCCCCTGTATTTTGGAGATCCCGAGGGCGAGAAGAACCGCTATCTCTTCGAGCATGTTGTTGCAGGTGTCGGGGATTATGGAAACTGTATAGGTGTTCCTATTGTAAGGGGAGAGCTTACATTTGACGACAGTTATAGCGGAAACCCGCTTGTCAATGTTGTATGTGCAGGTATTGTCCATCCTGACAAATTCCTGACAGCAAGGGTAAAAGCACCTAAAAACCGCCTAATTTTATACGGCTCATCAACCGGAAGGGATGGTCTGGGAGGAGCCTCCTTTGCATCACGCGATCTTTCAGAGGATTCTGAGTCAGAGGACAGACCTGCTGTGCAGGTCGGAGATCCATATACTGAAAAACTTCTTATCGATGCAACTCTGGAGCTTGCAGAGACAGGAAAGATTCTTTCATGCAGGGATCTCGGGGCTGCAGGTCTTGCCGGCGCCTCATCGGAGATGTCCAGTTCCTTTGGTGCCAGGATTGCGGCTGACAAAGTTCATCTGCGTGAGGAAGGGATGAATGAGATTGAGATAATGCTTGCCGAATCACAGGAGAGGATGCTTGTGGAGGTGGCAACTTCAGATGTTGCAGAAATATGTGCAATTATTGAGAAGTATGATCTCAGGTGGAGTGATATTGGGGAAGTCATCTCTGAGAAGAGGTATATCATAACATTCCACGGTCAGGTTGTATGCGATCTCCCTGTCGATCTTTTGGTGGGCGGAGCACCCGAGGAAGCATGGGAAGGAACTCCTTATTCTGCTGAAAAACCATTTATAAAGCCGCCTGAGGATCTAAAGACCCTCTGCAATATGATCCTTGTACACCCTGATGTAGCCTCAAAGGACTGGGTAAAAAGACAGTATGATCACGACGTGCAGTTAAGAACAGTCTCAACCGAGGGCGGCTGCGGTGTTCTTCGTCTTGGGGACTCTGCACTTTATCTGTCCTGCGGATGCAGTCCGCGTCAGATTTATCTGAAGCCATATGAGGGTGCTGCAAATGCGGTCTATGAGAATTGCGCAAATCTTGCTGCTATGGGTGCTGAGCCCCTTTGTGTTGTGAACTGTCTTAATTTTGCAAGCCCTGTCCATGAAGAAGTCTTCTGGCAGATACAGGAGTGCATACGCGGCATGGGCGATATGTGCAGAAAGCTTAATACACCGGTTGTCGGTGGAAACGTGTCGCTTTACAACGAATCTGATGAGTTTGACACACGCATTCTTCCGACACCCTGTATAGGGATGGCCGGAAAGGGGGATGTCAGAAGGTATGAAATTCCCAAAGCCGGAATGAAGATAGGTATTATTGGCAAAACCAGGCCTTCTTTTGGCGGTTCAATGCTTGATTTACTTACAGGATGCGGGGGGACTGCCCCCGGCATACCTGATGTTTCCGTTCTGGAAATTGTCCGGAACCTTGTAAATTCAGGCGCTGTTGTTTCTGCAACCGACATATCAAAAGGCGGTCTTATTGCTGCACTTTCCGGTTTTGCACCTTTATGTGAAATAAGAATTTCAGGAAACGCATTTGATGAACTCTTCTCTGAATCATACGGACGCTTTTTAATTGCATATGAGGATTCCGAAAAGTTAAAAGATGTAAATATAAGGCCGCTTGGTGTTGTAGGCGGGGACTCGCTTCTTATTCACACTGAAGATTGTGGTGATATTGAGATTACAAAAGAGGAGTTATCTTTATGGGTCTCTTCTACAACACGGCTGATGAGATTTTAATTAATCCCGTCATAAATACCCAATTTTAATTGAACTGCTGAACCGGGTTTTCAGACTCGTTTTTGATCTTTTGGATTTTCTCTTGAGTTTTACAGGTTTTTTAAGAGGGACTCTCTGAAGGTTATACCTGATTTTGATTTGGATATCCATTCGGAGAGCTCTTTTTCGATCTCATCTGCAAATACGGTATTTTTGGAACTGTTTGCAAAACTTTTGAATTCCTGCCTGGTTTTAGGTTCTCTCCTGAATTCTGCTGTGTTTTTAAATGACTCGGCAATAATATCCTCTGAAAGCTCACTGCACGATATCTCTTCGTTTAATTTTTTTATCCCGGTAGCTATGAAGTACTGAAGAAATTCTGAAACGTGTACCCCTGAAAAGATCTGCGCACAGGAGATCTCTGATAATTTCGTCTCAAAGATCTTATTGCATGATCCAATCCCTTTTGCGTACTCCTTAACAGTATTAAGCCAGATTTTCTCAGGATTTTTGTAGGGGGCAATATATGATGAAATATCTTCGCCGGCAAGATACTCCTGCCTCAGTTTGATGCCGGTTTTGGGGCTAAACACCACAAAGGTGTTTACTAAATCCGGAATATCCAGAATGCCATAATTAAGGCAGGCAGCATCATTGAATATCAGGCATTTTGAAGAGGATAAACTGTTTTTTATATATTTGCTGTAAACGAGGGGGAGCACCTCTGCCGGAAGTGTTACTGAAATTACATCAGATATAAAAACAGCATCGGCGATAGAATAAACTTCAAAATTGTCTTTTGATGCCCTCTCCCAGCTTTTACCCGGTCTGACACCTACTGCCACATCAAATCCTGAGTCGCGCAGATTCAGTGCATGTGTCTGTCCTGTTTTGTCATATCCAATTACTGAAATTTTTTTTTCAGTTAAAAATTCTGCTTTTTTTGTACATCGGGGTTCACTCTCTGACATTAAGTTGTCTCCATCTTTTAATACCATTTTTTTTGAAATCTGGTGTAACTTCATAAACATTATATTAGTGATTAAAAATAGGTACAAAGACCAAATAGAAATATGTGTATGTGCCCGGTGCATGAAAAGGGTAACCTGTTATGCTGCCGGTGGTCAATTTACACAGTATTAAGAGGTTTATTCAATGGAATTACCCGATACTCAGTCTACTTTACCTGAAGTTCGCATCAATCTGACAAGGGTTGGAGTGAAAAACGTAAAGAAGTTAGTGGAAGTAGCAAGGCCGGGAAAACGCCCGGTAATATTCATATCAAATTTTGATGTATTTGTAGATCTTCCAAGCAGCCTTAAGGGCGCCAACATGTCCCGTAATTTTGAGGTTATGGATGAAGTTTTGCAGCAGACCGTCCAGGGAAAAGTGGATGGCATAGAGGATGTCTGCAACTCTGTTGCAAGAAAACTTCTTGATCATCATGAATACGCCGACAGAACAGAAGTCCGGATGAAGAGTACTTTTATGGTGCGCCGCCAGACTCCTGTCTCTGAAACCGGATGTGATGAGGTCGTGAAGGTTGTTGCAAGTGCGGTTGCACAGAGAAACAACTTAAATCCGATAGTCAGAAAGAGCATAGGTGCCGAGGTTACAGGGATTACTGCATGTCCATGCGCCCAGAATATAATGAAGGAGATTGCATCCAAAAAACTTCGTGAACTGGGAATACAGGATGAAAAGATTGAGGAGTTTTTGTCAGATGTTCCTATGGCAACTCATAATCAGCGCGGACAGGGCTTTTTGTGCATAGAAACAGACGACGACCAGCGTGTAGATCTTGAGGACATAATCTCGGTTCTTAAAGACTCAATGAGTGCAAAGATCTATGAGCTCTTAAAACGCGGTGATGAGAGTCATGTTGTGTTTTCTGCTCATAAAAATGCACGTTTTGTTGAGGATTGCGTCCGGGAGATGGCAAAACGCGTACTTGTCGACTTTGATTTCCTGCCGGGAGATTCCCTTGTCAGGATAAGACAGACGAACGAGGAGAGCATTCACCAGCACGATGCATATGCCGAAAGGATAGCAACAATCGCGGAACTTCGTGCGGAAATCAACGAAACAAGTTAAAAACAGAATCCAACTTTTATTTTTACTTAGATCTGGTTTTCAGAGAAATTCCGGTTCTCCAATGTTATTGTTTGTTGAGTAAATAGTGTTACGTTTTTTATAATTTGTAACATCATAGCAAATCAACAACGAAAGCTATTTTTAAAGAAACAACTGAAATTAAAAATTAGCGTACTGAATTTTAGATTCAGGTACGTGTGTTGCAATAAAAACAAATGTGTGTTTTACACTTAGTATAGCTATTTGAACAAAAAATTAATAATGAGGCGATAAATTTTGTCTAAAGTTGTAGAGGTTTCCCCAACCACAAGGCATGAGGGTCACACAAAGCTTGTCCTTAAAGTAAACGATGAGGGCGTAATTGAGCGTGGTGACTGGCTCAGTATCACACCTGTGAGGGGTATCGAGAAACTCGCAATTGGAAAAAGCATGCATCAGGCACCAAAGATTTCATCACGTGTCTGCGGTATCTGTCCGATTGCGCACACTCTCGCAGGTATCGAAGCAATGGAGGGTTCCATCGGCTGTGAAATTCCTGACGATGCGTATCTCCTGCGTGTAATTCTGCAGTGTGCAAACAGGCTGCACAGCCATGCACTGCACAACATTCTTTCACTGCCGGACATGTATCTTCCTGGCACTGACACACACATCAATCCGTTCACAAAGGAAGAACCTGTACGCAGCGTTGCACTGCGTATCCAGAGACTCCGTGAGATCGGACAGACTGTTGGTGAGATTGTTGGTGGAGAACCAATTCACCCAAGCAATCCAAGAATCGGTGGTATGTACAAGAACATCTCACCACGTGCAAAAGCAAAGATCTATGATCTTGCAAAAGAGGGTGTATCCCTTGCAGTTCAACACATGGATTTCATGATTGCAGTCTTTAAGGACTGGGAGAACCGTGGAACAGCATCTGTTGCAGGCAGCTACGAAGTCGAGAAGAACAATAAGTTCGGATTCCACGACCAGGGCTACATGGCAGTAGATCCGCTCTACGCAAGCTCAAACCTTGATGCAGATCCAAAGTGGTTCCCAGAACGCTGGACTGAAGTAAGACCATGGGACTGGTACATGGGCGAACAGGATATTACTCTTGACGACCCGAACTATCCAAACCACGCAACAACACCAGCAGGTGGAAAGGCATGGCCACAGATGGAAGCATGTACTGCTGTTCCAATGTATGACGGAGCACCTATCGAAGTCGGTCCACGTGCACGTCTTGCAATGTTCCGCAATTATGATAAGAAGGGTGCAATGGGTCTTCAGATTGCCCGCCAGATGGAATATCCTGACTGTTTATACAGCATGATCGATGCAGTAGATGCTCTTGATACATCAGGCAGTGTAATTGCAGACGAGATTCCACAGGGTGACGGCTCGCTCGGATGGGCAGCAAACGAAGCACCACGTGGAACAGATGTACACCTTGCAAAGGTAAAGGACGGACGTGTCCAGTGGTATTCACTTCTTGTGCCGACCACATGGAATTTCCCTGTATGCAGCCGTGCATTAGAAGGTGCACCCTGGCAGCTTGCTGAGGTTATTGTTCGTGCCTACGACCCATGTGTGTCATGCGCTACACACATGATGGTGGTCGATGAAGAGAAGAAGGTAGTGGCCCAGAAGCTTGTTCAGTGAGTGTATTGTTGATGTCTGACTGGTATGCAGAGAATATGATTGTCGGGTGTGGCAACACACTTCAGACAGATGACGGTTTCGGACCGGCAGTAGTTGCCGAACTGAGAAAGCTGTCTCTTCCTGACAATATCAAAGTAATGGATGCAGGACTTGCAGGCCCGCATTATCTGTTTACGCTTATGGCGCAGTCCGAGATGCCTGTTGAAAAACTGGTTATTCTGGATATAATGGATTTTGGAGGAGTTCCCGGCGAGATCACAAGAGTGACGCCTGACATTTTGTCACCCGGAGCCTATACTGACCCGCATTCATGGGGTCTGAGAGAGCCTTTGCAGGTACTTGCTGAAAGAACTGAGATTGTAATATTCGGATGCCAGCCGCAAAGCATTGACATATCCCAGATTGACAACGAGTCTGATGACGCGGAGTACTGGGTCACTGAAAGCGTTAGGAAGGCCATTCCGAAGGCGATGCAGCTTGCATTAGCCGAAGTAGGAGTGGATTATGGGACTACTATCACGTCTCAAAGCGATCTTCACGGGGAGCCCGCAGGCCTCTGATAAGAAGCCTGGAAAGGTTAGTGGTGCTGCAGGAACTGCTGCATCAAAACCGGCGAAGAAACCCAAGGACTTGAAGGTTGAACAAAAACAGCATGGAAAAAATAAGGAGGAAAAGCCTGTGGTAAACAAAATTACCGTTGGACACGTTCATATGTCC
>JAFGWE010000016.1 GCA_016937345.1 Methanomicrobiaceae archaeon
TTCGATTTCAATGGATTATTTTACACCAGATGTGGGACCTGCGATAAGATCTGTCCAACAAGTTGAAGAGTCGTTGGACAACCTCATTTTGGATTTTTAATAGAAACTTCTTTTAATTGTCCGATGAGAAATTATCTGTAATTATGGCAAAGAAAAAAGCGGAAAAAGCAGAGCCGACATCCGTACTATACTACTTTTATACACAGGAAAGATGGGATAACTGGCTTAATACACTTCTTGAGATGAGTTTTGAAGAAGATCCTAATTCTGAAGAGATGCCGGAAGGTTTGGCATCTTTGGATAACTTTACAAAAGACATCAATGTGTCTGTTATGAAGATAGTAAGGATCTTTCAGAGTGGAAGCTATGATAGCAAAACCGCACTTGAAAAGTTAAACGAGGTAGAGGAGATTATTATGGGAGAGATCCCTGAAAATGAGCTTTCAGACATAATTCAGGGCATACAGATGCGCTTTTTGGTTCTCTTCCTTGCCTCCAAGAAATTCCTCAGAGGGGAAATTGGCGAGGGTGCAATAAAAGATCTCGTAAAGGAAGGGCGAAAGATTGGCGATTCTGATATTGAGAAGTCTCTTGAGATTGCATCGGATATTGGTGCCAAGGTGTTAGACGGCGATTCATGCTGCGGCAAGTATCTCCGCAGTGATTCTGATGAAGAAGAACCCATGCTCTTTGACGACTGGCTTGTTGAAGTCGACGATATGGGCGAGGCTTTAAAATCTCTTAAAAAGTTTGATGAAGAATTCGGTGTAGGTATTTGATCTCTCAAAAGGCGCGTTTTAAGGCTGCAAAGAAACTGCAGAATATTTTAGGCTATCGTGTTCCCGAGTTTGCCTTTAAAGGTCAGTTTCTTGAGGCAGTCTGCGCAGTCGCCAACTATCAGCGAATGGACCGGCGTTTAAGAGATCAGCTGAATAATTTTTTTAAGGTTTTTCTGAATTGCAAATGCAAAACAAATCCCCTTTGCGGATGCCCTGAGAGAAAATTTGCGGCAGAAATTCTTGAACTTCGAATGACAGGGATGAATCACAGGCAGATTTCTGAATTTCTTCTTGATGAATATGGAATATACCTTTTCCCTGCCGATATCCTGAGTTATCTTGAAGAATCTGTGCATGTTCTTGAAGCAGTAAAGGATGTTTCGGTAATTGAAAATAATGAGAATATGATAGTTTTGTCTGCAAAGGCAATTGCAGATATTGAAAGATAATTTTCAATTATATTCTGCTGTAACAGGCAGATTCATTTTTAATTTGATCTGACTGTCTTATTTCATGAAACTTTTACAGATACCTGTTTTCCTGAATTATCAAAAAGTTTTGCAGTATCTCCTGTATCATCCCAAATGTCTTCTGTAATTCCCCAGTAAAGCTCACAGTCTGAATTGTTGCCAGTAGTACCTGAGTAAAGTGTTATCATACCTTCAGGAGGTATAGTTAGCCCTGCGGGAAAGATATAGGAGGTCTTCTCTTCATTGTCACTTAACCGGAAATTTCCAATATCAAAAATTTCTGAACCGGTATTTGTTATTGTAACCCAGTTGTCGCAGACATTCAGACCGGTTATTGCTATATTTGAATAGGCAATTTCATTATTTTCTGAATATTTTTCTGATGAAGGTGCACTTATTGTTTCAGCGGCTGAAAAATATGATTTTTCATCAGTTATTCCCTTTGAAAAAACAGCATATACGGGGTAATGATCAGAGACCTGTTTTGTAAAATCATCTGTAAGCTGATATTTTATATCAAACCTGAAAACGCCTGCATCACCCGTATAAAAATTATTGCTGCCTGTAAGAACGATTCTGTCATATGTGCAGTCTGTTGTGCCAGTTGTTGTATCCAGACTGTTTTCGATAATCCACATGTAACCCCCGCTTTTCATAGGTGTGTAGGAATCCTCATCAAAATATGAGCCGTCTGCGTTGAAATCCCCCATTATAACAATTGTTTCATCGTAAGGAAGAACTGTTTTTGCATACTCCGAGACTTCATACAGGGCATCAATTTCCTCTTTTGCCTCATCAGGGTCTGTGTGTATGACTACAAATGTTGCATTGAAGATTCCTTCTGCTGACTTAAAAGAGCCTATGTACGGTTCTCTGTGAAATGGATCTGTGTTCTCTGCTTCAGGGTATGTAAACGGAGTTATTACTGGCTCAACAGTTTTTGTATTGTATAGATATGCGTAACTCTCTTTGCTGGAAGTTCTTCCAAGTCTTTCACTTACAAAATATGAATATGAAGAACCGTCGGAATTCACAAGCTCTATTAGTTTTGGAAGAGCGGTTCCTGAACTGTCTCTTATCTCTTCTATTGCGATAATATCGTAATTTCTTATGACTTGTGAGAGTATTTCCATTACATCGGCCTTGTCTGCCTTGGTTGTTCCAAAAACCTGAATATTAAATGCACCTATAGTCAGGGTAGTATCTGAATCACTGCCTGATTCTGCATTAAAAGCGTTTAAAACAGGTATTGCAAATGTGTCCGCCTGGGAGACCGCAAAGACAGCAATAATTAAGATAAGAGCAATTTTTAAAATTGAAGGAATTTTTTTCTTTTTGGAAGCCATTGTAAATATGGATTTATTTTTTTAATTTAACTTAATTTGGATCTAAAATAATATCTTAATGGACTTAAGCAATTATTTTGCTAAAATAGATTTTTTCAGGATATATAGTCGCATTTGGAGATAATATTTTTCTCAAAAGATTCACCGTTAAATGCGAAAACTGTGATGGACTCTCCTTTATCAAACTTACGCATGTTTTCATCGTATATTTTTCTTACTGGTCTGAGATTTTTCTCTATGAAAAGTGACTGAAGGCATCTAAAAAAATCCCTCTCCTGTTCAAGGAATTTTTTTTCGTATTCAATTGTTTCAATGGCAGTACTTCTGCATAAATCATCTGATATTTCAGTATTATATTCGCCATGCTCGTTAAGTCCTGATATCTGGCGCCATTGGACTTTTCCGTTCTCATCTCTTTCACGATGCAGCATATATGGATATACCCTGCATATGAAAAAGCGGTCATTGTATATTTTGCATCGCTTATTTTCAAGGAATATGCAGTCTCCGTTATTTTTGGATTTTAATGCATATCCTGAAACATAAAAGTTTCCATTATTGTCACATATTTCACAATAAGGTGCAGGGACTATCTGTTCTGCGTAACTTTTCTTTGCTTTTTTCAAGTCTTCTGTTAGTAAAAAGACATGATCATTGAATTCTTTTGTGCAGCATTTCCCGCAAAGAGTGCACTTAAAACCAATATCTTTTATTATCCTGCACATTTCGTCCAGTGGATAATCCAGTAGTTCAGATAACTCCTTTTCAAGTTCAGGAACGGCCAGAAAGATTGATTTTAATGAGTTTACTGATATTTTTATTCACCCTGAATTATTTTTACTTAAATTGTGATTATTAACTATGTTTCCTGAAAGGTTAATGGTTATACATGCCGGCATAAATTATAACCTCCATTAAAAACAGATCTGCTATTCAGACTTATGCAGATTAATCGCTCAGATAATGATTCAATAGCTATTCTTAGAATTTCAGGCAGAATTGACTCAAATAATTCGTCTTTAATTGAAACAGAGATCAATTCAGTACTTGATTCGGGCGGAAAAAATATTCTGGCTGATTTTTCTGATGTTGATTATATCAGCAGTTCCGGACTCCGTGTTTTACTATCCGCACACAAGAAAATCAAAACGTTAAATGGCAATATGAAACTTTCAGGTTTAAAACCATTTGTTATGAGCGTATTTACAATTTCAGGTTTTAACAGGATTTTTGAGATATACGGGGATGAAAAAAGCGCACTTGATGCCTTTAATGAAAAAATTTATCTTTGATTTAATAAAACCTGGTTTTAAAGGGATATACTGGTATGCAAAACACAAATGAACTATTAATGATCTTCTCCCTTCTTGAGATAATTTGTGTTATAGTAGTATTTGCAATATTTTTCACACGCTCAAAATGTTTTAAATCTGTTCTTGACGGGAAATTTAACTGGAAATGTCAGCTTTTTTTAATGTTATCCTTTGGACTGTTCTCAATATATGGAATAGTGGGAGGTATTGAGTTCATGGGAGCAATCATCAATGTTTGTGATCTGGGTCCAATGGCAGGAGGGTTGTTTTGCGGTCCTTTTGTCGGTATAGGCTCAGGTTTGATTGGTGCATTTTACAGGTTCTCTCTTGGCGGCTTCTCATGCATTCCCGGTTCACTTGCACCGTTTTTCAGCGGTATTTTTGGGAGTGCAATATATCTTTTTTGCGGAAAAAAATTTGTAGGAATACGTATTGCTGTTATATTTTCAGTATTGATGGAAATTTTTAATCTGACTCTTGCATTTTTTATGATAAAGCCCTATGAAATTGCGGTGGATATTGTAAGTGCAACATTTTTTCCGGTAATTCTGGCAAATGCCCTCGGGATGTTTGTCTTTGCGTATCTCATTGCAAATGTTGTAAACGAAAGAAAAACGCAGGCCGAGAGGGATAAGTATCAGTCTGAACTTTACAAGAAGAAGACTGAACTTGAGATTGCAACAAGGATTCAGAATGGATTTTTGCCTAAAAAAATTCCTTTTATAAAAGGTTTTGATCTTTATGCAAAAAATATACCTGCACTTGAAGTTGGAGGAGACTTTTACGATGTTATTCCTCTTCCCAACGGACACTTTGGACTGGTGATTGCGGATGTTTCGGGAAAAGGTGTTCCGGCAGCTCTTTTTATGGCGCTTTCAAGAACAATAGTCCGGGCAAGTGCAGGATGGCATACTGCTGTTACAGATGCGATTGAGGAGGCAAACAGTCTCATATCTGAAGATTCTGAATCAGGAATGTTTGTAACACTGTTTTATGGAATATTGGATGTGGATAAAAGAGTTCTTTCCTATACGAACGCCGGTCACAATCCACCTTTGGCTCTCATCTCCGGAAAAGATGATTTTGAGATTCTTCTGGCAGACGGAATTGCTCTGGGTGTTATAGAGAATCAGAGCTATGAATCAGGGGAGATATCTTTGGGTCAGAATGATTTGGTGGTATTTTATACAGATGGTGTAACTGAGGCAATAAACCCACTTGAAGAGGCATATGGTGAGGAGAGGTTTAAATCAATAATAACTGCAAACCGGGATAAATCCCCTGAAGAAATATTAAATGTGGTTCTGGATGACATCAGGCTGTTCTGTGGAGATGAACCGCAGTTTGATGATATTACAATGATGATTCTGAAAGGGAATTAATGATTGAGGCAGAATCCTTTATTTTTTTTTAAAGAAACAAAAAAGTTCAATTAAAAAGTAAAAAAATAAAGCCAGTATAAAATTAAAAATTCTGTTTTCAGACTGTATGGACAGTTGCCGGAATATCGATTTTGTTATAATATGTTTCTGTATATCCGTCAGGGAATACTATTTTTGTCTCTGAGGGCGATAAATCAAAACTTGTAACCTTTGATATCCAGTGATCTTTTAATAATGCCTCAGCCTTTGAGAATTCCAATGGGGGAACTGTGTAAGTCTTTGTGCCTTCGGTATCTTTTACATCACAAAAACTGTATATCAGAAAAGTTCCTTTTTTGTCAGACACTCCTATTACTTCTACAGGCTGTGAAGTTCTCTTATCCAGCTCTTTTCGGATCTCATCTGCCGGACTTGCAATCTTTGTATAATAACCGAGATATTCCCAGAAAGTCATGCTGTAATCAAAATCCACAAGACAGTCTCCGTTTTCATGGATCTCAACAGAAAGGGTATTGAAAGTAAATGCCTGTGCCGGGGCTGCAAGGGCTGCTATTATAGTCATAAATATAAAAAAATTCAGAATACGCATGTTAAAGCACCTTTTTTTAATCTGATATTGAGGGACATTGGATAAATATCTATGTTAAAAAATTAATCCTGAAGAGTTAATGCAACAGGGATGGATAAACTGCCACCATTTGTAAAAATTTCCAGTTTACCAAAGAGAAATATATTTTCTTCTGCTTTTTTTGTGTCAATTAAAATCTCAACAGTTTGTTTTGATGCTGTGCTTATTTTTTCAGGAATAACTCTGATCCAGTCCCTGTTTGATGAAATTGTGCCGGAAAGAAAGCCGTCTCCTTTATTTATAATATCCAGATTAATTTTTTGCAGCTGACCCTTCTTTATCTTTTTGAGTATTATTTTTTCATCCAAAACATTCAGAAGCGGAGCCTTGCCGGCAGCAACCGTCACAGGCACCTTTATCTTTCCGCCGTTTGTTAAAACAGTAATAATGCCTGCTAATTTAATGCCGGTATGTATATGTGGCAGCTTTTTTTTATCAATCAGAATCTGAATTTGTGTTTTATCTGCTGTTGAAAAATCCGGTTTCTGTATAAAAATCCAGTCGCGATCGGATGATAACTTTCCTGTTAGTACTCCGTCTCCTCTGTTTTCAATATCCAGCTCAAAAAACACAATGTCTTTTTGTAAAAGTCGCAGATCAACCTTTTTTTGTGTCACAAAAGGTATTGGAGTAAAGATCTTGGCAGGTCTGAAACTGCTTTTAATTGCCCTTATTTCAGTTTGATTATTTTTGTTATCCGGATTAGGCGGGAATATGTCTTTTTTAGATTTTTGTGTCTCTTTAAGAGTACACCACGGGCACTTCTTTAAGGAGCCGGAATACCAGTGATTTTCATTTATTGTGCAGTGTCTTATTCCTGACAGCTCTTCTCTTAATGCTTCTGCCCATTCTGAAGCAGAAGGCCGCAGATTTTTGCTCTTATGTCCGTCAACAAAACATCTGTGGAAAAGCTTTCTTAATTCTGGTGATATGATACTGTAAGGCGGTGCATTTTTTGGGGGCATTACATCTGCATAAACTCCTTCATAAGAATAAAAGCCTTTAATGATTTTTTGCTCTATTGCCGGAAGGCTCATTACTCCCTCTCCTCTTGCCTGATATGGATGATATCCGTTCATCAGAAATTTGAATATTATAATTCCAAGTGCGAAGAGATCAGAATAATACCTGTCGATATCCTCCTCCCTGAAATTTTTTCCCATAAGTTCGGGAGGCAGGAAATCTCCTGTTGCAACCTTTGTATAATACAGCTTTTTCTTCTGGTTATCTTCTATCTGAAAAGAGTCACAGTCGATAATGGAGATTGCAGCCGTTCTTGCAACAAGAATGTTTGTTGAACTCATATCCCCTATTCTGTGCCCTTTTTTGTGTATTGCAGAGACTACATAAGATATGTTAAAGGCTGTTGTCAGAAGATAAAGCCATGAAAAAGACCCGCCCATCTCTTTTTCCCGGTCCTGCTGGTCATAATATCTGTGTGCCTCCTTGAAAAGTGATGTATCAACAAGAGGCATTGTAAAACCGAGAAAATTTGCTTCTTTTTTATTGGAATCATAAAGTGATGACAAAGGCCATGAGATTGAACTGGACCTCATACTCTTTTTGTGCCCTGTGAGATTCTCACCCGGTGGGTTTTTAATCATTGCCTCGATTTTTTCACAAAGTTTTGGTGTTATTTTATCTTTATTGTAAATCTTTGCGCAGATGAAAGGGTTTTTTTTAACGGAATATATTGCACCTTCTCCTCCGTTTTTTAAAGGTCCTGTGAGAACTATTTTCTCGCAGTCCTTTGTAAAAACAGTAATCTCTGCCATAATATTACAACATCACCTCCCTTTTTTTATCGTCGCAATTACAAGTGTCTTGTCATCATCAGAAACTTCTGTCATTTTTTGTGAGAGAAGGAGGCTTTTAACATCCTCTGATGCGGCCAGGATATCATCTGCGGAATCTGAATACTTAAAAAGCGGTTTGAAGAAAGGAATGAAGGGTCTGTATTCGCCATCCTTTTTTATGAGGACAGCTCTCTGACAACCGTCTGTGAATGCTGCAAGATTTACTATATCCTTTAAGTTTGCATTTAAGGAAATTTTTATGGGCAGATTTTCTGCAGTTATCGGAGTAACTTCATTTACATATTCTGATTCTGCCGGCCGGGATAATATTTGAATATCTCCGTTTAAGAGTTCCCCTGCTACTGCACCGTCACCGACCTGCCCGACAGAGACTGTATTTTTATCAATTAAAATAACAATCAGGGTGCATGCCAGTTCTTTTTTTGGTATATTTTTTAATCCTGAATATTTTTCTATTTCAATTACGGCTGAAAAAAAAGCCTCTCTTATCATTGCATCATTTTTGGTCAGATCTTTTGATCTGCTGCCATCTTCATATACAGCTGAATAATGCTCTTTTATTGAACTGACTGCGGCTGCAACAGCTATTTCAGCTCCCTGTTCGGAATATTCCGCACTTCCGAGACCGTCTGCAACAGCAATGACGGCCGAATCATCTGCAAATACCTCGGAAAGCCAAGCATCCTGGCAGGGAAGTCCTTTTTTTATATGTGAAGGGCCGGTTGTCTTTGCCCCGAAAATTAATATCTGATAATTTTGGGATTCTTCCATCTAAGCGCTTCCTCAAAAATAGATTTCAGTGAATCTGGGGATGATATGTAAAATTAATATGATTTTTTAAATTGTGGGAATCTCTCCCCAGCCGTTCATTCCAAGGGGGTCGTCAAGAATAACCTGTTCTCCCATATTTGATGCGGATACTTTCGCCTGACTTTTTGAAAGCCACATAAACATCTCTTTAAAGTGATTTTCCTTAAGTTTTATCGGTGTTCTTCCAGGAGGGGAGATCTTTTTGAGAGTTTCCATATCAGCTGAATCCACACCCACACCAAAGAACAGAAATTTGCCGTCTTTCTCTCCTGTGTGAATGGCAGATATTACCTCTTCCCATTTTTCATCCCCTTCTTCCATATCGGTCGGTTCGCCATCTGTTATGAGGAAAATCCAGGGCCGGTAGTAGTCAATTCCTTCTTTTTTATATTCTTCTTTTCTGGATTCAAGAATTTCCAGTGACTTTTTAATAGCATCACCCATGGGTGTGAGTCCGTCTGCCACAAGTTCCGGCGGATTGAAATCCTCAACAGATGTGAAATCAGAAACAACCTCAACCTTTTTTCCAAAAGTAATTACAGCAATATCAACCCTTTTTCTTGCAAGATCGTCTGTTTCAATCTCTTCTTTGAATGCTTTAATACCGCTGTTGAGCTGTGAAATTTTATCTCCGATTGTCATTGAACCTGATATGTCAAGGAGAAGTATTGTCGGGCAGTGCGGCTGCTGCGGATGTGCAATCTCCACCATCTCTTCAAGTGTCATAAGTTATCCTCTCAATTATGGCTTAAAATAAGCTCTGATGCTTTGATATTAGGGTGAATGATATAAATAGATAATTGATTTAAAATGAATGTTTTAATCTTTGGCTGTCATTATGCCGACAGCAAGTAGTAATAATCCGATTAGGATTACAATAAGGCCTATAAGACCCTTTATTACAAATATCAGTTCATCTAAGAAGAAGTATGCGCCATAAACTCCTGCAACAAGCAGTATGATGCCTGCAATTATCATTCCAAGTGCTGTTTTGTCCATAATAATCACTTAATTTTAATAATATCTGATTAAATTTTACAATATATAAATTCTTGTTGCGATTTTCTGGATTTTAAAAATTCTTATTCTTTATATTGAGATTATTTTTTTACTGATGCGGCAGGATATATTAATAAGCAAATTTTTTTGGGGAATATATGAGGATAACAGTAGTCGGCGGAGGATATGTCGGTCTTGTTTCTGCTGCATGCTTTGCAGACACAGGTCATTTTGTAACAATAGTTGACACAGACCCCGTAAAAGTTGATATGATTAATTCCAAAAAGCCTCCGATTTACGAAAAAGGTCTTTTGGATATCTTAAAAAGAACTGTTGGCAAAAATCTCTCTGCCTCTACAGAATATGAAAGCGTCACTGACTCTGATATTTCACTGATCTGTGTAGGGACTCCTCCGGGTGAGGACGGTTCGGCAAATCTTGAGTATATAAGGGCTGCAGCATCTTCGATAGGGACAATTATTGGGAAAACAACCGGAAGATATCATGTTGTCGCTGTAAAAAGCACGGTGCCTCCAGGAACCACTGAAAATATTGTAAAACCTTATGTTTTAAAATCCTCAAAAAAGACAGACGATGATATTGGTTTTGTGATGAACCCTGAATTTTTACGGGAAGGCCTTGCAGTTTATGATTTCATGAATCCGGATCGGATTGTCATCGGAAGCAAAAGTAGGAAGGCAGCAGATATTGCAGAAAAATTATATTCGGGAATTAAGGGTGAAATTTTGCACACCGAAACAACCGCTGCAGAGATGATAAAATATACCTCAAATGCATTTCTGGCGACAAAAATCTCATTCTCAAATGAAATAGGCAACATCTGTAAAATTCTAGGAATTGATGTATATGACGTGATGAAGGGTGTCGGGATGGATCACAGAATTTCTCCGTTTTTTTTGAATGCCGGTGCAGGATTCGGGGGGAGCTGTTTTCCAAAGGATGTATCCGCCCTTGTATCTCTTGCGAAGTCCAAAGGCATCAATCCTGTTCTGCTAAATTCCGTGCTTGATGTGAATGAAAACCAGCCTTTAAAAATGGTTGAGATCCTTGAAAAAAGAACAGGTCCCTTAAAGAACAAAAAGATTGCAGTCCTCGGTCTTGCATTTAAGGATAACACAGATGATATCCGTGACTCAAGATCAATTCCTGTTATTTGTGCTCTTCTAAAAAAAGGTGCACAGGTCAGTGCATATGATCCTATGGCAACCAATACGATGCGCAAAGTGTATCCTGATGTTGAGTATTGCAGCAGTTCTTCTGATGCGCTATGTGATGCAGACGGGTGTCTTATAATGACAGAATGGCCTGAATTTTCAGAACTTAATGACGAGTTTAATCTTATGAAATCCAAAGTAATCATTGAGGGAAGACGTATTCTTTCAATAAATGAGAGGGAAGGTATATGCTGGTAAAACAGGGACTTATACCTGCCGCCGGATCCGGAACAAGACTTGGCCCTTTTACCAATGCTATTCCAAAGGAGCTTTTGCCGGTCGGTGATAAGGCTGTAATTGAGCATGTTGTATGCGCAATGCAGCTTGCAGGTATTGAAGAGGTTGTAATTGTCACAAGTCCGCAAAAACACGGACTTTCTGATTATTTTGGCTCAGGGAAAAAATTTGGCGTAAATATCACATATGTTGTTCAGGATGAGAGAAAGGGTCTTGGTGATGCCGTTCTTGCCGGAGAACATGTAATAGACGGGACATTTACTGTCGTTTTAGGTGACAATTTTTTTGCACCAAAGACATTTTTAAAGGAACTGATTGATTTTCATATTGAGCAGAAAGGGGATACAACAGTCGGTGTTGCAGAGGTTATGGATGTTACCCGTCATGGTATAATTACACCGAATAAAAACAGAATTCTGGATATGGTCGAAAAACCATCTCCTGAGAATGCAAAGAGCAGTCTCGGTGCTCTTGGAGCATATGTGTTCAGCAGAGATATTTTTGATGCAATCAAAAGGACAAATCCCGGACATAAGGGGGAGCTTCAGCTCACCGATTCTATAAAGCTTCAGATAGATGAAGGAAAAAATGTTCTGTATAAAAAAATTGACGGGATTCATATTGATGTCGGAACCCCTGTTGATCTTATGAGGGCAAATGAATGGTATCTTGCCCATAACGGAAATGACGACTGCAAAAAGTCTCCCTGAGATTATTTTGGATAATATTTTTCTGAGATTAAAAAAACTCTTACCCGGGTTAGAGAAATATCTCCTATATCCTATTTAAAACAATTATCTGATGTAATATGGCAGCCGGAAATATAACCACAGGTAAATTTTCACAGCTTACATTTCTCTCGCAGAGGGCGCTGCGTCTTTATGACAGCCGTGGAATTCTTGTTCCTGGTTTTAAGGACCGTTTTACAGGTTATCGCTATTATACAATCGATCAGATTGAGACTGCACTTAAGATAAAAACGCTCTGCAGCCTTGGCTTTGGTCTTTCAGAGATAGTACAGATTTTATCTGCGATAGATAGCGGTGCTGATGATGTAATTTTGGGGTTATTTTCAAAACGGCATAGTGAAACACTTGCGGAGATTAACCGGCTGGAGAATATTGCCTCTCTTTTAAAGGAAAAAAGAGATTTTGTGGAGTTGTTTAAGATGAATGTATCAGAACCGGTAATAAAAGAAGTTATGGCTGTAAGAGTAATATCTGGAAGAAGAACAGGTACATATGAGGAGGTATGTTCAGGAGTGGCAGAGGACCTTATGAGGATAATCTTTAGTCCTGAAAATCAGAAGAACGGAGTAAAGATTACAGGGCCCTGCATGTCAATATGCTATGACAATGAATACAGGGAGACAGATGCCGATATTGAGATGGCTGTACCTGTACAGGGGCAGATTTCAATTGATAATCCTGCATATGATTTGAGAACCATTCCTGCATGCAGGGTAATTTCAGTAATCTACAAAGGACCTTATGAGCATGAAGGATTCTCGGTTGCATTTGGAAATGCATTTTCGTTTGCGGCTGAAATGGGGCTTGAGACAACAGGGCCGGAGAGGCAGATTTACTTAAATGATCCATCTGAAACAGAGCCACAGGATCTTCTGACAGAGATTCAAATCCCGATTAAGAGATAATCCAGGTTATTTTTTTTATTTCAATCTGTTATAACTGCTAAATAATTAGTAGGGATGACTAAGTTTCTTTTTTTGAATAAGAATATATCAAAAGATTTGTATTTTCTTCAAAACCAGATTTATAAAATCCGCTTTTTTTAAGTATTCTTATTGAAGGATAATTTTCAGCTTCTGTCTTTGCAAATATATTTTTATCAAATTCTGAATCAGTTAACCATTTAATAGTGGCTTTAACTGCCTCTGTTGCATATCCCTGATTTTCATACTGTTTGAGAATTGAATATCCAAGTTCATAATCCCCGTTATCATGAACTATAAAACCCCCGCTTCCGATAAGGATCTGCTCGCCTGCTTCTTTTTCAAAAATCCAGTAAAAATTGTATAGTCTGTTCTCATTCAACAGAGAGAGAAAAACCTCAAGTACATCTTTTGTTATTGATTCATGCGGCCAGTTTTCAGGTATGAATATTTCTGAAAGGCTGTCAGGGAGTATGTTTTTTGTTTGTTCATACCTTAAAATATCCTTTGTTACAGGGATAAGTGTCAGTCTTTTTGTTTTAAGTAATTCCAAATTACAGCTCCCCAAACCTGAACATTTCTTTTGGAATATGTATCACAAACTTCGCTCCTTTCCCGAATTCACCTGTTTCTTCTATTGAGAGGCCTGTAATTGAGAGGATTTCCCTGGAAAGGAACAGGCCAAGACCTGTGTTCTTATAATACTCCCTTTTGAATATTTTCTCCTTGTATTCTTCAGGAATTCCCACTCCGTCATCTTCACATATTAAATCCAGATGGTCTTCTGACTCTTTGAAATAAAAATTTATTATTGTAATTTTATCACCGTGCTTTACGGCATTGTCAAAGAGGTTGTAAATTACCTTTTCAAACAGCGGATCGGCATAAACCTCCAGATTTTCTGTTTCATTTATCAGTTTTATCTCCTTAAATCCTAGATTCTTGTAATTATTGTTGATGATATCTTTTACATTATACCATTCAGGAGACTGCTCCCCCAAATCCTTGTAATCCTTTGTAAACAGGATTTGTCTTTTTATAGTTTCTATTGCACCCTGTATTTTTGAACAGTATTTCTCTATTTTGCTATTAGGGGGAAGTGCTCCGTCCATCTCCAGAATTTCCATGTAGCCCTGTGCACCTGTCACCTGGTTTAGTATGTCATGGCGTGTGATACTTCCGAGAAGATTGAGTTTTTTATTTACTTCCTTTAATGCTGCCTCAGCATTTTTCCTGTCAGTGATATTCAGTGATACATTGGCGAGGTACAGGGTCTTATCTGTATCAGGATCCGTTATGGTGAAAGTCATCGCATGAACGTCAGTTAATTTTTCTGTATTAATATTCCGATACCTGAGATCTCCCTTCCAGAATCCTTTTTCTTTTAGAGTAGGAAGAATCTCAGAATTTAATTTTTCCTGCTGGTCGTTCGGTAATACATCCACTATTTTGTACATGGATATATTATTTCTGTTAATTCCAACCATCTTTGCTCCTGCTTCGTTTATAAAAGTTAACTGACCTTCATTATCTGCAAGGGCAATGAACTCTCCTGAATTTTGTACTATTGCTGCCAGTTTTGCAATCTCTTTCTCTGCATCTTTTGTCGTTGTAATATCAAGGCCCATTCCAAGGATATATGGTGTGTTGTCGATAATTTGTTTGTTTGCCGAGAAGAAGAATGGTATCCTTTTGCCGTCTTTTGTGACAATATTTGCTTCCATATCTGCGTAGCCCTCTGAAAAAGCTTTACTGAGTGATTCATTAACTAAATCCTTATATCTGATATCAATGAACTCCAGAGGTTTCATTTTTAAAACCTCTTCTGCGGAATATCCAGTCAGTGTTTCAAGATTTTTATTCCAGCGGACAAACTGACCTTTTTCATCAATCATGTAAAACATGTAAAACATTCCTGGCAGACTGTCAAGAATATATTCTACATTGGCTTTTTCCCTGGCGAGGGCTTCTTCAGCTCTTTTCCTGGCTGTGATGTCAAGTGATACATTGGCAAGGTACAAAGGTTCTTTTGTTTCCGGATCTTTTATGGAAAAAGACATTGTATGGACATCGACTGGGACTCCTGTTTTAAGATTTATATACTGGAGGTCTCCTTCCCATGATCCTTTTTTAGTTATTGCAGGAATAACTTCGGCATTTAATTTTTCTTTAATATCACTGGCAAAAAGATCCCCCATTTTGTATTTGGAAATGTCGTTCTGCTCAATTCCAACCAATTTTGCCCCAGCTTCATTTATGAAAGTGGCTTTTCCGTCTTTATCTGCAAGAGCTATGAATTCTCCTGAGTGCTGTACTATTAATGCCAGTTTTGCAATTTCTTTTTCTGCCTCTTTTGTTTTTGTGATATCAAGTCCCATTCCCAGGATATAAGGAGTGTTATCAATTATTTTTCTGTATGCCGAGAAGAAGAATGGTATCTTTTTGCCGTCTTTTGTGACAATAACAGCTTCTACTTCATCATAGCCCTTTGAAAAAGCATTATTTATGGCATTGGAAACCCGGTCTTTATCTTTATCAATAATATTCTCAAGAGGTGAAATCTTTAAAATTTCATCACCGGAATGTCCTGTTATCGTCTCAAAATTTTTATTCCAGCGTACAAACCGGCCTTTACTATCAAACATGTAAAACATTCCCGGCAGGCTTTCCAGAATATAATCCACTGTTTTTTTCTCTTTGACGACGGCTTTATTGGCTTTTTTTATCTCTGTGATATCGAGTGATACATTGGCATAGTACATTGGTGCACCTGTATCAGGATCCCTGATGGTAAAAGTCATCAAATGGACATCTATTAGTTTCCCTGTTTTGATGTTTTGATATTGTTGTTCTCCTTCCCAGAATCCTTTTTGCATCATTGATGGGTATATTTCAGACCGAACCTTCTCTTTCATGGAATCGGGTACAATGTCCCATACATGATATTTGGAAA
>JAFGWE010000017.1 GCA_016937345.1 Methanomicrobiaceae archaeon
TAAATGTACCTGAAGATGTCTTGAAAAATGGGACTGACTGATTTTAGAGTTAATTTTATATGCAAAAAGGCTGGTTGGACAAACTCTGATATACTTAAAAGAACAGAATAAAAAAATAATATCAGTCATTAGTTGAGAAAAGATTATAATTAATAATTTTGCATATCGGTTAAACTTAATCTTTAAATTGTATGGATCTTTTTAAAAATCAGGTAGATATCAGGAAAGAGGCAGGATATATGAATAAAATTATGATTGTGGATGACACAAGAGCCCTTACCAATCTCTACTGCAATTTTTTAAACAAACTTGGATATGAATCCATGGTTGCCTATGACGGGCTGGAATGCCTGGAGGTCCTCGCCTCTAAAACGCCTGATCTGATCTTTCTTGATATTATAATGGAGCCTATTGACGGCTGGAAAACTCTTCAGATAATAAAAAAGAATCCTGTGACAAAAAAAATTCCTGTTGTAATGATGACTGCAAAAGCCCCAGTTCCTGGTGATTTTATGAACTATGGAACTCTTCTTGAAGGCTATGTCATGAAACCTGTAAAGCCTTCAGAACTTGAAGATATTATAAAAATGGTGTTCGGGCGAAGAAAAAAAGCAGCAGAATCAGCAGCTCTGCTAAGAGAAGCAGGATTATGTGAGGAGAAGCAGAGACGGTTCTCCGAGCTTTTAATACAGCAGGATGTTCTTTTCAGTCTTAAGGATCTGATCTGTGACACATATACTCCGCAGGTCAGCGGGATGGACTTCAGAGATCTGTTTGAGGCAGAACTGGATCCTGTTTTTAGTATACTTGAAGAGAATCAGCAAGAAATTTCCTCCCTTAAAGATAAGATTGGTCTTAGTTAACAAACAATTTTATTCAAAAAGTTTCTATTAATTTCCTGTTTATAGAATTATTTTTTTTCAGAAATACTCTTTAATTATTAATGGCTATTTCTAAATCAGTACAATATAATCTAGGAAGAGGTTTTTGTTGTGGGAATTTTAGAGGCAGAAAAGGAACTTTCAAATTTTATGGCAGGTCTTGGGGATAAAATTCCGATGGTTTCAGATAATACCGGTCATCTAATTGCATCTATGCTTATAGGCTACCGGACAGGGTTTTATGACAGGGCGATAGGAAGAGCGGATAAAATTATAGCCAGGCTTGATGGGGATAAGGAAAGAAAAGCCCTGAAATGCGCTGTTGAAATAATCAGAACCCATTCAGTTGAGCTTTTGCCATCACAAAAATCAGTAATATCCGAGTTTAACTGGGAGGGCGGCGACCCGACAAAGACATATGGATATGAAATGCCTGAAGAGACGGAATGCAGGTTTTCAGGAGAAGATAAAAAATATTATGCTATTCCCCCCAAAAAAGAAAATCTTAAGGTACCTCTTGAGTTTGAGCGTGATAATGCCTTAATATTTGCATATGCCTGTGCATATCTCTCTTCTCCGGAGGACAGACTTCCGCTTGAAGAGCAGGTTTTAGGCCATATACTCCAGAGAATTGAATATTACCAGAAGGAAGACAGCTTATAACTCTTACAATAAGAAGGTGCTTAAAAGGCTTCTCTCATCCAAAAACACCCTTAAAAGAGAGTTACTCTCTTTTCTGCAAAAAAAGACTTTTTTTCCTGATTTATCACTCGCTTTTTTCATCGCCGTCCATATTGATGACCTTGTCTGTGAATGTCAGAAGCTGTGACATGATTACAGGGTCAAGACCGCTTTCTGCTGCAAGATAAATTCCTGAAAGATTAAAAATTCTAAGTTTGTTTGTTACAAAATGAATGAATTTTGTTATGTTTGTTGAAGGAAGGTAGATAAGCATTGCATTTACAGAATCTATGAAAATGCATGGCTTTTTACCCTCCATTTTTTTTAAAGTCTCTGAAACAGCTATCGAAAGTGATGTAAGATCGGCCGGATTATTTAAAAATATGCATTGCGGGATGTCATCATCAGCTTTTCCCATTGCATATTTTGTAATTGCATCAATGAATGTGACTTTCTCCAGATCGATTCCTTTTATTGAATAGAGCTCTCTGAGATATTGTGCCGGCTGATTTATTGTAATTATTATTACAGCACTGTGATCACTCTCTTTGGTAATCTCTTTTATAATTTCAATATTGTTCTCCTTAAGTTTCTCAGGCGGTGAGAGTATAAGGGATATCTGTGCCCTGCCAGGATTATCGTCTGAAATTATCATTTTTAACCTTGCCTAACGTGAAATGAAATCCCTGTAAGCATCAGGAATCTCACTTCTTTTCTCAACTATTGCTATATTGAGATCTCTGAGGTTTTTAATTATCTGATCCATGTTTTTCACCTGAATGTCAATTCTTGTCATTATACTCTCCTTTGAGATTATATTTTCAGTCAGGTCATTTTTAATCTGCTTTATATTGTCTCTGACGATTATCACAGGCTCTTTTAACCTTAATGCAGACTCGGCTATATATGCGGTAAGTGCCTCATAGCTTTCCTGCTTATAAATTGCGCTTCCGATTATTCCTGCTGCTGCTCCCAGTGTGTCAATCTCTGCATCAGTCCATTCCCTGTCTTCTCTTGTCTCATCAAACCCTACAAACCCCCACCATCTGTCATTTAAAAATATCGGAGCAATGACTGATGATCTGACTCCGAGCATCTCCATATTCTTTTTTTCTTCTTCATCTACCGAGATTATATCTGCATATATTGTTTTTCCTTTACCGAGGCTCTTTTCCCACCTTAAAACTCCTGCCTCTTTATATGATAGCTTCTGCATTTTTGGATTGTTAATCTGGCCCTCTTTTTTGTTATATGCCCATTCAAATCTCTCATTCATCAGGATTTCTCCTGTCTTCTCATCAACAGAGTTCTCAAAGCAGTATATCCTTGCAACTCCGGATGCCTCTCCGAGAGCCTTTAGTATGTCAGGCATAACATCCTTCCAGTCTTTTGTTCTCAAAAAAATGTTTGAGGCGTAATTTATCGCTTCTAAAATTGAATCCCGTCGTCTGAGTGACTGTGTAATCTTCTTTTTATCGGATATGTTAAGAATAGTTATAATGGCAGAATCTGTTTTGGGATCAAAGGAGAATGTTGCTGCAACATCAATTGTTTCTTCGTTCTTTTTAACAAATCTGAATTCATGTATGGAATCGTCTGAGATTTTAGACTTTGTAAGCTCACTGAATTTTTTATTAACTCTCTGTGAATCTTCTTTATAAATGAATGAGCTGATTTTTATTTTATTGACAAGCTCTTCCAGACCGTATCCCGAACGATCGCAGAAGGTTTTGTTTGCGGCAAGAACAATCCCTTTTGAATCAGCAACCAGAAGGCCCGTCCCTGCACGATCAAAAACCAGTTTATAATAATCTCCTGTGTTGCCCATGAACTCTTATAAGAATTTTACATATAAAAAGCTACTTTATATGTCCCCCTGTGGCATTTTTTTTTTAAATGTTTTAAATGCTATAAATTTTTGAAAAAAAGTAATTCTGTTAAAATATATTTTTATTTTTGGATCTGTTCAGGAATGCGTATAATGCTCCGGCTCACTGTATGACTGGAGTTTTCCTTCTTCATTTAATATAGAAACTGTTCCGTGGCCGCCGCATATGAGGCATTTTTTTCCGGTATCCTCTTCATATTTCTTTACAATTTCAAGAATACCTTTTCTCTCCTCACGTGCAAGTGTGCTGTCAACATTAACCGATGTCACAAGAAAATCTGCAATTGAGTTGTATCTGCGACGTTCTTCTGTAAAGCTTGAAAAATTCATCAGACTGTCTGCGGTAAACAAAAGCCCCGCCTCCCTGCAGAATATTATGAGCTGGCCGAACTGGTGGCCTCCCATACTTAGAAAAATTTCAAACAAAAGACCTCCGATTGACAATCCTGCAAGGATGGGAAATCCATAAAAGGTTTCTTTTGAAGTCTCAGGAAACATGCGTATATTTTCTTCTTTTGGAGGATTCCAGTGAGAAAACAGTGCAATCATAGTGGTGTAAACCTTTTCAAGGACTGACTTTTCACTTTTTGATCCCCAGGCACGGTTTCCACACTTAATTATCTCAAGAGTTGCAGGATGCATATAGGCAGTGACATCATATGCTCCTCCTGCACCGCAGTGGTCTGCATCCCCGTGCGTTATAATGATATACGAGAGTTTCTTTTCAATGTCAAGTCCGTAATATGAAAACATCTTCTTTGCGTCATCAGCGTAGATTCCGTATCCCGTGTCTGTCATTACAATCTCGTCTGGTGTGTCAAGGATGAATATGCTGCCTCCGCCCGGCATCTGGAAACAGAAGAGTGTCATATCCGGAGTTATCTGAATCTCCTGAACATCTGCATAAAAACCGTTTCCTTTGGTTGATTTTAAAAATTCCCCGCATTGTATGTAATTATCAAAGATCTCACCCGGGTTTTCGCCAAGCTTTGTAAGCTCCTGGACTGTATGATTTATGTCTTTTAAAAAGTCTATTAAGAGCTTTTCGTCATCATCCTCGAGAAATTGTCTTAGCTGGCGGGCAAACCTGACGTAAAAAACCGTTTTGTCAAGAGTCCCGCCGGTTGTATCATAATCGATTATATCTATCCTGTAGCGGTTTTTTAATGTATCAAGAAGCTCTTCTGCTCTGTTCTCCTCTTCAAGATTCATGCTTACAAATACTGTTTCAGGAAAACTTCCGGTATCATCAAAATCTATTGATCCGATATACGCACCTGCATCTGATACCATCTCTAAAAACTCTTCAAGTGCACCGGGCTGGTTGGGAAGATTTACACTGAACTTCAGGAAAGGAAGACTTCTCAGTGAATTTCTAAGATAACCTACCGAAGAAAGCTTCTCTTTTATCATACTGTAGGCATCTTCCGAGCATGTAACCTCAAAAAATGCGGTCTGAGAGTCTATCTGCCTGTCGTAATGTATTCTGTTGATATTTCCATCAAGTTCTGTTATTATTCCTGCAGCAAGATTGAGTGCACCGGGCCTGTTTGGTATATATGCTACAAATGAATATTTATTGAAATTATTCAAAAAAATCACCACTATTATGCTTTATTGGAGAGGCGAAATCAGGTACATTGCCCATCCGATATATTCCCTTCCATATGCAAGATATTCCTCCTGAATTCTTCTGAAATAGTTCAGGACATCTTCATAGTCCGGATTTTTTAAGTTTTCTTCATCTGAGAGCCACTCCTGGCAGTTTCTCCAGATTGCAGACTCATATATGTCCCAGTCATCATCGCTGGCCCTTATTACTGACTTAAGCTCAAAACCTGTGTTTCTTATTATCTGAAGTATCTCATATTCCGTAAGAATTTCTGACCACTGGCGGCAGAATTCAGGTGCGACCGCATCTTTTTTCCAGTAGCGCTCTCCGATTATTATTGAGCCTGTCTCTTTTATAAATCCGGATAAAGCGTCAAGGGTCTCTTCAAATCCTCCCCAGATCTGTGATGAACCGAGAGCCGATGCAAAATCGTATAACTCTGCCTCCTCTTTTTCATATTCTGATGCATTGGCAAAGAAAATTGAGATCTTATCTGAAAGGCCGAGCTCCTCTATTGTCATAACGGCTGTTCTGCAGGCATCTTCCCGTATCTCTATTCCCACACCTGATATGCCAAAATTATCCCCCCAGACTCCAAGAACGGTTCCGTTGCCGCATCCGAAATCAATAACCGAGGTGTCTTCCGACATACCTGCAATCTCACCCATGTATACAGCTTTTTCAAGGCTTAATGGGTTCATTATGCTTAAAGGGCCCTGTGAAACAGACACAATCTCACGAAATTCCATTATATACCGCCATAATTTTAAAACCGGATATCATTTAATTTTTAATACTGCACTATCTGGTTGTCGCTTTACAGGCATCTAATTTATGGTAAAATGAAAAAAAGGCAAAGTCCTTAATATAAGTCATAAGAGAGATTTTTCTCTTTAATTCAGAGAATACCTATGTATTAATATCTGAATATCCGGGGCAGCAAAAAATTGTCTGAAAAGATTTATTTTATGAATTTTTTGTCAGAAATTCCCTGTATGCATCAGGGATATCATTTTCTTTCTCAACAATATTTCTGTTAATCTCCTGTATATTGTCTATAATCTGTGAAGCGTTTTTGATCTGGATGCCAAGGACTGTCTTTAAGTCCTCATCGTCTGTTTGTTCGGATATCTCTTCCAGATTATTTTTTATTGAGGCTGCAGGGCTTTTAACACGCATTGTTGCCTCACTTATGTATGCAATCAGGGCATTGTGTTCTTTTTCAACATTATGCGATAACTCCCCGACAACCATCGCGACAAGCACAAACATAAGACCTCTTATTAAAGAATCAGGGCTGAATCCGCCTGTGAGAATAAAAGTGTTTGAAAGAGTCATAATTGCCAGAAAAATTCCTATAAATACAACTTTCCGTCCGTACCAGAAACCACAGATTGCTATTAAAACATAAAAAAACTGTGTATATATTATTGTTATGCCAAGATACAGGTGAACATAATATTCGAGAAATATTGAAAATAGTACAACAAATGTAAGAATAACTGCCTTAGGATTTTTTAATCTGCCCCTTAAACTTTCCATATTGCATCCCTTTGAATTCTGAAAGATTTAATCTTAACCTGTTAAACCAAAAAGTCTTTCATTTACAGCAGGTGTCATCTGCTTTTAAAAAATCTTTATTTTCAGATAAAAAGTTTAAAAACGAATCTCGAGTTATTTGGGGATTTCAATCAAAAAAACCTCATTAAATCTCTATTTTTTAAAAAGTAACATAATTATATCAAAAAAACAAATCTGTTAATTATGAAAAAAACAGTGGGCCGGTACATTGGGATCCTGGTATTTCTTTTAGTACTGATAATTCCTGTTGACCCGTCTGTTTTTCCTGTTGATGCAAAATACGTTGCTGCTGCCACAATCCTGATGGTTATATGGTGGATAACAGAAGCAATTCCGATTCAGGTAACAGCTTTAATGCCGGTAATTCTTTTTCCGCTCCTTGGTGTTCTGAGTCCTGCAGAGGCATGTTCTCCTTATGCAGACAAGATCATCTTTTTGTTCATGGGCGGATTTATAATCGCAATGTCAATGCAGAGGTGGGGTCTGCATGAAAGAATTGCTCTTCACATAATCAACAGGGTTGGAACATCGCCCAGAATGCTGATATTGGGATTCATGGTCGCAACCGCCTTTCTCTCAATGTGGATATCAAACACTGCAACAGTAATGATGATGATTCCGATTGCAATTGCAATAATACTCACCATTCTCCCCAAAACGGCTTCGGGTACTGAGGATATGACAGAGAGCCAGAGGGATTTTTCGATATGTCTTGTTATATCAATTGCATATGCGGCAACAATCGGCGGCCTTGCAACAATAATCGGAACTCCTCCAAATGGCATATTTGTTGCCCAGATGGAGACAATATTTCCACAGGCGCCTTCTATAGACTTCTTTACATGGATGGAATTCGGTCTTCCGCTTGCCTGTGTTTTCCTCCCTCTTTCATGGATCTGGCTTGTATACGGACCATACAGGCATATGCCTGAAAGAATCAGCGGCGGAAAGGAGATAATCCACGAAAAATTAAGGAATCTCGGGGAGATGAGCCCGGGAGAAAAATGGACACTGATTGTGTTTGTATTGACTGCCGCAGCCTGGATAATGAGGTCTGAAAAGCAGATAGGTGATATATTAATCCCCGGAATAACCACATATCTCCCGTTTGTTGATGATTCCACAATAGCAATTGCCGGTGCGGTTTTGCTCTTTTTACTTCCTGTGAATCGTGAGAAGAGAATTTACACTATGGACTGGGAATGGGCAAAAAAGATCCCCTGGGGGATTCTCATACTATTCGGCGGTGGAATCTGTCTTTCAACAGCCTTTATAAAAAGTGGTCTTGCAAATGTCATAATGGGCTATATGGGCGTCATGCACGGACTTCCGATTGTTGTAGCGGTTTTGGTTGTTGCAATTTTAGTCTCTCTTTTAACCGAGGTCACATCAAACACTGCAATAGCGTCTGTTATGATGCCGATTCTGGCAGTAACCTCAATAAGTATGGGTATTCATCCCTACTTTTTGATGCTTACAGCTGCATTTGCATGCTCTATGGCATTTATGCTCCCTGTGGCAACCCCTCCGAATGCTGTTGCATACGGTTCGGGATATGTTACAATGAGGGATATGATAAGGACAGGCTGGGTTTTAAATATAATCGGAGTTGTAATTCTGACAATATTCATGTTTACAATAATTACCTGGGCACTCGGATTCTCTCCTGAGATGCCTTCCTGGGCGCTTGAGCCTGCAACAGGACTTTAAGTCCTGTTTTAATTCTTAATCTTTTTATGTGAAATATAAGCAATTTTTTTCTCTGCCTCAAAATTAATAAGATTCTAAAGCCATAACTCTACAACATGCCAAGAGAGAATATAATATCCGGTGGTCTTGAAGGCGACGGAATAGAGGGAAAAAAAAGGAAAATAAAAGATAAATCTCTCTTAAATGAATTAAAAACTTCAGGCGGATCCGGTGACTTAAAAGATTATGAGAGAGGGGATTCCTTTGATATGGATTCGGACTCTTCAGATAATGAGAAAAAAACAGATCCAGGCCTTAAGAAAGAGAGGAATAAAGATATTTTTGAGACTGATTTCGGGTCTTTACGTTCAACAAAAAAGTATCGTGAAAGCTCTTCAATCGGCACTGACTCCGATATCTTTTCAAACGGATTCGGCTCAAAAGATGCCGGGTGGATGTCGGGGAGAGGGAAAAAAGCAGCTGAAAAACTCCCTGAATCAGAGACAAGCTTTAAAAGTAGTTCACCTGCCTCAAAAAAGGAGACTTCGGATATATTTGAAACAAATATTGCCACACATCCTCTTGAAACAGGAGAGACTCAACAGGCCGCATCTTTGCCTGTTAAATCCACGGATCAGAAAAAAGAAAGTAATGATCCATTCTATACCGGATTTGGATATACTGATCAGAGAAAGCCTAAGAGCTCACCCCCGCGTTCTGCTGTAAACCCCGGTCATGAAAAGGCCGTTTCCGTTAAAAAATCAGAGGAGCATAAGAAAAGCAGTTATCTGGATGAAGACGATGATGATCTCTTCAGCTAAATGATAATTTAAGAATCGATCCTGAAATACTGAATATCATTAATATCATCAACAATTATCTCATTTTTACCGTTGTAAACAGAAACTTCGCCTGTTGCTTTTATCCCGTCACCTTCATTTATTAAATCCTTTAAAAAAGCCCCCTTTGCAATAAATATAACAGGGCCGTCAGTTTCAATGATAAGGTGCCCTCCTGTTTTTGTCTCAAGGATATCTGATGCAAATCCCTCATAATATACAAATTCCCCTTCTTCAGAGGTGTTTTTATATTCTTCAGCAAAAGATGATTTATCAATACCTGACAGAATAAAATGTGATCCAAGAATTATTGCAAAGACTAAAAAAAGAATTATTAGTGCAAATTTCTCCTCTTTTCCGGAAAACACTTCTCTTCCTCCTGATTTTTATATGGGAAGTTCAACAATTCTGTGCTTTGTTATCTCCGGAGGAACAACTGTTTTTACAACAAACGGATGAACTGATTCGGGTGTAATGGAGACTGAGAACTCTTCGTGTGCGGGAACATTTGTCTTTGGGTATACAAGCACTGTAAAGATCTCGTTTGGTTCAAGCACATTGTCTTCATCAGCAGATGACAGGGGAATCATACTGGATTTGTCTGCGATAGTCCAGCATGGGCTTATTAATGGCCTTTTTTCAGAATAATAAAGTGTTTCTGTAATTTCATTATATTTGAATATTATCTCTGCCGTGCTGAGGTCAACTGCGACCTGCCGGCCTATAAAAAGTTTTATAGGTATTGTACAGCTTCCCAAATCTGTATTTGACTGTTCTTTTGGGTTTAGCTCCACACTCAGAAAGACACCTCCTGTATTCTGGGCGCCATAGGATGTGCCGTCAGTCATAAGTATCTCATCTGATTCATCCACGGCAAAACCCACAAGTCCTCCGGGGCTCTCCGGACTTTTGCCTGGCATTACAGCATTGAATACAATACTTCCGGAGATATATAAAAAAATGCACAGAATTGCGATGACAATAATTAACTCCAGTCCTGTCATCGCTTCGCTTCTGTTAAAATCCCGCATATAATATATAATAAATTATCCCTGATTATATAATCCTGTCCCTTTTTGCACGGTTTTTTGCATTAAATGCAGCATGGCGTAGAAATGAGAGATTTTAAAGAATAAATACTATTTTCAGATAAAGAAAATTTGATAAATAAAAAGAATATTATAGTTAAAAAAGCAGGTTTTCTCATGAAAGTTAAGACAGTCATATACACGGTTTTTATACTTCTGCTGCTTTATTTTGCGGTATCAACCGTTATCGCATCTAATCAGGGCTTAAAAGAGCAGACGGCTGTTTTAATTGCAGATTACGGTCTTGAAAACGACAGATACGAATGGGGTCTTTCTGCCTGTGACTGGGTTTTGGAGGATTCACCATACAATACTGAGATTCTTAAGAGAAAGGCAAAACTTCTTGCTGCCGCAGGAGAATATGAGAAAGCCCTGTCTGTCCAGGAGTCTCTTGTATTATACAGCCCTGAGTCAATGTCAGCGGATGACTGGGATACGCTCGGGGGTCTTTATGTGCAGACAGGGGACTATAAGAATGCTTATCTTTCATATGACGAGGCTTTGGCTGGGTATGGCAGCAATTCGGTCTCCGACAGTCAGGAGGAATATGCTGATGCTATGGAAAAGGCAGAGCTTCTTTTAAAGCTTCAGCGCTATGATGAGGCTGTTGATGTATATAACTCTGTTATTGAAGCCGATCCGGAAAATACTGCAGCATGGATTGGTATTGGTGATGCATACCTGTACAAATCGCTTCTTACAGAAGGCCAGATAGAGGATATGTACGCCTCTCTTGACATAACACGCTCAAAGGATTCCGGCATGAAGGAGTCAGCTACTGACGCCTTAAAGAGTCATAAAAAAGCAATTGATGCATACAACAAGGCTGTTGAGATAAATCCCATGTTATACCCTGTTGTGGCCGGAAAGATTCTTGGCAATTATGAAAAGACGATAAGCAGCTATCAGGACATACTTGAAGGGCTGAATAATCAGTAATCCTAAAAAAATTTTATATTTCCAATGTCTGATTAATTCATACTGCAACAGATGAATCAATGGATTCACTGTATGCAGGGTCCGTTATTGTCAGATATATAAGGAAATCTTCTCCTGTGTTATACAGGCTCTGGTATGCACCGGGAGGAATATATGCCGTACGACCTTCTTTTACAATCATAGCCCTTTCATTTACGTTGAGAATCCCCTCTCCTGAAATAAAATACATGACTTCGGTGGTGCCCTCAAGAATATGCGGGGCTGTCATGCTCCCTTTGGGAATTTTCGCGAGGGCAAGACCTTGGTTAAACGAACAGTCAGTAATGTGTGCCGATAATATATCAGGATTTAAAATATTGTATATCCAAACATCACTGAAAAAAACCATTTTTCCAGTTTCGTTTTTGCTGATTAACAATGCATTTTCAGAGATGTCTTTTTCATATGAGGTGTTGTCAGGTATGATTTCATTATCCTCTTTATATGGAGGGTATGTGAGTGAAAGATATACAAGCTCTGTATCACCTGTATTTCTTATCTCCTGAATAAGGTCTTTTGGGATAAAAAGGGTGTCTCCGGCATTAAGATTGTATAATTTATCATTCACAAAGGCATCTGCCTCACCTGATAAGATGTACATTGTTTCAGTAGTATCTTTAAGAATATGCGGGGGATTTCCTTTTCCTGCTGGTATCAGTATTTTCGACATTTCATAACTTATCTGTGGATAATGGCCGAGGCTTTTTAAAATATCCGGTGATATTATATTTTCAACAATTGTACTACTGAAGACCTCGATTTTGAGCCTTTTCTCTTCATCAGATATGAAAAATCCGGAATCGGAGACAATGACTGCTTTATCTTCTTTTATTGTAATTTTTTTATCAGTTTCCGTATTTATACAGCCTGAAACCGCAGCTATGCATATAAGAAAAATTATGATTGCATAACGGAGTAAATTCATCATCGGATTATTATCCTTTTTTCTATTTAATCTGCATTAATGGCTTTGTTCTTTATTTTGTACACAGGAAATTTTGGGCATACAGATATGCATATCAGTTGATATAAAAAACCGCAATCTCTCCAAAAAAAGAACTACCTTATATATACAGAGATCTGAAAAATCTGCTAAATTAATAATTAGAAAAAGTTTGAAAAAGATCGGTTTTCTCAAAAAAACCCATCTTCACCCCTGTTTTATAATAATCCAAATGACTTTAATACGACATCAGGATTGACAGCACCTGTGCGGTAGACTTTTCCTTCGGAGAGTTCGTTTATGATGACCTCTGCCGGAGAGAAGAGTGATGTGTCAATCTTGTAGAAGTCAAAGCCTGCCGCCTTGAAAGTGTCATAGAACGGTTCACCGTATGAGCTTGACTTATTTGACGGGATCTTGTCGAGATAATCAACAATCTCAGGAGCATTCATTGTAAGGTAAATCTGACCGTGATAGATTGTTGCATCATTTGTGCATCCCATTGCCTGTGTTGAATCCTTCTTGACAGGAGGAATTGGTGCTGTACCCATTGCAGACTCGATCTTTTTGGTGTCAAATCCGAGTTCGTTTAACTTGTAGATGGCTGTCTCAACACAGCGTCCTGCAACCTGGATTGAACCGACGATAGATGCTGTCGGCGCAACAACTGCACACACATTTGCGACATCCACATTGCACTTGTCTGCAATCATCTGCATTACTTCCCCGTTTGGAAGTTTGTCGGATTCAAGGCATATTACAGCGTAGTCAGACTCATCCTCATACTCGATTACTTCAAATGTGTGCTTAGGCATAAGTGAGAGTGCACGTGCAGGTCCGCTGCCCATTGCAAAGAATCCGCCTGAGTTTACAGTCCATCCCGCCTTCTGTGAACCGAGGCATGAGACTGACGGAAAGTCAGTGTTTACATCGATAAACGGCATCGGGATGCCTTTAATCTGTCCGTTTCTGAATGTGACCTCTCCAAGTCCTCCCATACATATTTCTGTAAAACGTTTTCCTGCAAGGTAGCCGCCTCTTGTGCTTACACCACAGTCAACCATACGGGCGCCGTTGTCGAGCTGATGGAATTCTACATTGTAGTCTTCCGGATATTCTGCAAGTTCCTCGAAGATATCAAGGGCAAGTTCATTAACACTAATCATCAGAGTTCTCTCCTAAAATAGTAATGAACAAACAAAATAGATAAGTATTGTTAATTGTCGCACATGGCTTATTTAAGCCAGAATGGCTGTTATGCGGGCCGGATCGTAACGGAGGGTAATCACCCTTGTCCTGCCTTTTCCTTCCCTGTAATTAAGATTTATAAGTCTCATTGCATCAAACTTTTTTATCATCTCATAAAAGCGGGTATAGCCTGTTGCCGTCTCTTTTTTGACCTCTTCAAAAACAAAACCTGCAGACATCTCTTTTTCATCCTGTGCAATTTTTGCAAGAATCCTAAGAAGCCTCTTCTCGTCATCGCTTAAGGTTTTCACAGTATGTGAGAGATGTACATACTTTGAAACCAGATATGCGCGGCAGATATCATCTTTTTCCACCCCGTGCCTTGCATCCATCTCTGCATTAAGAACAGAGCGTTTTAAAAGATCGATTCCGACTCTTAAATCCCCGCTCTTTAATGTCTGCTCAACAATCAGATCCAGCATTGCATTAGAGAGTACTCCCGGATATAAGCCCTGCATTACACGCTCTTTTAAGATTTCGGATATCTCTTCCTCTTCATAAGGCGGGAAATAGATCTCTGACGGTCTGAATACAGACGATACCCTCTGATCAACCTCCTGCATGAGATCAACATTCATATCTGATATTACTGTTATAATTCCGATTCTGACACCTTCATTTGATTCGTGGGATCTTAAAAGCGTGTATAAAACCTTGTTAATCTCTTTTTCATAGAGCAGGTAGTTTGCATCGTCAAGGCATACTAAAAGAACAGCCTCCCTGTCATTTACAAGCTTGCAGACCATATCAAAGAGATTTTTAAATGAAGTCCCTGATGCGGGCGGCGGACGGTTTGTGAGCTTCTTATATATCTGTGAAAATATTGCGAATTTTGTATTGTCTATCTGGCAGTTTATATAGACCGGTATCAGTTTTTTTGTCTTCTCTTCAATCTGCTCAAAGAGTTTTTTTACGGATGTGGTCTTCCCTGTTCCCGGAAGGCCTCTGCATATTGTGTTTAAGGGTCTTGCACCCTTCATCCCCGGTTTTATATTGAATGCTAACTCACGTGTCTGGCTGTCACGGTGGTTGAACTGCTCCGGAATGTAGTCTATTTCAAAAACCTCAATATCGCGGAAGAGTGTCTCATCCCACATGAGCAGATCCTTTTTCATATAGAATTTTATTGCCCTGAATTGTATTAATTTATGTCATCAGTCGCGTCCCTGAAAAAAGAGATCAGCCATGTTTATTTTTTAAATAAATTTGGCTGTAAAAATTTTCAGGATAGATTATTCTGCTATCGGCTACAAAATGTGTATAAACATTTATGTTTTAAGGGCAGATGATGAGAGTTACCCCCACTGAAAAGTCTCTTTTATGATGAAGCAGGGTACTGATGCTCTTAAAAAGAATAAAAGATGTTTTTAGATATTTTTCTGTCCGAAAAAGATGCTTAAAAAGTCCCCGGCATCAATCGTTTTAAAACCGCCCTTTTCTTCTGCCTCTTTTTCAGAATAAACAGTGCACCCGTCAGTTCCCATGCCAAGTATAGCAAAAGGAACAGGATCTTTTGTATGTGTCTTAAGTGCAACCGGTGTAGGGTGATCGGGAAGAACGGCGATGCATGCCTCTGTATTTTCAAGGTTTTTGAGGATAAACCCGATGACCTCATCAAGACGCTCAATTGCAAGCACCTTCTCCTTTATGCTTCCAAGATGGCCTGCCTCATCAGGGGCTTCAACATGCATATAGACAAAATCAAGCTCTTTTAATGCTTCTATTGCATAAGCCGCCTTTGCAGCATAATCGGTGTCAAGATATCCGGTTGCACCCGGAACCGGGATTATCTTCATTCCTGCACACTTTGCGATTCCGTTTAACAGGTCAACTGCAGATATCATCCCGCCGGAGACTCCGTATTTATCTTTGAAATTTTCAAGTGCCGGTTTTTTCCCGCCGCTCCAGGGCCAGATCTGAGTTGCCGGTTTTTTCCCGTCTGCAACTCTCTTTTTGTTTACCTGATGGTTTTTAAAGACTTCACGGCTTATTCCCATGCACTTTAGAAGAATCTCTGAATCTTTGCCTTTCGGTATGTACTCTGCAATATTTTCGCCGACGATGTCATGCGGGGGTTTTGACTCAGAACCTGCTCCTCTCTCTAAAACAAGGAGATTTCTGTAGCTTATTCCGGGATAACCGCGTACTGATTCCGGAAGGTTTTCATTAAGGGTTTTAAAAAGCTCTTTTCCTTCTTCTGATGTGATGTGGCCTGCTGAAAAATCCTCCATGACTCCGCCGTTTATTGTTACAAGGTTGCAGCGGTATGCAATATCATCATCTTTTAAGTCAATTCCCATGCTTACCGCTTCAAGAGGCCCTCTTCCGGTATAGCAGTCTTTTGGGTTGTATCCGAGAACAGAAAGGTTTGCGATATCACTTCCGGGTTCAAATCCCTCCGGGACTGTCCTGATCATACCGCACTTGCCCTCGCGGGCAATTCGGTCCATATTGGGTGTTTTTGCATATTCTAAAGGTGTCTTTCCCTCAATTTCACAACAGGGCCAGTCAGCCATTCCGTCTCCGAGAATTACAATATATTTCATAATTTCACTTTTTTATTTTGTTTTTAACAGCTGTTCTCTTCCTTTTTTTGTTTAGCTAAAAGATTCGGTCTGATTTTTCTCTTTCATCTCGGAAATTAAGGTTTTTACAGCAGATCTTACAGACTCTCCGGAATCTGTCATCGGTTTCCATCCGAGATTTTTGAGTTTGTCAACTGAAAGCTGCATCTTTGGGACGTCTCCGACCCAGCCGCGGTCTCCGCCTGTGTAATTAAATTTCACATCTTTTAAATCTGATTCTGATACTACGATCTCTGCAAGTTCTGTAACGGAGAGCCAGTCTTCTGATCCTATATTAAAGAAGTTGAAATTTTCATCCGAATTTTCGGTTGCAAACAAAACCGCATCAACACATGCCTCTATTGAGAAGTATGACTTTGACTGTTTTCCATCTCCAAGTATCTCAAGCTCTTTCGGATTATCTTTTAGTTTATGCACAAAATCCCAGATTACGCCGTGGTTGCTCCTTTTTCCAATGATGTTTGCAAACCGGAATACCCATGCTTTCATATCAAACGTAGCGGCATAAGATGATATCATCGCTTCTGCGGCAAGCTTGGTTCCGCCATATATTGATATCGGAATCATCGGGGAATAGTCTTCAGGTGTCGGAATAACCTTTGCCTCTCCATAGACTGTGGATGTCGATGTGAAGACAATCTCTTTAACGCCGTGTTCACGCATTGCTTCAAGAACATTTATTGTTGCCGTCACATTGCTTTCGTAGACGGGCTTTGGAACACCGGCACTTGCCCTTACATCCGGGTCTGCTGCGAGATGATACACCCTGTCGGCACCTGAAAAACTCTTTTCCCAGCCGCAAGTGAGCAGGTCGGCCTTTAAAAATTCAACTTTTCCGCCGTCTATGTGCTCTTTTATATTGTCCGTTTTTCCTGCGGAGAGGTTGTCTATTACAAGAACCTTATCGCCTCTTTTAACAAGTGCATCAACAAGGTTTGATCCGATAAATCCGGCACCGCCTGTAACGATTGAAAACATTGTAATTATTCTTTTTGTGCTCCTATGCTTTTGATTTTATGTAAAGGTTGCATTCAGGGATTTTGAGAATCCTGTCTCTACTTATCCCGGTATTTTAAGATGCACAATTATTCGGTCTGATTTTGGGATTTAAAGTTAAGGGGGAGTCTGGAAGTAAAATCTGGTAAATTATAATCTATATGCCGCTCTTATAGGAATTATAGCCAAAAGTGGCTTTTTTAAAGCAGAAAAATTATATGTCATTACTAAAAAAATTTGCTTATATTAATGTGATATGTTTAAGAGGAGTTTTGAGTGTGTTTAAAAATTTTTTTCTTCTTCTCAGAGCGATAATTTTTTTTATAATCGTTATTTTTCTGATTGTTGGAATATCGCCTGTTTCTGCCTGCGATTTTCAGATGCCTCTGGGTAAAGAGACATCTGATCTGAAAGCAATTTTTTTGCAGAATGAATTGCCTGATCAAAATCTCCCGGATTTTGTTTATGACCGGAATACAAATGTGTGGTCTGCATTTAATTCCGCACAGTCTCTTGAAATCAGGTCAGATAAAACGGGAACTTCGATTATTTCCCCGTATGGTTATGTAAAATTTAGTCTTTCATCCGTCGGAAGAGAAGACAATTTAATTGTGGCGGAGAAGGGTGTCATATATGCTGACGGGCGGATGCTTGAAATTATCCGGCCTGACTACAGGGAATGGTATCTGAACGGGGATATGTCTCCTGAACAGGGAATGACAATAAACAAACGTCCGGATGGTCAGAGCAGCCTTCTGGTAACATTTGATATCTCGGGAGATCTACTGCCTGTCTTAAATGCAGGTGATCTGATATTTTGTGACGAATCAGGAGAGGTGTTAAGATACAGCGGGCTTAAGGCATGGGATGCAGAAGGAAGAGTCTTAAAATCGGGTTTTGTTTTTACCGGGGATATTATATGCTGGGAGATCGATGATACAGACGCGGTCTATCCGGTAAAAATTGATCCTGTGTTTGGACTAATAAAAAGATTACAGTCCACAGAATATATTGCGGTGGATGACTGGTTTGGGCATTCTGTCTCTATAAGTGGCGATTATGCTATTGTCGGTGCATCCCAGAATAATACTTGCGGTAACGATGCCGGTGCCGCCTACATCTTCAAAAAAGGTGAGGGAGGAGTTGACAACTGGGGTCTTTTAAAGAAATTACATTCCACAGAATATATTGCGGCGGATGACTTGTTTGGGTATTCTGTCTCTATAAATGGCGATTATGCTATTGTCGGTGCATCTCGTAATGATACTTGCGGTAACGTTGCCGGCGCCGCCTATATCTTCAAAAATGACGGTTTAGATAACTGGGGTCTTTTAAAGAAATTACAGTCCACAGAATATATTGCGGCAGGTGACAATTTTGGCAGTTCTGTCTCTATAAACGGTGATTATGCTATTGTCGGTGCATATGAGAATGATACTTACGGTAACATTGCCGGCGTCGCTTATATCTTCAAAAATGACGGTTTAGATAACTGGGGTCTTTTAAAGAAATTACAGTCCACAGAATATATTGCGACAGGTGACAATTTTGGCAGTTCTGTCTCTATAAACGGTGATTATGCTATTGTCGGAGCACAGGAGAATGATACTTGCGGTAGCAGTGCCGGTGCCGCTTATATCTTCAAAAAAGGTGAGGGAGGAGTTGACAACTGGGGTCTTTTAAAGAAATTACAGTCCACAGAATATATTGCGATTTATGACAGATTTGGGAAATCTGTCTCTTTAAGCGGCGATTATGCTATTGTCGGGACATATATGAATGATACTTGCGGTAACGATGCCGGTGCCGCCTATATCTTCAAAAAAGGTGAGGGAGGAGTTGACAACTGGGGTCTTTTAAAGAAATTACATTCCACAGAATATATTGCGGCGAATGACGAATTTGGTGTTTCTGTCTCTATAAACGGCGATTATGCTATTGTCGGAGCACAGGAGAATGATACTTGCGGTAGCAGTGCCGGTGCCGCCTATATCTTCAAAAAAGGTGAGGGAGGAGTTGACAACTGGGGTCTTTTAAAGAAATTACAGTCCACAGAATATATTGCTTTGGGTGACAGATTTGGTAATTCTGTCTCAATAAATGGCAGTAATGCGATTGTCGGGGCATACCTGAATAATAGTTGCGGTAGCCATGCCGGTACCGCCTATATCTTCAACGAAACCACATTTGAACCTATATTCTCAGCTATCTCTCCTTCATCCGGTTCAACAGCCGGCGGTACTTCAGTGACAATCACCGGTACAAATTTCACATCAGGAGGTTTGTTTGGTGTTGCCATCGGAGGTCTTGATGCGACGGGTGTCTATGTCAGTGCCACAACAATTACTGCAACAACACCTGCCCATGCAGCCGGAGCTGTTAATGTTGTTGTCACCAATAATGACGGCCAGACTGCAACCGGGACAGATGCATTTACATATACTGCGCCAGCACCGACAGCAGCTCCTACATCATCCGGCGGAGGTACTTCCTCCGGCGGCGGATCAAACACCAATACGGGTGTCGGTGCCTCACAGAATATGAAAGCCGGAGATACTGCATCGTTTAGTTTTGAGGGCAAAGGTGCGGTCGACGAACTCTCGGTGAAAGTCGCTGATGATACACCAAACCTGATGGTGACTGTTAAAAGGCAGAGCTCTCTTCCCTCATCGATAGCAAATGCACCTGAGACAGATGTGTATGAGTACGAGGAGGTAAAGACATATCATGCCGATGCATCAGATATCTCAGGCGGAGTTTTTGAGTTTGAGGTCTCAAAGAGCTGGCTCTCCCAAAACGGCTATACAATGGGCGATGTCGTTATGCTCCACTACGTTGAAGGAGTCTGGGTATCCCTTCCGACAGTGTTTGTCAGGGAGGAGGGCGGCAGCTACTATTACAGTGCAGAAACACCGTCCTTTTCCTGGTTTGCAATAGGAATAGAGGAGGGAGAGACGATTATTTTGGAAGAGAAAGCAGAAACACCTGCCCCTGCCACAACTGAAATAACACCTGCTGCAGCCACCCTGCCTGTTCAGACAGAAGCACCTGTTCCGGCGGCAGAGAGTCAGCCCTCATCATTAATGCCGGTTATTCTGGCCCTTGTAATAATTCTGCTGATAATTATCGGAGCCGGATTGTGGCAGAGAAGACAGAAGAGTAAATATCCGGAATGGTGGGATAAAAAACTTTAATTTTGAAATTTTTTAATATAATATTTCTCTCTTTTTTTTGTATCTCTGCTCTTTTTCTCCATGCCTGGACCCTTGCGATTCACGGAAAACCGTAAATGAAAAAAATGTTGCCTGTCATATCGCAAGCAGACGTTCCTCCCCGAACTCCTCGTCCTTATCTTTGATAGCTTCCGTGACACCGTCCGTGCAGAGTACCAAAAAGTCGCCCGGTTTTAAGTCCGCCTTAACAGACTAAAGATCAACATCGTCCATGACCCCAGGAGCAATTCCTTCGGCCTTGAGATCTGATGCGAATTGGTTAATATCGGATTATCTGCATTGAAAAAAAAGTGAACGTGAATCGTGAATGAAAAAAAAGTCTGGCGGAATCAGAGATCGCCGGAATATTATTTACGGACTCCGTTCCAGAGATACGTATTCTTACTTGCGTCATCTGCGTGTTCCCATGTTCCGGTGAAGGAATTTCCGTCAGCTGATATTACAAATTCTATTGTACCGGATGTTTTGGTGATACCATTCTCAGACTCAGACCAGGTTCCGGTCAGTGTATCTCCGTCAACATTACCTGTTATTGACCCTGTGGAATTTTATTCGGGATTAGTATAGGTTCCGGTTACCGATTTACCTGTCTGGGTGAACGTAATGTCATCCCCCGGCATCAGGGTTGCGTAATCCGCAGATGTAAATGTTGTACTCCATATACCGGACCAGGAGGACATTTCTTCAGCAGCAGGTGTTGCCGGTGTTGTACCGGATGTGCTTGTGCAGCCGGCAGCCATCATCATGAGACAAGACAAGGCCGGCAAGAATAATAACCATTGATTTTTTCATAAAATCACCTTTTAATTTTATCACTTGCCTTTGTAATTATACTTTTTTAAATAATGTTTTAAGATGCCTGATGCCGCCTCCTGCACCGGGATCCGCTGCAATCTTTTTCATGTCCGTCTGATTATGCCCTTCTGCTCTTCTGTTGAGCCTTTCATTTCTGTGAGTTTTTTGCAGATCCATTTTACGTTCCGTTTTGTCTCGTTAATCATATTGGTGCTTTTATCAGCTGGTAACAGGTGATAAGTGCGACTTTGTTTTGGGCTTTATAGTGAATAGATCAAATATTGAAAGATCAATATATCCGTTGCAGGAGGATTTTTTCATTCCGATAGTCATCAGAAATATGTTCTATTATTTTCAAATAGTATTACAATGGATAAAAAGACTGCAGCAGAGCTACTTACAAAATTACGGGAGGAAAAACCTGTAATTCATCATATAACCAATTATGTGACAGTAAATGACTGCGCTAATATTACTATATGTGCGGGCGCCTCGCCTGTTATGGCAGATTCCAAAGAGGAGGTAGAAGAGATGGTTGCAGTAGCAGGAGCACTTGTCCTAAACATAGGAACTCTCTCACCCGCTCAGATTGAGTCCATGATTCTTGCCGGAAAGAGGGCAAACGAACTTAATATACCTGTAATTTTAGATCCTGTCGGTGCCGGCGCAACTGCCCTCCGGACAAAAAGCGCCTTAAAACTCACAGAAGAACTTAAAATTTCAGTAATAAAGGGAAATGCCGGTGAGATTGGTGTGCTTGCCGGCGCAAAGGCAACAGTCAGGGGTGTTGATTCGGGTTCACTTGAGGGTGATGCATTTGAGGTTGCAAGAAGATGCTCTGAGTTGACAGGCGCTGTTGTGGCTATGAGCGGTGCAACGGATATCGTAACAGACGGCAAAAAAACTCTTATTGTGGAGAACGGACATCCCATGATGGGAAATCTCTCAGGTACCGGTTGTATGGCGGCGTCTTTAACAGGTGCTTTTGCAGCGGTATCCGATGATTATCTGGAATCAACCGCATCCGCACTTGCTTTGTTTGGTCTTTGCGGTGAGAAAGCCTCTGTATATTCAAAAGGCCCGTATTCTTTCAGAACAGGACTATGTGATGAGCTTTTCAGGTTAAAGTCAGTTGAACTTGGTGTTGATGCAAGGATAAAAGACAAAGATGGCATATGATCTTTATGTTGTAACGGATGAGGAGATATCAGGCGGAGTCTCACATGCAAAGGTTGCAGAACTCTCTCTGGCCGGAGGAGCGGACTGCATACAGTTGCGGGATAAGAAAAAAACTCCTGAAGAACTTCTCTTTGTTGCAGAGGAGATATCTGCGGTCTCAAAAAGATACAACTCCCTTTTTTTCGTTAATGACTACCTTGATGCTGCGATTGACTCCGGTGCCGACGGAGTTCATCTCGGACAGGATGATATGTCCGTATATGAGGCAAGAGAGGTTGCACCCGCCGGATTTTTAATCGGTGTTTCAGTCGGAGATCTGAGTGAGGCAAAGGCTGCGGTGAAAAACGGAGCTGACTATATTGCATTAAGTCCGACGTTTGATACAGATTCAAAACATGATGCAGGCCCTGGAAACGGCATTTTTGAGCTTAAAAGGATCTGTGAAAATGTATCTCTGCCTGTTATAGGTATAGGAGGAATTGGTCTTCATAATGTCCGTGATGTGATAAGTGCAGGTGCATCGGGCTGTGCTGTAATATCTGCGGTTGTGGGAAAAGAGGACATAACAGCAGCCGCTGCTGGGATTAAAAGAGCAATTTCTGATGCAAAAAAAGATATGAAAAGGTTTCTGTAGGGTATTTTCTCCCTTATCTTTCCGGAAAAGATAAAATCCTTAATTCTGGAGCTTTTTTTCAGAGAAATATATAAAGTACTGATAAATATATCATAATATGGAGTTTGCCATCTCACAGAAATGGTCCGGTATTACAACTAAACTCATTGTGACTCTTTCACTAACATTAATAGTTGTAGCCTTAACAATCATCTCTCTTATCAATAACATTCAGGTAGTCTTCACGCAGTTTTATTACATACCGATTATTCTCACTGCATACTGGTTTAATAAAAAAGGCGTTTTATATACAATATTTCTCAGTGCATTCTATATCACCGCTGTTTACGTATTCAGTCCTCAGGATGAACAGGTTCTGCTTGCAGCATCAGGAAGGATTGTCTTCTTCATCGGAATATCGCTGGCCAGTGCATATCTTGCCATAAAAATCAACCGGCAAAAGGAGCAGATAACCAGATCGGAAGAAAGGCATCGGGCTATATGGGATAGTATTCAGGCAGGCATCATTCTGATTGATGCAAAAAACCACACTATAATTGCGGCAAATCCTGAAGTTCAGAAGATGACAGGTTTCTCTGAAAGCGAGATGGTCGGTCACATCTGTCATAAATTCATCTGTCCGGCAGAAGAAGGAAAATGTCCTATAGGAGATCTCGGACTCAAAGTAGACCGGTCAGAACGCATACTTCTGTCCAGGGAAGGAGTCAGAATACCGGTTCTTAAAACTGTAACAGAGATGCGGGTAGGAAACAATGAATTTTATGTTGAAAGCTTCATCGACATAACATCGCTTAAAGATGCGGAAAACACTCTCCTTGCATACCTTCGCGAAGCAACACTTCGTGTTCAAAACCCGGTGGAGCTGGTGCGGGACAATTTACAGGAGCTCTCAGATGCCCTTAAAGATGAGGATACAACACCTGAATATATCTCCACAGCACTTGCAATCCAGCAGAGGAACATGGATGACATAATCAGCAATCTAAAGGAGATCGAACACGCAGTTGCAGAGAAACGGACTGAGATCCCTGATGCGCTAAGGGAATATCTCAAGAGGTAATGACAGGGCTATGACAAATTTCACAATTCAGGAAGATGACAAGCGAATAATCATTGCATTGTCTCCATCAAAGACCTATAGGGAGAATATCTTCCGGATGATAAATGAGATCCAGAAAAAAAGCAGTCTGTTAATAATTATAATATGTGTTAATCAGCCCGCAACATTTCTGATGAATTTGTACAAAAAAAACGGGATTGATACAAGCCGGATCTATTTCATAGACGCGATAACACAGTACGCAACCGGCACTGCCCCAAAAAATGTTGAGAACTGCATATTTGTCTCAAAACCAAGTGACCTTACCTCAATGGGAATCGCAGTCACCAAGACATTGCATAAATTTGAAGGGGATAAATCCTTGATCTTTCTTGACTCAGTCAATGCAATGCTAATCCATTCAAGTTCTTTGGATCTTACGAAATTTATCCATTTTATCATCAGCAAACTTCGTATAATGAATATTGCAGGAATTCTCCTTGCAATTGAGAACGGAATTGATCCGGTACTTTTCACACAGCTCACGACATTTGCCGATGATATCGTTGAATTCCCCGAAGAAGATGCAGGATGAAAAAATCTGTAAATATTCTGAATAAAATTTATCACTATATGATTTCAATTAACCACTATGGGGGGAAAAAAGAGGATTTTTTCAATACCTGACAGGTAAAACTTAATTTTTTTGCTTGTTCTTGGAATAATACTCATTTTATTTTCTCTGACCTCACTATAGGCTGCCTGCTTTTCCTGCCCAAAGGAAACAGGGAAATTTTATCATCTGATACCAGGAAGGATAAAGATGACGGATTGTTATATATTAAATTTGGTCAGGATTCGGGGGGTTTACGGATGAATCTTAAATATAATGGAAAAATCGCAGAATATACAGCTTCAGACAGACCCGGAAAAATTAAAGTTCTGTATATGGATACCGATCTCAAATATCTTGAGTCAGGAAAACTTCTGCTTGAGCAGAGCGGGGAATTTGAGGTTACAGTATGCGGGAATGCAGCGGATGCGACAGAATTAATCTTGAGGAAATCTTTTGATGCAATCATATCGGATTTTCAGATGCCGGGTTGTGACTGTCTTCGGATGTTTCGTGAATTTCGTGAAAAAGGCAATATTACGCCCTTTATCATCTTTACCGGAAAGGGCCGTGAGCAAGTTGTCATTGAAGCACTAAACAGCGGTGCGGACTTTTATCTTCAGAAAGAGGGAGATAAAAAATCAGAGTTCTCCAGACTTTCTGCTCATATAAAATCTGTTATTTCAAAAAGAAGGAATGACAGTCTGGTAAAGTCATTTTTTTATTCGCATTCTGATATGATGTTTGTCAAGGATGAAAAACTGAGATATATAATAACCAATGAGGCAATCCAGAACTTTTTCGGGCTCAAAAGAGAAGAGCTGTTCTATAAGACTGATTTCGAACTTATGGATTCATATGCTGCGGGGAAATGTTTTGAATCTGATATAAAGGCAATTGAAACCGGAAAAAAAGTTATCTCCGAGGAGACTGTTGGTGAAAGGATCTTTGAAACAATAAAATTTCCGATGGAGATTAGTGATAATAAGACAGGGGTAGGCGGAGTTATCAGAGATATTACAGAACAAGTACGGGCAGGAGAGAGTCTTAGAAAGATAGAGGACTTAAACCAGCATATTATTGATGCCATCCCGGACATCTTAATCCGGTGCAGTGGAGACGGAACATTAATTGACATCAGAACACCGGATGAAAGCATTCTTATTGCTCCTATATCAGAAAGCCTTGGCAGGCTGGTGTCTGATGTAATCCCCGGAGGTCTGGGTCTCTTTTTAATGGAAAAAATCCGTTCCGCACTTGATATGAAGGAGATGGAGATAGTTGAATACTCCCTTCCTCTTCCCGGAGGCCTCGCATATTATGAGGCTCGTATAATGCCTTATCTTGAAGATGAGATTATTGCACTCATCCGGGATATAACAGACCGTAGAGAGGCCGAGGAAGAGCTAAAAATGAAAAATGAAAAGCTTAAAGCCGCAGAGGAAGAGCTCAGACAGCAGCTTGATGAAAATGTTTTGGTGCAGAAGACACTCAGTAGAAATGATGCCTTCATAAGAAGTGTCCTTGAAAATATTCCTGTGGGAATTGCTGTAAATTCAGTCATCCTTGGCGTAAACTTTGAATATTTCAATCAGAATTTCCTTAAATATTACAGGATAAGTGCTGAAGAGCTAAAAAATCCGGATTCATTCTGGGATGTAGTCTATAAGGACCCGGTTTTCAGGGAAAAGATCAAAAAAAGGGTCCTAAAAGACTCTGAAAGTGAAGATCCTAAACTGATGCACTGGGAGAATATTCCTCTCACACGTGAAGGAGAGGAGACGACATATATAAATGCAAGAAATATCCCCCTCCCGGAAAAGGGCCTTGTTATTTCGATTGTCTGGGATGTGACTGATCAGAAAAAAGCGGAAGATGAAATCAGGCGGGAAAAAGAGCTTTTCCACAGAACATTTGAGTCACTTCAGGATGCTGCTTTTGTTATTGATGCAGAATCTGAATATATCGGGGCCGTAAATGGAGCTGCGTTATCAATCTTTGGGTATAGCCGGGATGAGATTATAGGGCAAAAATCTGACATTCTGCATGTAGATAAAGACTCGCTTGAGCGTTTCCGCAGTCATATCCTCCCCTATCTTAAAATTAATAAATCAGTACCCCGTTTTGAATTCAAAATGAAGCGAAAAGACGGCACTATATTTCCAACTGAGCATTCTATCAACCCTCTGTTTGACTCATCCGGCAATTTTGCCGGACGTGTATCAATTTTACGTGACATCTCTGAGAGTAAAGAGGCGGAAAAGCGTGAAAAAGCAGCACTGGTTCAGATAGAGGATAATCTTGAGCAGCTTGCAACCTTAAACGATCAGATAAGAAATCCGCTTGCTGTAATTACCGGAATTGTGGATTTAAAATGCCCTGATTCGTCAGTCCCTATAATCGAACAGGTAAAAAGAATTGATAATATAATTTCAATGCTGGATGCCGGATGGGTACGCTCTGAGAAGGTCTGGGAATTTTTAAAGACAAATTACGGGATTGGTGCAGATGAAAGAGAGAATAAATTGGAGGAAGTGAAATGAAAGATATTTTGCTGGTGGATGATGAGCCGGATATTCTTCACCTTTTTCAGGAATTAGTGGAAAATTTGGGTTTTTCTGTAAGGTCTGCCGAAAACTGGGATGCAGCTTTTTCAGCTCTTTCGGATCATCTTCCTGATCTTGTAGTCCTGGATATCATGATGGAGCCGGTTAATGGATGGGAGGTGCTGCGCCGAATACGGAATGATGCAGGAACACAAAATGTTCCTGTGATTGTTCTGACCGGAAAAATGCCTCTTACAAAAGAGGTTTTAATTTATGAGGACCTTCTGAATGGATTTGCGATGAAGCCTCTTCGCAAGAGTGAATTTGAGAAACTTATCAGCGGATTCTTTTCCGAAGAGGAGAGGGTTTCTGCAAAGTGTGAGAATGCCCTGAAATCCGGCGCTGATGAGGCTTTAGTAAGAGAGTATTCTAAACTTTCAACAAGTGTCCGTGTCCTCGGTGAGATGATCGGCTGCCTTCACAGGATAATGAAGGCCGATTCGGCCGGTAACAGCAAAGATGCGTTTTCAGGAATAATTAATCTCCTGGATGCTAAAAGAAAACGCCTCTTAGAACTTGAAAAAATTATATGATTTTTATTATTAATACATCTGAAAAAAAGTCATGATAATCTCAAATTAGAATCTGTCAGATAAAAATCAGGAGAATAAATTACAGTCATCTTTTTTCCATGTAAAATCCTTACCCAATAATTAAATACTATCCTGCACCGGATGAAAAAGCTGCAATAAATATGGTTTTAAAGCGTGTAGATCGTATGTAAATTGAGATAATGGCCGCAGTTCCTGCTGATTACAAAAATCCTTACGGGCCTGTATAACCTGATTAGTGAAAAAATGTGGCACTTGTGGGAAATTCATCAGGAAAAAACATAATTTTAGGTAATATCTCAAAGTAAAAAATGTGTTATATGATCTTTAATTTTAATAAAAATCCGAAATTGAGATTTAAATCTTAATTCAAGACCCTGTAAATAAAAGAATAGATATATCCCCTGTAAGAAAAAAATTTTAGATGATATATCTTCTGTACAGACAGGGGGATGTCGAGTGGAAATGATAGTGCTTTCTGGTTTTTCTTAATTGCCGAATCCCTGGCAGCACCGGCATTTCAATGGAGAATTTTATATGGAGTCTTTTAATCTGTCGGATTTTTTTAAAAGGTCGGTATCCGGTCTTCAAATTCTTTTTGTAGCATTTGGAGCACTGGTTTTAGTGCCATTAATAACAGGGCTTGACCCGAGTGTGGCTCTTTTCACCGCCGGTATCGGTACACTCATCTTTCAGGTGGTTACAAGATGGAAGGTCCCGATATTTCTTGCATCGTCGTTTGCATTCATACCCGCAATAACATACGGGGTTTCAGCATGGGGAATTCCAAGTACAATGTGTGGTCTTGCAGCAGCAGGTTTGTTTTATGTTGTACTGAGTACAGCAATCAGATACTTTGGTGTGGAGATCGTTCATAAAATATTCCCGCCTATTGTCGTGGGACCTGTTATTGCCGTAATCGGTCTTTCCCTTGCACCTGTTGCCGTTGCAGAGGCGCTTGGAAGATCAGGCGACACACAGGTTATCCCTGTTGAAATTGCACTTATTCTTGCAGGAATTTCACTTCTGACAACAATAGCCGTATTTGCATATGCAAAGGGGTGGATGAAGCTTGTCCCGATTCTGTGTGGTATTGCGGTAGGATACATTGCATCAATTGTACTCGGAGTAGTCAACTTTTCAGGCCTTTCCGAGAGTGCATGGATTGCAGTTCCCCAGTTTGTCCTTCCGGAATGGAATCTTGCAGCAATAATATTCATCGTTCCGTTTGCAATTGCACCTGCAATTGAGCATTTCGGCGATATACTTGCAATAGGTTCTGTTACAGGAAAGGACTACCTAAAAGACCCGGGTATTCACAAGACAATGCTCGGTGACGGTATTGCGACATTTATTGCATCTTTTATCGGAGGTCCGCCAAACACAACCTATTCTGAGGTAACCGGTGCTGTTGCACTCACAAAGGCATACAATCCTTTAATCATGACTTCAGCTGCAATATTTGCAATTATATTTGCTTTCATCGGAAAGATAGGCGCATTTCTCCTGACAATTCCGCTGCCGGTTATGGGGGGTGTCATGATTTTATTATTTGGTCTTATTGCAAGTCTTGGAATTGATCAGCTTGTTCGAAACAAGGTGAATTTAAGAAGCAGCAAGAATCTCATCATTCTTTCAATTGTTCTTGTAACAGGAGTCGGCGGCCTTTTCGTTCCTATCGGAGATGCCCAGATTGCAGGTGTCGGTCTTGCAGCAATTCTTGGTGTTATCCTAAACCTTGTTCTTCCTGAGCCGAAAGATGAGGTAAACGAGGATAAAATGGGAGTTGATTTCTAAAATGGCAGTAATTCCTGTATCCCACCCGCTTGTAACACACAAGCTGGGAATGCTTCGGAACATTGAGACAAACTCCAAGGATTTCAGGGAACTTATAACCGAGCTTACCACATTCCTCACATATGAGGCGACAAAAGACTGGGAGCTTGAATCCGCAGAGGTCCCCGGATGGGAGGGAAAACCTGTTCCGGTCAGGAAGATGGCCGGAACCGACCCTTCAATTGTCCCAGTCTTTCGTGCCGGAATCGGGATGCAGGAAGGTTTCATGCAGGTTATTCCGACAGCAAAGATAAGCTATATCGGGTATTACCGTGATGAAACAACCTTAAAGCCAAAGCTTTACTATTCAAAGCTTGCGGCAAATATCAGCCAGAGAAGGGTGTATGTTCTTGATCCCATGCTTGCAACAGGAGGAACAACCTCTGCTGTATGCACAATACTCAAAAAAGAGGGATGTAAGGACATCAAGGTCCTCTGTATTCTTGCAGCGCCGGAGGGTATTTCAAAGATGGCAGAGGAGCACCCTGATGTTGATATAATGCCTGCTGTAATTGACAGTCACTTAAATGAGAACGGTTACATTGTTCCCGGTCTTGGTGATGCCGGTGACAGGCTTTTTGGAACAAAATAATTAACTTTTTTATTTTTTGGTTATCCAGATTATATCTGTCTTTATAAATCAGATTCATTCAGAAAGGTTTTACAAACCATAAATAAGGTAATGAACAATAAATAATCAGATGTCTGTCAGCTCAAAAACAGAATATATTTTCATATTTTTAAAAGGCCTTTTTATGGGCACCTGTGATATAATTCCGGGAGTTTCCGGAGGAACAATAGCTCTTATCACAGGAATTTATGAAAGGCTTATAACAGCTATTGGAAATATCCGTCCGGAGATCTTCATATCACTTCTAAGGTGTGATTTTGGCTCATTTGAGGAAGAGTTAAAAAGAATTGACTATCTCTTCCTAATATCCCTTGTTGCAGGAATAGGACTTGCTGTTGTGACACTTGCAAGGGTAATTCTCATATTTTTAAACGATTACACTGCACTTACATACTCGTTCTTCTTCGGCCTGATTGTGGCCTCATCAGTTCAGATAATACTTGAGATCGAGCATGATTCAAGGAATAAAAAGGCACTTTTGTTTGTAATTTTCGGCTTTATTGCAGGTTATCTGATTTCCGGATTAAACCCTGCAGCACTTGGACATTCCCTGCCTGTTCTGTTTGTTACAGGAATGATCGCAATCTGTGCGATGATTCTTCCGGGAATTTCAGGTGCGTATATCACGCTTTTAATGGATCAGTATGAATATCTTCTGGCGGCTTTAAAATCAGTCTCCCTTCCGGAGATCATATCATATGTAACCGGAGGATTAATCGGCCTGTTGCTCTTTACAAAAGTCCTTAAATATCTCCTAAAAAATTATCATGCGGTGATGCTTGCATTCCTGACAGGTCTTATGCTTGGTTCGACAAGGATGCTTATCAGCAGAATCGAGGTTTCCGGAGGTTTTTCATTAAGTGTGATAATTCTCTTTTTAACAGGCATTGCAGTTATTCTTGCAATGGAGGCTGCAAAGCGCAAATACAGTGCAAAATCATTAAAATCACCCTGAAAAATCCTTTTTATCTTCTTTGCAGGCAGTTTATCCTGCAGTATATTTCTGTATAACCTTTTGGTTATACCATCTCTCTTAACGGATTTTATTCATTTATATGTATACGGGATGACTTCTTAGTATCAAAAACACCCTTGTGGAGGTGGTCTGATAAAAAGAAGAAAAGTAAAGACTAAGCCCCCAAAGGTTTTGTGAACAAAACCTGCGGATTTAAACCCCCAAAAACATACGAAAACGAGGCAGAAAACTGCCCCATTCTTTTTTAAATTTCAGATTTCAATTCAGGGAATTACAGGACTGAATTTAATCAGGCCATATAATGCGTGATTTACTGCTGGAAAATATCATATTTTATCTTTTACTGTAAGCTCAAATATGATTTTTTTTGCTATACCTATTTGTGAGTCTAATGCGAATATAAATTAAGAGTTTCATGTTTATCGGAATTGATCACGGAACAACGGCTATAAGATTTTCAGCCGGAGATTCGCATTTTAAAATTTCCAGAAAGGATGCTGTTTCCTTTGAATATCCGGATTTAAACAGGATTTGCGACCTTAAAGACATTGAGGGAATTGCTGTATGCTATTCAATGGGTGACGGAATTTCTGAGATAACAGATATAAATAAGGTAAAAAACCGGGGTGTCATTACAAGGGAGGGTGCCGGAGAGCACATCGGCGGTGGAACAAAGGTATATGATGAGATTTTAAAAAGCGGTGCTCCTGCTGTTGTAATCCCGGGAATTCACAGGAATTCCCCGACAGATCCGCGTTTTAAGGTGTATTCCCATCAGACAAGTCCGGAAAAAATAGGGATTGCATATGAGGTTTCAAAAGATCTTGGAAGTGATTTTATCGTCTGTGACGCAAGCTCAAACACTGTAACACTTCTTATATCCGACGGAAAGATTACAGGTGCATTTGATGCATGCATATTTGCCCCGGGAACGACGCACGGTGCAATTGACGTTGACGGTATAAGAAAGATAGATGAAGGCCTTTGGACTGCAAACGAGGCCTTTATGCATGCCGGTGTGCGTGAGAATACTCCTGCTGAAATACAGAATAAAACAGTTGCCATGTTTGCAGCAATGGAATGCGCCTCAATGCGGCTTCTTAACAAAAAGGCAAAGACTGCGCTTGCAGGATCGCTTGCACCTGTAATACATGAAGAAGTTTCCCTCCTTCTTGAAGAAAACGTGAGTGTCTATGATGAGTGGTGCGCTTCAATTGGTCTGTCTTCGATTGCAGGGGATGTATTTAATGGCAAAAAAGAGATCCTGGGGCTGAATGTGTCACTCTGAATTCTCATCTGACTTTTTTAAGGTTATGCAAATTCTAAGTCCTTTTTCAGGCATATCCGGAATCCTGTCTGTAGTTGACACAATGCCGCCGTATTTTTCAACAAGACTCTTTACAATATAAAGACCCAGACCCTTTCCGGTTTCACCTGATTTGCCATCCTCCCTGAAGAAACGGTCAAATGCATTATCCTTTGCCCCATCAGAAATTCCGGGTCCGTTGTCATCTATACAGACAATTATATCTCCATCTTTTTCTTCTGCCTTAATCTCAATTTTGCAGTCAGGACCTGCATATTTCTTTGAATTGCCAATGATGTTTGAGAATACTTCTCCCAGAAGTTTGTCTGCCATTACGTAAAATCCCGAATCATTGTAATTTATATTCATATCAGGGAAATGGGCGATCTCTTTTTTTATTGTATCATCAAGGGAAACAGGCCTGAGGCTAACATCTTTATTGTGTATTGTCCGGATCAGGGAGACATTTGATATAATATCTATACTGTGACTTATTGATGATATGAGCTTTTCAGAGAGTTCTTTTATATTTCCTTCCGAACTGTCGTTTATAAATTGTGCATATCCAAAAGCCGCCATGTTTGCATTGTTGATGTCGTGCGTCATCATGTCGATATAGAAGTTTGCCTCGTTATTTGCCTCTTTTAAATCTTTTGTACGTTTATGGATTATCTCCTCAAGCTCTTCGTTATATTTTATTATGGTCGCCTCTGACTCTTTTAAATCATCAATAGTTGATTTAAGGCGTTCTACCATATTTTCGATGCTCTTGCCAAGCTTTATGAACTCCTTTCCGCCTGATACCCTGATTTTATGGTCAAGGTTGCCCCTTCCTATATCATCGACATCCTCAACAAGGTTTTTAACCGGTCTTGTAACGATATCAGTTGCTATATAGAATACTGATGCCAGAAGGATCATAAAGAGCAGGAAAGAGATGACTTTTGAGAAGAGAATTTTGGTTAATTCCTTTTCGATTGCGGCATTGGAGTAGGTAAATGCGATTGCAACACTTGTGTCAGTGCCTAAATCCGGAGTGTACAGATCAACATAGCGGTATCTTGTAACAGTATTATCCTTTGGATTATTTATGGTTAAATCTGACTTCTTTTCAATTATATTTTCAATTATGAATTTTTTAGTCGGGTTATCAACAACGTTCGGTTCATCTACTGTAACACCATAGATATCGTATATTTTTACTGACATGAGATACGGATTCATATTCATCATGGTGTCTGCCGCAGTTTTGAACTGCAGAAGATCTCTTTTCTCACGGTAATCTTTGATGTCAAATGAGATTTCGAGTATGTATTTTCCGTCAGGTGAAGGATAATATGCATATTTGCTGATTGTTGCTGTATCCCTTACACTTCTTACTATCTTGTCGCCTTTGTATGCGTCAGATAAAAATATTTTATCGAGATGTTCGGAGAAATCTTTGTTTTTACTGAAATTAAGACCTATATCAAGCTCTTTTGTTGAGTACCATATGGTATGGTTTCTGTCAATCAGGTAGAGATCGTATTCTGGTCCGAGTTTTTCCTTTATGGAATAAAGATCAAGCCTTTTTGGATCTCCTCCTGAGTTATTATAGGCCTCAATGAACGGGACGAATGCATATTTCATCCTGTCGTCAAAAGTTTCATCATATATGCCAAGACCGGTATTAACAATTTTTATGCTCTCAATAATGCTTTCTTCGGTATTATTCTGAAGCTGGTTATAATTTTCATAAAAATTATCCTTAAGAACACTGTAATCAGAAACACAAATATAAAAAAGTACAGGAACAACAATGAGGATACATACTATTAAAATATAAGATGAGAATGAAAGATTTTCTTTTAATTTCCCCCCTTTTATTTTCATTACCCCCCATATTTTTGATCTAGTGATTAAACCGGAATTTTGTTTTTATAATCATATATAGATTTTGATTAAATGCCCGGTTTTGTGAAATAAAAAATCCAAAATCTCTCTAAAAAAAGAAATATTATTTCTAAAAAGGGAGGAATATTAAATATTATTGGATAAATGATATCCTAAGGATTTATTTTTTCAAGTGAGAAATATCTGACAGTCGCAATGAAAAGACTGGACTCTGCTGCTTATATATATTTAAAAAAAGGAACAGAACAAAAAAAGTTTTGGTATATTATTTGGGGGGTGTCTTTACATCATGCCGGGCATTCCGCCCATGCCACCCATACCGCCCATGCCACCCATCTCCTCAGGTGATGGCATGCCGCCGCCACCCATCTTGGATGCTGCGATGACGTCATCAATTCTTAAGATCATAACAGCTGCCTCTGCTGCGGATGCAATTGCCTGTGTCTTAACACGCATTGGCTCAATAACACCAGCTTTTAACATGTCAACTGCTTTTCCTTCGAATACGTTGAGACCAAATGTCTTGTTGCCGTTTTCATGCTCTGAACGGAGTTCAACAAGCATGTCAATCGGGTCAAGACCTGCATTCTCTGCAAGTGTGCGTGGGATAATCTCAAGAGCTGCTGCAAATGCCTCGATTGCAAGCTGTGCACGCCCTTCCTGGGTTGCTGCAAATTCTCTGAGTCTGAGTGAAAGCTCAACTTCAGGTGCTCCTCCGCCTGCAACAAACTTCTTGTCTTCGACTGCGACTGATACTACACGGAGTGCATCTTCGAGTGCACGGTCAAGTTCATCAACAACGTGTTCTGTACCGCCACGGACGATAAGTGTGCATGCCTTCGGGTTGTCGCACTCTGTGACAAAGATCATATCCTCGCCGCCGACCTTCTTCTCTTCAACAAGGCCTGCCTTTCCAAGCTCTGCTGCATCGATTGCATCGATTGATGAGATGACTGATGCGCCTGTTGCACGGGCAAGTTTTTCAAGGTCTGACTTTTTGACACGGCGTACTGCAAGGACTTTTGCCTTTGCAAGGTAGTGCTGTGCGATGTCATCAATACCTTTCTGGCACACGAGCATGTTTGCACCGGATTTGATGATCTTGTCAACCATTCCCTTAATCATCTTCTCTTCCTCATCGAGGAACATCTGAAGCTGATCAGGTGATGTGATTGAGATCTCTGCATCAACTTCTGTCTTCTTAAACTCTACTGGAGCGTTTAAGAGGAGAATCTTTGCGTTCTCAACCTTCTTTGGCATTCCCGGGTGGACACGTTCCTTATCGATTACAACACCCTCGATAAGTTCTGAGTCTTCGATTGTGCCGCCGACCTTCTTCTCAACTTTAACAAAGTCTGTGTCAACTGTTCCGTCATCATCTGCAACCATTGTGATTGCCTTTACGACAAGTTCGTTGAGCTTATCTTTTGCAGCCTCGGCACCTTTTCCGGTCATTGCTGTGTCTGCAATCTTCTTTAACATCTCAATATCGGTTGGCTTGATATCGATTGCAATATCCTTTATGATAAGCTGAGCCTTGTCTGCTGCAAGTCTGTATCCGTGTGCAATAACAGTCGGATGGACGTCCTGTTCGAGGAGGTCTTCCGCACGTTTCAGAAGTTCGCCTGCAATGACAACTGCGGATGTTGTGCCGTCTCCGACCTCATCGTCCTGTGTCTTTGCAACTTCGACCATCATCTTTGCTGCAGGGTGCTCAATGTCCATCTCTTTCAGGATTGTAACACCATCGTTTGTAATTACAACATCGCCGATTGTGTCAACGAGCATCTTGTCCATGCCCTTTGGCCCGAGTGTTGTACGAACTGCACCTGCAACAGCCTTTGCTGCCGCAATATTACCGCTCTGCGCATCGCGTCCGCGTGTGCGCTGGCTTCCTTCTTTCAAAATGAAAATTGGCTGTCCGCCAAGATTTGCTGCCATAATTATTTTCTCCTACTAATGTCTTAAAAAAGTGGTTTGTGGTTCTATATATATGTTATTACTCGTCAATGAGCTCTATAAGATCAGAGCCTTCTTTTAAGGTGGAGAGTTCCTCTTCACCAATTATCAGGGTTTTGCCTATCTTCTTTCTTTTTCTGTAGTCTGTTAAAACACAGACCGCTTTTGAATTGGTGATGTCGGATATGTTTCCTATGAGTGCGGCGCGTCTCAGGGTTTTCTGCGCAGTACCATAGCCTGTCAATATTGTTTTTTCCTCGTATACGCAGAGCGCCTCAAAAGGTGCTCTTTGCATGGGGTGGGTCTGCATCCCCATTCTCTCAAAGTCTCTTGGGATATTTTCCTTTCCGGCGTGTTCACCGGCCTTCTCCTCTTCCAGGTCGGTTATATAATTGTGTGACAAAAGATTGATTGCCTCAGCTATTGCAGTGTCAAATATCTCCTCGAGTCTGATTGCAATATCAAGTGTTGTGCTCATCCCGCCCTCATATTTTGATATTGTTCTTCTGGAGACGCCAAGCGATCCTGCGAGATCGCCCAGGGACATGCTCTGCCGTTCACGCAGCTCCCTTAGTTTTCCGCCATTTATTTTTACATACAGACCGCCGGGCTGTGCATAAACAAGAGGAGGAACATCATCAACAAAAAAGTCATACAGTGTTGTGGCACTTGTTGCGATAATGCCGTATCTTAAATAAACCGCTCCACGTTCAAGCTCAAAGTCCCTTGCCTTTTCCCCGATAATAAACGGCTTTGCATTGAGATGCTTTGCGATAATTGCAAGATCCCTTGCACTCTCCTCACCCACGCTGTCGATATGCGGCACTATCTTTATGATTAGTATATTCTCGCCTTTTCGCGCAATCAGATCAAAACTGCGCGGACGCATGCCGCAACGCTCGGAAACGTTGTATCCCGCCATTATAAGCACGCTTACAACTGTCTGAAGGAGTCTCTCATGGGACATTTTTTGTTAAGGTTTCTTTAGAGGATGTAACTATATAATTAGTACTGTATTATTACAAACCGGGAGCTTTCATTTGGGGTTTATCAGAATAGGAATTGACGACACGGATTCACCTGGCGGGATGTGTACAACTTACCTCGGGGCACTTCTCTGTGAAAGACTTGAAGAGGCCGGCTTTTGTATAACCGAAAGAATTCTTGTCCGCTTAAATCCAAATGCTCCCTTTAAAACAAGGGGAAATGCCGCAGTATGCATTGTTGCGGAGGAAAAAAATCCGGATGATCGGGAGAGGGCCTTTTCTGTTGCCTGTTCTCTTGTTGATGAATACGCGGAGTTTGAATGCGAAAAAACAAATCCCGGGGTTGTCGTATGCAATTCCTTAATATCCACAGAGTTCTACAAAAAGGCACTAAGGGATTTCTGCACAATTGAGGAGGCAGAAACTCTTCTCTTAAACTCAGGTGCTCTTTATAGGGGATGGAAGGTTAAACGAGGTCTTATAGGCGCAACTGCGGCGGTTTCAGCAGAATTTGAGGATTTCACATTTGAAATCTTGGCATACAGAAGTCCGTTTTCAAAGGAAATTCGCAGGGTGGAAAAAGATACCATATTTTTGGCGGAAGAGAAAACGTATCCGCACACCTGGGACTCTGTTGATTTTGAGAACAATGTTGTTGTATGTGTTCCGCACACCCCTGATCCTGTTCTCTTTGGAATCAGGGGTGAGTCTCCGGAATGGGTGTTAAAGGCACGTTCATATATCATCTCTGAAGAGCCTGAGAGGGAGATTGTCTATATTACAAATCAGGGAACTGATGCGCATCTCATCGACTCTGATATTTTGCATATACTTGACGGCCGCTCTTACAGGCTGAAAGGGATCGTTTCAAAAGAGGCGTCAACAGGCATCGGCGGGCACGTATCATTTGAGATAACTGATTCTGAAAAATCTGATGAGGCCTCCAAAACGCCTCTTCGCTGTATGGCTTATGAACCGACAAAGGGATTTCGGGATATTGTAAGGGGTCTTCGCTGCGGGGATCGGATTCTGGTCTGCGGGAGTTTTAAAAACACCAGCATAAATCTTGAAAAAATTTTTGTTGAATCTCTTGCGGATGATTTTATAAAAAAGCCCCCCGTATGCCCGAAATGCCATAAAAGGATGACAAGCGCAGGTAAAAATAAGGGATATAAGTGCCGTATCTGCGGTATTAAAGCCTCTCTTCCCGAGACTTCTGTTGTTCCAAGGACTATCACTCCCGGATGGCATGAGGTGCCGCCGGTTGCAAGGCGGCATCTTTCAATGCCGCTTGTGAGGAGAAGTTGACTTTTAAGTGATTTTTTATGTAAATCAGGGGATCCTGACTCTTAAGTATGAAAGCAGAAAATATGAACATTTTATTTTTTTTGGAAATTCTCTTATATCTGTCAAATCAATTGATAATTAAGAAACTTTGATGATTAAAAGTAAATTGGAGAAAAATATGAAAGATGACGGGCTTCTTTTTTCTGTTGTGATTCCTGTGTATAATGCAGAACATACACTGACTGAATTAATAAACAGACTGGAGAATGTATTCTGTGATCTTAATAAATCATTTGAGATAATTCTGGTAGATGATAATAGTCAGGATAATAGCTGGAATGTCCTGAATGATCTCTATCAGAAAAAAGAAAATTTAAAAATAATTCACCTTGCCCGGAATTTTGGTCAGCATAATGCAACCCTTTGCGGGTTTAAATATGCCAATGGAGATTATATAATTACACTTGATGATGATCTGCAGCATCCGCCTGAGGAGATACCAAAACTCATAGAGCGTATCAATTCCGGATTCAATGTTGTTTACGGCAGATATGAGCCAAAAAACTTCAACTGGGTTGCTAATATCCTTAGTAAGGTGTTTCAGAACAGAATTCATAAATTACTTAACATACCCTGTAATATTTTTCTTTCCTCATTTGGTATATACAAACATTCTGTTGTTCAGAACATGATTGCTATTAAAAGCTCATATCCATTTATTTATGGTCTGGTAATACAATCAACAACAAGTAAAAAAATTGGAAATGTAGATGTTATTCATCATGAACGAAATATTGGAAAAACCAATTACGGAATAATAAAATACTTTAAATATTCATTAAACCTTTTCATCAATTATTCTTCCTGGCCTCTTTTGCTTGTTTCTTACATTGGTATCCTAACAAGTATTATCAGCATTTTTTTCTCATTATGGATTATATATAAGAAGATTGTTGATCCCTCATACGGGTTAATGGGATGGAACTCTTTAATAGTTGCAGTTACGTTTATCGGCGGTCTGTTATTACTTTCTATGGGGATAATCGGGGAATATTTAAGGAGAATTTTAATGGAAACCTCCTATGGTCAACAATATGTCATTGAGGAAATGGAATTATAAAATGGTTCATCCCAAATATTTCATCTTTATATTATTATCAATTATTTTTCAGGCATTAGGAGGTATCTTTGGGAAGTATGCCGCTTTAATATCTGTTGATCTTCCATTATCTGCTCTAATTCTCAATCCTTTTTATTTTCTTTTTATTTTCTTTCTCTTTCTTCAGGCAATCGTCTGGCAGCAGGCATTGATACATTATCCTCTCTCTTTTGCTTATCCTTTCACGAGTCTTTTCAATTTTATCATTCTTTTGGCATCGGCAATTCTCTTTCATGAAGGGATTACTCTAGCAAATGTCATTGGTCTTGTAATCATATCGGTTGGGATTGCTGTACTCTCTCATAAATACGGGGGTGATTTATGCTCATCCCCATAGTTTTGGTTCTCCTTGCGGTCCTGTTTACAGGCTTTGGTCAGGTTCTTTTAAAAAAGGGCTCAAAAAGTGGATGTAATGCATCTGCAGGTTTCCTTGCACCCTATCTGAACAGGTATACGATCAGTGCTTACGGGTTGCTTCTGGCAACAACTATTATCTCGGTCATTGCATTGCAGGCAGTGCCTCTGAAGCTTTTCTATGCCATTGCATCACTCAACTTTGTGGTGGTTGCGGGGTTGTCGTGGGGATTGTTAAAAGAAGAGATTTCGGGAAAAATGCTCGTTGGGATTGGGTTGATTGTTGCAGGCATTCTGGTTTTTAATTTATAAATTATTGATAAATCTATATTCTAAATATTTTTTTGAGAATTTTTGGTTATTTCACATATAATGTAATAATACGGGATTATCAGATTGGATCTTATGACATTACATTTCACATCAGGAAATTTAGAGAACAGAGCCAGATATTCATTTTTATCTCTTATGAATTTACCTCTGTCAAGATATAATGCAATTTTATTGATTACACCAATCCAGTCTCCTTTGACATTATCAAGAGTAACAAGTTTACCTCCTTCTTTTAGACAGCGGTACCCGTCATTAAGCAACTTTATTGCATGCTGGTCCGGCAAATGGTGTATAACGCCAAGTGAGAGGACTAAATCAAATGATTCTTTGAAGGACAGGTCATAATCTGCTATATCACCTACAATAAAAACTCCCTTTTCCCCGAATTTTTCCTGTGCGGATTTTATATATCTCTCATTGAAATCAATACCTGTATATTCGATATCAGAAGGAAGATTCAATAAGATATCTGCGGGTCCGCATCCGATATCCAGTATTTTATCTCCTTTTTTAGGCTTTATATATTGATCCAGCTCTTGTCTGTCCGCTCCTAAAAATTTCATCAGGCGGGAGTAAAAGTATGGGTGATCAAGAACTTTCATAAGCCAGTATTTTAGGGGTTTTTTATATTTACAGATGTCGTATCACTATCCGGGCATTTATACAACAATATTTGGTAATAACCGGATAATAGCCATTTTCAGGTTGATACTGACATAACCTTGAAGTATGATAAGACCTCATTTTAGTAAGGATTCTTTTAAAAAATTAATTTTGTTTTGTTCATTTAGAGGTCAAGGGATGAGTAAAAAAGGGGATAAAGAGACTGATACAGATCAGGCTGATTTCGATGTATTTGTAGATAAATATGATGCAATCCTGAAAGAAGATCTATCCCTTATTGCAAAAAGTAATGAACTGCATTTTTTTCCACAATCAAAGGCAGATATTTTAAAGCAGATTACAGACCGTATGAATATTGAACCGGAGAATATTCTGGAGTATGGCTGTGGAATTGGGAATAATCTTTCTTTTATTAAAAATAAATACCCTCATTCAAAAATATTCGGCTGTGATGTATCAGAAAAAAGTCTCGAAGTTTCGAGAGAGAGATATCCGGATATGGATTTTTTTGTTATTGGAAAAAATAACGAGATGAAAGATATGTTTGATGTTATACTAGTCCCTGATGTATTTCATCACATCGAACCCGAGGATCATAAGTATTTTTTAGATACCATCAGTTCATATCTGCGCAAAAACGGTATTGTTGTTGTACTGGAGCATAATCCTTACAATCCGGTAACGCAGCATATCGTCCGTAACTGTTCGCTTGATAAAAATGCAACATTATTATCCCTAAAATATATGAAATCCTTGTTTATATCATCAGGTTATTCGGCATGCCTTAAAGGCTATTTTATGTTTTTCCCCCCGAAATATCAAAAACTCAGCCCGTTAGAGAGATATATTCAAAAAATACCATTTGGTGCAAAATATTTCGTGTCATTTGAAAAAAAATCGAATCTTTAAAATCTTTTTTGATCTATTTTTTTGGAACATAAGTTTTCAGTTAACAATGCGATATACTTCTTTTTTATCTTATATTGCCTTCCGATGTGTCTTGTAAAAGTGAAATGCGGGTTAATAATCTTTTTTTAACCAGTTCCATGTTTTTAAAATTCCATCGTGTATACTGACCTTTGGTGTCCAGCCTGTAGCATTCGATATCCTGGAAATATCAAGTACGATTTTAGAGATGTTGTTCCCGGAATCATCTGTGTATACCGGACTTATATTTCTGCCTGTTATTTCGGACATAATGTTAATCAACTGGTTTAAAGAATATCCATCTCCGCTGCCAACATTAAATATGGTCTCTTTTGTTTTACTCTCTAAAACGGCAAGAGTTGCGTCAATGGCGTCATCTATGTAAATATAGTCCCTTACTGCAGTCCCGTCACCGAAAATTACAGGACTTTCACCGTGCAGTATTTTATTGAGAAATACCGGAATTACTCCCTGATTCCCATGTGGATTTTGCCGTTCTCCAAAGGGATTGGAATAACGGATAACGGAGTACTTCATGCCATAGTTTCTGTGGAAATATTCAAGATATCTTTCGATTGTAAATTTTGATATTGCATAGGGACTTACAGGATTTTTAGGTTCGTCCTCACTGACCGGTTTTCCGTTAGTCTCACCATATATTGTCCCGCCGGATGAGGGGTATATGATTTTTTCAACATAATTATCAAGAGCGGCCTGAAGAAGTCTGACAGAACCAATTATATTTGTCTCTATCTCAAAAACGGGATTTAGAGGTTTTGTTGCATTATTTGTATTGGAAATGTAATGAAACAGAATATCAACGTCTTTTAATGCAGAAGAAACATCGTGAGAATTCAGATAATCACCTTTGATTATTTCCACATCATTGATACAATCTGACAGATTCGAAGTACCATTACGAAACGATCCAAATATTTTTACTTCATATCCTTGTCGGAGCAGTTTTTCAGCCAGATGGGATCCAATAAATCCATTGCCTCCAAAAATTATGCATTTAGCCATTTTTTATAACCTTTTTTAGATACCCTGGGACAATAATTTATGATTTTTTAGATCGGAATGCTCATTTCAGTTTAGACCTGCAAGAATCTGAAGATATTTGCCGTAATCTGTTTTATTCAGTTTTTTACTTCTCGCAATAAGTGCGTCTTTATTGATATATCCCTTGTTATATGCAATTTCTTCGAGGCATGCGATGTAAAGTCCCTGCCTTTTCTGGATTGTTCCAACAAAATTTGATGCTTCAAGGAGACCGTCATATGTTCCGGTATCAAGCCATGCAAATCCTCTTCCTAAAAGCCTTACGTTTAACTTTCCCATCCTGAGATATTCCCGGTTTATATCAGTAATTTCAAGCTCTCCCCGTGCTGAGGGTTTCAACTGTTTTGCAATATCAACAATGGATTCATCATAGAAATAAAGTCCCGGGATTGCATAATGTGATTTTGGATTCTCAGGTTTTTCTTCAAGAGAGACAACAGCCCCATTGTTGTCGAATTCAACAATCCCAAACTCCTGCGGGTTATGGACATAATATCCAAAGATTACCGCACCGCTGGTTAATGCTGCCGCCTCCTGCAGTAGTGGTGAAAAACCCTGGCCATAGAAGACATTATCTCCTAAAATAAGTGCGACCTTATCTCCGGAAATAAATTCCTCACCTACAATAAATGCATCCGCAATTCCCCTGGGTTTTTCCTGTATAATATACGAGATATTGAGACCTAACCAGGATCCGTCACCAAATAATTTTTTATAAAGATCTATATGATCAGGAGTTGAGATAATGAGAATATCCCGTATTCCTGCCAGCATAAGCACTGATAGCGGATAGTAGATCATTGGTTTATCGTAAACCGGGATCAGTTGTTTACTCATTGCCAGAGTTATTGGAAAGAGTCTTGAACCGCTCCCGCCTGCAAGAATGATGCCTTTCATATTCACTCAGCTTTTTGTTTTTGATCCATACAGAGACTGCATGAAAACCTTATATTCACTGTCATAATCAATAATCTGCTGCCACCATTCCTGGTTGTCAACGTACCATTGAATTGTTGATGCCATCTTGTCTTCAAAATTTCCTGTATGGCTAAAACCAAGCTCCTCACAGATTTTGGTATCATCCAGAGAATATCGTCGATCATGTCCCGGACGATCATCAATATGGCGTATGAGGGTCTTTGGTTTGTCAAGTTGCATCAGGATAAAATGAACTATATCAATATTCTCTCTTTCATTCCTGCCTGCGATATTATATACCTCGCCGATATTGCCCTTTTTTATAATGCAGTCAAGTGCTCTTGCAGTGTCTTTGACATAAAGCCAGTCACGAATTTGTCGTCCGTCACCATAGACTGGCAGAGGTTCGTTACGTATTGCCTTAATTGTCATCAGCGGGATTAATTTTTCCGGGTACTGGCAGGGGCCGAAATTATTTGAAGGCCTTACTATTGTTGCCGGTAGTCTGTATGTCTGGTTATATGCATATACCAGCCTATCCGCTGCAGCTTTACTTGCTGAGTAAGGGTTACGCGGATTGATTGGATCAGATTCTGTAAAACTGTGATCTGTTGCAACACCATAAACCTCATCTGTTGAGATATGAATAAATTTTTTGAGATTTTCAGATTTTCGTGCAGCCTCAAGGAGGATATAGGTTCCATACATATCTGTCCGGATAAACATATCCGGCTCCAGAATTGATCTGTCAACGTGTGTTTCTGCTGCAAAATTGACTACATAATCGGATATCTGCATAAGTTCTGAGACAATATCAGAGTCACAGATATTTCCATAGACAAAGACCAGAGCATTCTTTATAAGTAAATGCTTAACTTCATCAGTCAATGATTCCATTCTAATCTGCTTTGTATGAAAGCAGGCAGTTTTATCTGCAAGACGTTTCTTTTCTGCAATGATATCATAATCAAAATCTATGGATGCTGACTCAGCCTCAATACGGATCGATGAGAGTCGTTTTTGGGTTGCAGGTATCAGAATGTTATCTTCATTAAGGTGCAGAGATATATTCTTCAGGTTGCCTGCATATGTGAGTGAATCAAGAATAATCACCTTTTGATTACTGGCGATAAGATGATTGACATAATTGCTACCGATGAAACCGGCGCCGCCTGTTATGAGGTAGATCATGGTTTTTTAAATCCTTCTCTGATTTTTATCGATATTTAATTGATATATATCATTTGGCAGATATGAAATAAATATCTGTGTGGATATCCCGACCGGGTATCAAAAAGTCTCCTGTATACCTAAAATCTCATAAAAATGATGTAAACAGTTACAAATAAGAGATATAAGTGAAGTATTTGTGAAAAAATTGATTTGTCTTAAAATTATGTCGTGGAAAGAATGGCTGGCCCCGGACTTTGTGAAGTCCCGCCGGTTGCCAGAAGGCATTTTTCAATGCCGCTTGTGAGAAGAAAGTAAGAATACTTTTGGGAAATAAACAATTTATAACAATATTTTTTCAGAGGCTAAAAACAATATGAAAATACTGCTTGTATCGACCCAGGACTACATTCATCATCCAATTCCTTCAAGACATCATTACATCTTTGAGTACCTGGCAGAACGCCATGAAGTGCATGTGCCGCATTTTCATGTGAGTGAGGGTCCTGAAAGAAAAACAGCCCTGAAAGTTCATGAGGCAACCAAATACTACACAAAGAATCCTGTTCTGCATTATTCACTAAATGCCCCACATCATTTCAGAGTAATGAACAGAATAATTGAAGATGAGGGTATTGATGTTGTTGTTGCAGGAAATGTTCTTGCAGGAACAGCAGTAATAAAGGCTGCAAAAAAACATAATATCCCTGTTCTTTTTGATTTAAAAGACTGGTTTCCTGATTCTGCGGCAATATATTACAAAAACCGTCTTATGAAAAGAATAATTCATGATACTGTTTTTTTTATCACAAAATACAATTTAAAAAATAGCGATAGAGTGACAACAGTTTCTCCGGCTCTTCAGGAAATGATAAGAGAAACAGGCCTTGAAAGCACTGTAATCCCAAACGGAGTTGCAACCGATTATTTTAAGTCCATGGACACATCTGTCGGAAGAGGGCTTTGCCATATTCCATCTGATAGTTTTGTCATCGGTTTTCTTGGGGGTATAGAGAGAAGATTTGAGCTTGATGAGGTTATTAAAACCCTGCCTGAGCTGATTAAATACAATGAAAAGACTATGCTTCTGATTGTCGGAGGCTCACTTTTCACTGATTATCTTGATGAATTAAAAACGCTTGTAAAAGATATGGATCTCTCAGACAGGGTTATTTTTACAGGTCTCATTGAACATGCAAGGCTTCCTGAATATATATCTGCAATGGATGTCTGCACAATTCCGCTCTCATCACCTGAATGGTATGGGATATCAATGTCAAACAAGTTCTTTGAATATTCGGCCTGCGGAAAACCTGTTCTTATCAAACCGTCTCCGGGAATAATTGAAATTGGGTGGGATAATACCTTTGTTTATGAAAACAACAGTCAGTTTATTGAAAAAATAAAAATTATTATGGATAATCCCCGTGAATATCATCCTGATGTTGAGCCTTACAGCTGGAAGAGACGTGGCGATGAAATAGAAGATATTCTTGAAAGTTTGTTAAAAAAATGATTTATTGGCTATTTAAGGGCTGATATATTCCGGTCTGAAAAAACCGTCTTTTAAGCACTTCTCGACCATTTCAACAGCACGAAGACCGGAATGCATATCTGAGACAGGCTGCTTTCGGGATTTAATGCTTCTCACAAAATCACAAAGTTCTTCTTTCAAAGGTTCTTTTTCTGGTATTGCCAGAGTTTTAACCTCTCCTTCTGATACGACCGGTATCATTCCATTGTCTTCTTCTTTTGATTCAATCACGCCGTCAAAAACATATATCTCATTATGCTTCATGTAATCGACTTTTACTGATTTTTTACTGCCAACTATTGTTAAATTTCTCATCTTTTTATCAAAGGGTGAGATCCAGCTTTCAATTGCATACCCTGAGATATTATTGTCAAATTCCATCAGAATGCTTGCAAATTCCTCAATATTGGGCTGAAGAAAAGTTCCCCGGGTGATTTTTGCCTGGTTTGGATAATCTACGCCCAGAAGATAGCAGTACAGATCGAGTTCGTGAACTCCAAGGGCATACATGACTCCCATGTCCCTTCTTGGTGTAGAGTATGCCATCCTGTTTGTATAGAGGTAATATATCCTTCCAAATTCTCCCTCTTTAATCATATCCCTGACTTTTGAAACTCCCGGGTGATACCTGAACAGATGCCCGGGCATAAGGATCTTTTTCTTCTCTTCTGCAAGTTTTACAAGAGCCTGTGCCTCAAATGTACTCATTGTCATTGGTTTTTCTACAAAGACGTCCTTTCCTGCCAGAATTGCATCTCTGCCAAGTGGTGAGTGAGTATTTGAAGGTGTTACTATGTCGACTGCGTGAATATCTTCATCACTTAAAAGGGATTTGTAATCGGTTGTGTAAGAAACATCTCCGCCTGCAAGCTCTTTGACCCTTATCTCGTTGATATCGCAGAAAACAAGTTTGTCTATGATGCCTTCATTTAGCATCTCCCTCCAGTTTCGGGCATGATTTTTGCCCCAGTATCCTGTTCCTATTAATCCTATGCCTACCATATTGCAACTCTTTTTTTTGTAAATTTCTAAAAATTTGTAATTTAAATCTTCAAAGACTTCGTCTTTTATTTTATTCCGTTATAAAATTCCTGAATACTCTTTGCAATAAATTCACGTTCTTCTCTCTTTAGGAACGGATGGACTGGTATTGAGAGAATTTCATCAGCAAAACTTTCTGTCACAGGAAGACTTACCGGGTCTGAATAATCTTTCATTGCCGGCTGAAGATGAACCGGAAGCGGATAATGAATTCCGGTAGAAACACCTCTCTCACTAAGATAATTCCTGAGTTTCTCCCGGTTTTTTACTCTTATTACATACTGGTGGTATACAGCCTCTGCCCATTCTGTCTCTGCCGGGGTGATTACATTTTCACAGTCACTGAAAAATCCTGAATAATAATGAGCATTCTCTCTTCTTTTAAGATTCCAATCCGAGAGGTGCTTTAACTGTATCCTTCCGATTGCGGCATGAATTTCACTTAGCCTTAAATTCAGGCCCGGGTAATCATGGTGATATTTCTCACCGTCTTTTCTTCCCTGGTCACGAATTGCGCAGGCCAAATCTGCAATCTCATCATTATTGGTTGTGACTGCGCCCCCGTCACCTGCGACTGTCATATTTTTGGAAGGGAAAAAACTGAATGCAGCGACATCTCCCAAAGAACCGGCTGTTTTGCCATAATATTTAGCACCATGGGCCTGACATGCATCTTCAATAATATAGAGATCTTTTTCCTCAGCAATTTCTTTTACAGGGTTCATGTCACACGGGTGACCGTAGATGTGAACAGGAATAACAGCCTTTGTCCTGGGAGTGATTTTACTTTTTATGTCACTGACATCAATTGTGTAATTATCGCTGTTTATGTCCGCAAAGACCGGTTTTGCACCGCAGAAGATAACAGAGTTTGCCGTTGCAATAAATGTGTGTGAAGGTACGAGAACCTCATCACCGGGTTTTATTCCCAGACATTTCAAAGCGAGTATGAGAGCGTTTGTGCCTGAATTGACAGCAATGGTGTGCCTGACGCTACAGAATCCGGAAAACTCAGCCTCAAATCCGATGTTATTCTCTCCTTTGATGTAATTCCCGCTGGTTAATACCGATAAAACTGCGTTCTTAATTTCATCATCGCAAAACATCTCAGCCATATTAATTTTATTCATCTCTATTACTCCCATATGTATGGTCTTTCAAAAAAATTCATAACGCATTTAAGTTCTTTTTTTGATTTTATCACTCTTGCAGGGTTTCCAACTGCAACACTATTTTCCGGAATATCGGATGTGACAACAGATCCAAATCCGATGAGAGAACCTGTGCCGATTGTTGTTTTAGGGCCAATTGTTACATTACCTCCGATTTTTGCCCCTTTTTTTATGACGACGCCTTTTGCACAGTCGGAAAATCTTGGACAGGGGGGATGAAGAGTATTTAAGATTGTAACAGAAGGGCCTATCCAGACATCATCTTCTATAATAACAAATTCCGGTATGAAACAGTTTGAATGTATCCTGACATTATTGCCGATATTGTTGTCGCACTCTAATATAGTGTGTGATCCAATACTGACATTGTCTCCGATTACATTATTCTCTCTTATTAATGCCCCATGTCCTGTCTGAAAATTATCTCCTATAGTAGTGCCTTTATAGATTACTGTATGCGATCTGATTGTGGAATTATCACCAATTTGAAGTCTCCCTTTTTCTTTTAGGGGTTCTTCGCCAAGTGAAAGGTATTTTCCCTGTCTGCTGTTTTTGCCAATAATGAAGTTTTCCATTATGAATACCCTGAATATTCTCTATAAATTCTCACTAAATTTTTTAGTTTTTAAGTATGTTTATTCTTTGTAAGAAATTTATCTTTGCGCAATAATATAATATTCATAAAGTCAGACTAATTAGATAAGGAGACAATATGGATTTTAATTTGTTAAAGGATCATAAAAATTACATTATTGCGCTTATTATTTTTGTTCTCGCGATATTTGCCCTTTGGGTCAGACTTATTCCTTCAGGAGGACTTGTTACAGAGGCAGGCGTCAACCTCCTTGGAAACGATCCATGGTATAATCTCAGGCAGATAGAGGTCATGGTTTCAAATTCACTCCAGTATCCGTGGTTTGACCCGATGACATACTATCCCTATGGAACCGACAACTTCTGGGGTCCGCTTTACCCTCTGATTGGAGCACTTATGTGTCTTATTGCAGGTGCTTCAACAAGAACTGATATTATGTATGTCTCATGCTGGCTTCCGGCCCTGATGGGCGCACTTATGGTTCCTCTGATGTACCTTATCGGTTCAAAGGTTTCAGACTATAAAACCGGCATTGTTGCAGCTCTTTTTACTGCTGTTGTTGCCGGACAGTATTTATACCGCTCGCTCTTTGGCTTTGTTGATCACCATATAGCCGAGGTTTTATTTGGGGCTCTTTTCTGTTTTGTTTTCCTTTATTATCTTGTATATATAAGAGAGAATCCGGTAGACTTCAGATCTTCTGATACATTGAAGGTACCTGCATTAATTGCAGTGTTCTGTGGAATTTCCTATACTCTTGGTCTTGCAAACATGCCGACAATGGTTTTGTTTGCATTGATTGCGGCAATATATACCGGCCTTCAGTTTGTCTGGGACAGATTAAAAGGAAATTCAACTGAATATCTTGTCCTTTTAAATTTGGTTACATTTATTGTTGCAGTTATTGGGGTTTTTATAATTGGAATTCATCATGAAGGCATGAGTTTAGCAAGATATTCACTTGGTCATGTCTTTGCATACTTAGCAGTAATTGTTGCCACACTTGGACTTTATGGACTTGAAAGAGGGCTTAAGGATAAGTCTTTTTCATATTATCTAGCGGCGCTTTTTGGCCTTATTGTTGCGGGAATTTTGTTCATGATCTATTTCGTCCCTGAATTCTTCTCCTTCTTTATTTCCGGAATAAGTTCTTTTTTTGGCTACTCAACGACACTTACAACAATTCAGGAGGCAAAACACTGGGATTTTGCAGGTGCATGGCAGGCATTTAACTATGGAATTATACTGCTTGTATTTGGTTTTATTGTAGCTGTTTACAGGTTTATAAAAGAATCGCGCCAGACATACCTTTTCATAATTGTCTGGTCATTTGTAATTCTTTACTCAACAACAGTTCAGGTGAGATACGAATACTATCTGGCGGCAAATATTGCACTTTTGGGTTCTTTATTTGTGGCATGGGCAGTTGAGTACGGAATAAATGATATTCTTAAATTCGCCGGCATTGACCTTTCAGAAAAACCTGCTCCTTCTTCAGAAAAGTCAGCGGATTCTTTAAGATCAAAGAAAAAAGCTGAGAATAAAAAGCAGCCTCCAAAGAAAAAGTCTGCTAATGGTTTAAAGGCCCTTGTTGCAGTATTGGCAATTGTTCTTGCAGTTCTGTTTGTATATTTCTCTGCAGGTATGGCCATTGCAACCGGAGATGCTATGAAAAACGACGGAATGACTCCTGACTGGCAGGAATCGCTGGAGTGGATGAGTTCAAACACACCTGAAACGGGAATCGATTACTACAGCGTTTATAACCGTAATACATATCAAAATCCGGCGGAATCATATGGCGTTATGAGCTGGTGGGACTACGGCCACTGGATTACATTCACTGCAAAAAGGCCCCCAAATGCAAATCCATTCCAGGAAGGTGTTGCAGGCCCTGATGGTTCTGCGTCTTTCTTTATCCAGCAGAATGAGTCCGAATCAAATGCAGTTCTGGACCATCTTAATACACGCTATGTTATAACAGATGTTGAGATGGATGTTGCCAAATTCTGGGCTATGGCGACCTGGTATAATACTGATCTTATGCAGGCACCTTATCAGGCAGACTTTGGGCAGATTATGCAGGATGGAAGTATAAATCCGGTGAGGCTTAACACTGATAATTATTACCAGACGATGATCTCAAAACTGCATAATTTCGACGGCTCAATGGCAGAACCGGACATGGTCTATTATATTGAGTATGTAGACGGTGCAATGTATGGTGCTTCTCTTCCGGTAATTGCAGCAGCAGAACCTCTGTCATATACTGATGCAAAAGAAAAGGCTGATGCATATAATGCAAATGCAAAGGCAGGCTACGGTGCAGTATTATTGAGCGTGGATCTTTTCTCTCCCGTATCTGAGGTGCCTGCACTTCATAATTACCGCCTTATCCATGAATCCCCGACAAATGTTGCGGGAGAGGGATCTGATCTTCGTTATGTAAAGACGTTTGAATATGTGAAAGGGGCACATATCAAAGGTGAAGGAATAATTGAACTTCAGCTCATAACTGATCAGGGAAGAGAGTTTACATATAAGCAGAGAAGCACAGATGGTGAGTTTGTTGTCCCGTATTCCACAACGGGCGACAACTATGGTACAAAAGTCCCCGGGGATTACAGGATACAGGGAACTGATAAGACATTCTCTGTAAGCGAGGATGCAGTATTAAACGGCCTGTACATAAATTAGGTCTAATTCTTCTCTTATTTTTTTAAAAAATATTGTGCAGGGATATTGCATTAAAGATTTCAGACTTTCATTTGTCTGAGCAATAGAAAAAAATGTTTTTAATATAAAAAAGAAATTTCTTTTTAAAATGTCTTTTGGCCTGATGTTTTCTTGCGTGAGGAGTCCACATATGAGACTTCAAATCCCGGGATTACAACTCTTACAACAGGTATCTCTGTTTTGGAGAGATCATAGACAAAGACATGGTCTGTGTGGCCTTTGAGCTCTTTTAATATAACTCTTATATCCTCATCGATGTAATCCGTGCTTTTATCAGGGATGTCTGAAAGGTTTATCTCGTCTTCCGCCTCTTCAAACCACATCCTGTTTATTCTTTTAAGCCTCTCGTAACCTGCCTTTTCAAGAATCATTCTGCGATTGTCATTTTCACGGTACCCTTTTATGGTGCTTCCCCTGCTCTGTGCCACTTCTGTTAATGCCCGGAATGCTGCAATCCCGGGATTTAAGTGGGTGCCTGATCCCATAAGCAGAAAAGCCGGGTCTTTTGCAACAGTATCATCTGCTGCCGCTGCAACAGTATGGATGCCTGTTTTTCCATGGAGATACCAGAGATGTATTTTGATGCCGGCATTCTCAAATGTTCTGACGAGATCCAAAAGCGGCCCCTCTCTGTCGATTATAAGTCTTCTTCCAAGTGTGTGGATTTTCTCTGCATTGCTGAGGCTGTCTCTTTCTATTACCTCATAAATTCCGTGGAGGATGGCTTCTTCCATTACATTTCCGGCGGCAAGACCGTTTGTGTCACTCCTGAAGAGATGCCTGGCATTTCCAAGCGGATCATAGGGATGAAATACTGCGTTTGCAGGTATATATAATTCAAATTCGTTAAGAATGTCCCATGCCGGCAGCCAGTGGATTTCTTCACCGATCTCCGGTTCCTGCGGTAGTATCAGCTCTCTTGGATCCAGTGCCTTTGTCAGCCCCATCTGTTCATAACCCGCAAATTCCATCCTTTCTCCGCGGTATTCCGCGCTGAAACGCTCTATTGCTCCCATCATGGCGGAGACTTCTGCCAGAACCGGAAGAATTCCTTTTCCCATATGGATTCTTGTTCCGCCCCATTTTGCACCAGGTCTTATTGCGGAGTATATCGGAATTCCGAGACGGTCAATATCTGTGAGATCTGTAATTTCTGCAACGCCTATCTCATTCATCAGCGGCCGTATTCTCTCCAGGGTTTTTTGCGGTTCAACTGCCCTGTGAGTCCCTGTCAGATATTCTTTTTTTACTTTGTTTATGGGGATAACCGTCATTGCAGAAATTTTTAGACTCCCAATGTTTATATTTTAGCCGCACACAAAAGTATTCGTTATGCAGGATGAGGAGATATCTGTAGGTGATGTTGTAAGATACCCGCGTACAGGAACGACAGGCAGGGTTTCAGAGGTTAAAAAATCAGGTAAATTTTATTTTGCAAAGCTTGACTCAACCGGACTTTTATACAGGACAGACCTGCTTATTCCTGCAAAATCTGTAAAGAAATTAAGGGAAAGCGGTGAAAAGACTGATATTGACAGACTAATAAGGCCTGAAGATTTAAGTTCCGAGGATATCAGCGATGCCTTTGATGATGTAACAGGTGTGGGTGCAGGATAAGGTTGAAGAAATAATAAGTTAAAAAAAAGAAAAAATAATTTTATTAAAACGCTTTTTTCTTTTATTAATAGTTTTAATGATGGTGCTCTTCTATCGGTATTGTGGTGAGTTTTACTGAATCAACGCCTTTCTGCGCCATAAGTGTCTCTGCAATCTTTTTGATCTTTCCTGCATCGCCGCGGACAAGTATCACTTCAAGGCATTTATCATGGCTTACATGTGAGTGAAGGGATGACTGAATAATGTCGATATGCTCGTGCTGGATTTCGGTTAAAACCTGCAGAAGACCGCGGTGCTCATGATCGTAAACCATTGTTATTACGCCCTGCCTTTCTCCTGTTACATCAGACATCCACTGGTAGTATGTGATGTAGCTTCTTATTGCATCGCGGATACCCTCAGAACGTGACGAATACCCTCTGTAATTAAGGATTTCATCAAATTTGTCCAGAAGATTTTTCGGAAGCGATATTCCAATTCTTGAAAGGTCTGATTCATGTACCATAATTAATCACCGGATAGTCATGAAATAAGCAGAAGTGTTTCCTCTGATAATTCATACATATATATGGTTTTACTTTTTGTGTTCTTTGTTATAATTGTTTCTTACTAGATATGTGCAAAAGTCATACTTTAAGTTTAAACGAGTAAGAATTATTTTTCTCAGGACCTGATTTTTATATACACTTATACCAAAGTTTATTGAATTTACAGTATAAATATGTACAAAGATCATTTGCAATTCTGTAATATTTTTCTGGATTTTGTTATCACAGAGCAGATATGGGAATTGTTGAAATATATCAATAAGGAGGTTTGAGAAGTAGTGAGCAGCGAATTTATCCCCGATGTGAATATTGGTCTTGTGGGCCATGTGGATCACGGAAAGACCACACTGGTTTCAGGAATTACAGGTCAGTGGACAGACAGGCACAGTGAAGAAATAAAAAGGGGTATATCCATCCGTCTCGGGTATGCCGATGCAACAATATACAGATGCCCGGACTGCGAAGGCCCTGATTCCTATTCAGTATCAGAGGACTGTCCGGTATGCGGCGGTAAGGGCGAACCATATCGAACATTCTCTTTTGTGGACGCACCGGGCCATGAGACACTGATGGCAACGATGCTTTCAGGATCGGCTTTAATGGACGGAGCAATGCTTGTTATTGCCGCAAATGAAAAATGCCCGCAGCCGCAGACAAAAGAGCACTTGATGGCTCTTGAGCTTGTGGGGATTAAAAATATCATAATTGTTCAGAACAAGATAGATGTCGTTTCACAGGAACAGGCACTTGCTCACTATAATCAGATTAAAAAATTTGTTAAGGGGACTATTGCAGAAAATGCCCCTGTTATTCCTGTTTCTGCACAAAAAGGTATCAATATCGGAGCTTTGCTCCTGGCAATTGATAAGTACATACCGGCTCCAAAACGTGATCCGAATGATGATCCGCTAATGCTTATAGCAAGGTCTTTTGACATAAACAAACCCGGGTGCAGCTGGCGTGATGTAAGGGGCGGTGTTATCGGAGGTTCGCTTATAAGTGGTATTCTTGTCGAGGGTGATGAGATAGAGATTCGTCCGGGAAGAAAGGTTGAGGCTGAAAATCAGATACACTGGGAGCCTATTACAACCAAAATAACGACGATGAACGCAGGCAACAGGAAGGTTTCTGAGGCAACCCCCGGCGGCCTTATGGGTGTCGGCACAAAACTTGACCCGGCAATTACAAAGAGTGATGCACTTGCCGGCCAGGTTGCCGGACATGTCGGCAAACTTCCGCCTGTATGGAGCCGCCTCTCCTTTAAGGTCTCCTTAATGGAGAGAGTTGTAGGCGCAGATGATGAGTTAATTGATCCTTTAAGACACAAAGAGCCGCTCATGCTCTCTGTCGGAACAGCAGTGACTGTCGGTGTTGTTGTAAACAGCAAAAAAGATGTAGTGGATGTTGTTTTAAAGAGGCCTGTGTGCGCCGCTGTCGGCTCAGGTATTGCTATCAGCAGACAGGTCGGCGGTCGCTGGCGTCTTATCGGTATGGGAACACTGGTAGAGTGAAAGTACTTTTTGATGCCAATGCACTGATGATTCCGGGGCAGTTCAATGTGGATGTCTTCTCGGAAACAGAGGCTCTTGTAGGCTCTTATGAGCCTGTGACTCTTGAAGGTGTGGTATCAGAACTTGAAGGAATTTCGCTTGGAAAGGGGCGCGATGCCTCGGCTGCAAAGGTCGGGGTGTCCCTTTCAAGACGGTGTAAGGTGGAAAAAAACCCGGATAACAGTATTCCTGTTGATGATATGATAGTAAAATATGCAGACGAGAATAACTGCACCGTCATGACAAATGATCGGAGGCTTAGAAATAAGCTTCTTGAATTTCATATTGATGTGATAGTATTAAGAAATCAGAAGACTCTTGAAATTTTAAAAGGTTAAAACAGGCAGAAAAGGTGAATTAAAAGATGTATTATAAGATGAAACTTCAGGACAAGGTGCGTGTACCGCCTCTCAGGCTCGGGGAGGATTTAAAGGTAGTTGTTCTTGACGAACTCCAGAAGCAGCTTGAAGGGAGTATTGATAAGGAGATTGGAATTTTCATAGCAGTAACCGAGATTCATGATATAGGTGAAGGCGACATCATACCTGGTGACGGTGCTGTATATTACTATGTTGAGTTTGATGCTGTGGTTCTCCGTCTTGCAATGCAGGAGATAATTGAGGGCGAGGTTGTTGAGACAACAAGCTTTGGTGCATTTGTATCCTTAGGACCTATCGATGCAATGCTCCACGTAAGTCAGATCTCTGATGACTACATCAACTACGATGAGAAGAACGGGAGACTTATCTGCCAGGAAACAAGGCGCCAGATTGCTGTTGGCGACGGCATACGCTCCCGTGTTGTGTCCTTAAGTCTTTCTGAACGTGATCCGCGTGAGAGTAAAATTGGCCTTACAATGCGTCAGGCGGGTCTTGGAACCGAAACCTGGATAGAGGAAGATCTGGAAGGAGCAAAAGCCGATGGCGCCAAAGAGTAAGAAACAGGCAAGGGTCTGCCGTAACTGCCATCATGTTGTTGACGGGGAGTCCTGCATGACCTGCGGCAGCTCAAATTTAAGTGATGACTGGTCGGGTTATCTGTATATTGTCGATCCTAAAAATTCGATGATTGCCAAAAAGATGAATATTGATATGCCCGGAAGATATGCATTAAAAGTACGCTGAAAATGTGGTTCTTGCCGGAAAATGAGAGAGTACATTTTAAAGAGCCATTCGGGGCTCTTTTTCCGGATATAGATAAGGCTCTCGAATATCTTGGCAGCGCACCTGTATATGCAGTAGGTGACGTTGTCACAAGAAACCTCATCAGGCGTGGTGTCGTTCCCGAGCTCTCTGTTATTGACGGGAATACCATGCGTGAGCCCTGCCGGTGTACGCCTCTTCTGCCTGTAAAAAGAATTGAGGTGAAAAACCCTGCCGGGTTTATTACAGAAGAGCTTATATGTGCGCTTCGCACAGGAGCTGATAATTCTCCTGCGCTTGTACATGTTGACGGAGAAGAGGATCTGGCGGTAATCCCGCTTGTTATGATGCTTTCTTTGGGAAGCGCAGTTTTGTACGGACAACCGGGTGAGGGGGTTGTCGTAAAAATTGTTGATTCCGAGTCAAAAAAGCGTGCAGAAGAGCTTTTTTCCCTTTTTGTGAAGGTCTGAGACAGGACTTTGCATAATTTTTTTAATGATTTCAGGCTGTTGGTTTTAAATAAATTTGTAGACAATATTTGAGGGATATCGATGGACTTCGAATTTACCAGAGATGAGGAAAACGGGCTTCTTAACCGCACAGAGCTTGATTTTGTCCTTAAATATGACGGCGCAACACCTTCACGAAAGGAAATTATGGGCAAACTCTGTGCACTCCGCAATGTGAATCCTGCCAATTGTGTAATTGATTCACTTATCGGAGAGTTTGGAAAGCAGGAAGTAGTTGGTCAGGCACGCATTTACGAAAGCGAAGAAGAACTTAAGGCAACAGAGCTTGATTACGTAATCAAACGCTGCAATTCTGAAGAGAAATCTGAAGAAGAAGCGGAGGCCTGAAGAATATGGCAGCAAAAAAACCGGTGAAATCAGAAGCTGTAAAGCGCTCCTCACTGTATAAGGTTGAGGGTGACAAGGCTGTTGCACAGCGCAGACACTGTCCACGCTGCGGGCCGGGTGTATTTATGGCACAGCACAGCGATCGTGTTGCATGCGGTAAGTGCGGATATACAGAATTCAATAAATAAGTGATAATGCCTGGAAATGGGCAAATACTGGGTATTGAGGGGACAGCCTGGAACCTCAGTGCCGCTGTTTTTGGAGAAAATCTAATCTCCCTGTATTCAGATCCCTATAGTCCGCCCAATGGCGGTATTCACCCGCGTGAGGCGGCACAGCATCATGCAACTGTTTTAAAAGATGTTGTTTCAAAGGCTTTGTCCGGACAGGATCTGGATAATATTTCAGGAATCGCTTTTTCAAGAGGCCCGGGTCTTGGTCCGTGCTTAAGAACTGTGGCAACAGCCGCCCGATCTCTTGCAGTGGCACTTGACGTGCCTTTAATTGGTGTCAATCACTGTGTGGCCCATGTTGAGATAGGGAGATTTGCATGCGGGTGTGATGATCCGATTGTTCTTTACGCGAGCGGTGCGAACACGCAGGTTTTGGGATTTTTAAAGTCAAGGTACCGGATTTTTGGTGAAACCCTGGATATCGGCCTTGGAAATGCGCTGGATAAGTTTGCAAGAAGCAGGGGGCTTCCGCATCCCGGCGGCCCTCTTGTAGAAACTTATGCAAAAGAAGGAACTCCTGTTGAATTTCCATATACTGTCAAAGGTATGGATCTTGCTTTTTCAGGTCTGATGTCTGCGGCAAAGGACTCAAAAGCATCTTTGGAGGATACCTGTGCAGGTTTTCAGGAGACTGCCTTTGCAATGTGTGTTGAGGTGACAGAGCGTGCTCTTGCACATTCAGGCAAGGATGAGGTGCTTTTAGTCGGCGGCGTCGGTGCCAACTCACGCCTTCAGGATATGCTCAAATCCATGTGTGAGGAGAGAGGAGCTGAATTTTTTGTTCCCGAAAGAAAATTTATCGGCGACAACGGAGCGATGATAGCATATACCGGAAAAATTATGCTTGAGGCAGGCCAGATTCTGCCCGTATCTGATTCGGTTGTAAATCCCTCATACCGTTCTGATGATGTGGAAGTCCTCTGGAGAAAGGATACCGGAGACATCTCCTACGGAAAGGCAAATCTTATTGAAAACGGTTCTGCAAGGGGCGCTGAAGCAGTTGTAACAGTATGCGGCAATAATGTTATAAAAAAGCGCCTTTCAAAGGGTTACAGAAATTCTGCACTGGACAGAAGACTTATTGCGGAAAGAACCCGGGCAGAAGCACGTCTCATCTCACTTGCGAGAAGAAGCGGTGTTTTAACACCCATAATAAGGGATGTTACGGATGATTCGGTTGTGATGGAGAATGTCGCAGGCGATATGCTTAAACTCGTCTTATCAGAGGAGAATGTCTTCAATGCAGGGATTGCTGTGGGCCGGCTGCACAACGGGGGGATTATCCATGGTGACCTTACTACATCAAATATTATTGTGGGGGGTGGCGCCCCGGGGAAGTGTTATCTCATTGATTTTGGCTTGTCTTACATATCTTCAGAGACTGAGTCGCGCGGTGTTGATGTTCATGTTTTCTTCCAGACTCTTGAGAGTACGGCACCTGGCCGTGATAACCTCGTTTTTAAGTTTTCCGAAGGCTACAGGGCGGCTTTCCGGGATGCAGATTCTGTTCTGGAGCGTGTTTCGGAGATAAAACAGAGAGGCCGCTACCTCCACTGATTTTGCCTGACAATTTTGACAAAATAAGTTCAATTTATCTTTTTTATGGACGTTAATTGCCACATTATTTTAATTTAATTATTTTAATATCCAAAAGGCGTAAATACTTAATCTGAGTATGATGTCTTATGGGAAAAAACCAGAAATTTGAAGCACAGAACGTAAAAAACGTTAAAAATGAAGTAAAACCAAAAGAAGCAGCACCGGCCCCGAAAGGCAAAGCCCCGAAAGGCAGAAAGTAAATTTAAAAAAACCCATCCGGAGTTTTCAGTGCAGGGGGATTGGACAACTCACTTTTTTCCCTGCCATAATCAGTATTCACGCATGAAACCCGTTGAAGCGGGCTGAAAAAACCATGCGTTTAAATTCTGTTGACAATATGTATTCCTCTTAACCGGTATTTTTTAAAATCAAAATAAAGTATACCTGCTTTTTTTTAAATTCAGATAAAAAATAAAGGGTTTTTAATCAGATCCAAAAAATCCGAAGAAGAACCTGACTTTTGCATCGCAATTATTCTGAACATGGGGGAGTTTTTCGTTCCTGTAATCGCATAAGAAAATTTCACAATCTTCACCTTCCTTCTGATATCAAAATCCTGCATCAGAGTATTTATGGTTTTTACAGCCGGCAGTTTAAAGAAGAATGCAGCCCGATATGTTCATTTATCCTTTTATAATCTCGTTTTTCAGTAAAAAAGAATGTATTATTAGTGATTATGATTAGTATCTTTTATTATGATCTCTGAAGAGCAGGTTTTGGAATGTATTCTGACACGCAGAAGTGTAAGAAAATACAGGCCGGATAAAATTCCGGCTGAAATTCTTGATAAGATTATTAATGCCGGAATTCATGCTCCATCTGCTCTTTCAAAACAACCGTGGAGATTTCTTGCTGTTTCTGATGCAGATCTTTTAAACAGAATATCAGATTACGTAAAGCCTCTTATATATGAAAAATTAAAAGATGTCAGCTCCTCTTCGACGAAAAGATATCTTGAACTGATTGGTTCAGAGAACTTCTCGCTTTTTTTCAGCGCACCACTTCTTGTAGTGGTCCTCGGTGACAATAAAAACCCCCTGAGTGATATAGACTGTTCTTTGTGTGCTGAAAATATGATGCTTGCAGCACATGCAATGGGTATCGGAAGCTGCTGGATAGGTTCTGCCAGAATGGTTGAATACAGTATGGATCTTATGAGTGAACTTGATATTCCTGAGGGATTTCATATTGTTGCACCGGTTGTCTTCGGCTATCCTGACGAAAATCCCGGAAAGCCTGAAAAAAACAGCCCCGTAGTATACTGGCGCTGATCTAATTTTTAGTTTATTTTAAAAATAATCCGGTTAATAGTATTCTTTTAATGGCCGGTTAATCTTATGAAAACAGAATACTGCGGGCATAGCCTTACATTTTCATATATTAATGAGGAGGATCTTTTTTTTTATTTTAGGATCTCCCCTGTTGTCTTAAAGTGAATTTTTGCATATTTTGAGAGTTTATCCCTGCCTTTCTCCCCAACAATCTTTCTGCCGGCGACAATTACAGCATGTGAGGCACCTTTCGGGAGAATTATTCCGGCATCCTTTGACAGTGACTCCATCTTTTCAAGGAATCTGTCCCTTGCGAGAATGGATGCTGCTGCAACAGCAATATTTCTCTCTGCCCTGTGCATCTGAATCAGCCGTATTTTTTTTCCTCTGGTCTGGAGTCTTCCGAGGATGTACCTCTCGTCTGCAAACTGATCTGAAATTGCTGTATCACATTCTTTTTTGGCGAGAACATCCTCTATTGCCTTTGCATGCGCCCAGGCAAGAAGTGAGTTTAAATTTTTGTTTTCACATCTTAACTGCTCATAAAGGCGGTTGTACCTTTCAGGAGAAATCTCAATTATTGAATAGCTCCCGGGGCATTTTTCCCTGATCTTTTTTGCAATCGCTTTTATCTGACTGTCGGTTAAGAGTTTACTGTCTGTTACGCCAATATTTTTTAAGAAAAGTGCTGAATCCTCATCAACATAGATTCCTGCAGCAACGAGAGGGCCGAAATAGTCTCCCTTGCCTGATTCATCCGTTCCTATTACCGGAAACTCAATGTATTTTAAGATATTTTCTTCTTTTGAATTTTTATTATCGTTACAGTCTGTCCGGCTTTTATATTTTTTATTCTTACTTACGCTTTTTTGTTCAGGCAAACCTGAATTATTGATTATTTTGGTTAAAAGATCTGAATTAGGAGTATTTTTTATCTGTGAAAAATCGTATTTTATATCGCCTTTTTTGTTTTTGTATATCCTGAAAAGCTCAGGTTTGTCTTTGAAGTCAATTCTGAACTGAATGCCGTATGAAATATCTTTTGGATCGGAGATGTAAATGCCCTCTTTTAATAGCCGGGCTTTAATGAGTTTGTATATTCCCAAAAGAGAATCATCCCTGATATTTTCTGTTATTGCTTCTCCTCCTCTTTGTTCTATAATCAGATTTTATTGTTTTACCATCTTAAACGGCTTTGTGGCTGTAAACTTTATTGCCATTAATATCCATAAATATTAAGCCCTCCGGAGTAATAATTTCGGGTATTATAGAATTGCAGAAGTCCAGAATATTGTTCAGTATAAAAAAGCCATATAGCATCCGGATAAATCCCGTAAATAAACCTGCGGCTTATTTATACTTTTTTTTGCAGACGGGCCGTTTTTTTATCCGGCCTGATGGTCCTTTTGTTCAGTGCCCGGATTTGTCCTGAAAAATTTAAATAAAGAGTGTATATATGTCAGAAAATTCTAAAGAAGATATGTCAAATAAAATTTCACAGCCCTTTGACGGGGCAGATTCGGATTTTAAAGCCGGAATGACAGAGGGCGTTACTCTTCTGACAGGAGATCCCAAATCCGCAATAATCAAACTTTCCATGCCGATGATTGTTGCAATGCTTCTTTTTTCTGTTTATAATCTTGTGGACGGGATATGGGTTGCCGGACTTGGCCCGGATGCGCTTGCGGCAGTCGGGTTTGTGATGCCTGTATTTATGATCTTAATAGGCCTTGGAAACGGCCTTGGCGCAGGTGTCAATTCAACAATCTCAAGGCTGATTGGATCTAAAAACAAGGCGGCTGCAGATAATGCCGGCGTTCATTCACTGATATTTGTAACAGTGCTGTCCGTTATCATAACAATTCCATTAATCCTTCTGCTTGAGCCGATTATGGTTGCGATGGGTGCTGACAGTGCAACCGGACAGGCTGTAATATACGGGCAGATAGTATTTGCAGGAACCATCCTGTTTCTCTTTACAAATATCGGTTATGCCATGCTGAGGGCTGAAGGTGATGCAAAAAAACCGATGTATGCTATGACTATCTCTGCTGTTTTGAATATGATTCTGGATCCTGTTATGATATACTGGATGGGATGGGGAATTGCCGGTGCAGCGTGGGCTACCATAATTTCGGTATCAATAGTATCTTTAATAATGCTTTACTGGTTCTTTGTTAAAAGAGAATCATATCTTTCTCTTCGCCTCAGGTATTTCTCATACAGCAAAAAAATTCTAAAGGACATTCTGGGTGTAGGAATACCTGCAAGTTTTGAGTTTTTCTTAATGTCAATTGTACTTGTCATTATAAATCTCATACTTGTGGATGTGTCCGGTACTGATTCGGTTGCGGTTTACACCGGCGGCTGGCGTGTTGTGATGTTTGCAATAATTCCAATGGCTGCTATTGCCACCGCATCAGTATCTGTTTACGGGGCGAATTTTGGTGCAAGAAGGTTTGAAAATTTAAGGACCACCCTTAATTTTTCAGTGAAAATCGGAATTCTGATAAGCCTGATAACTGCGGTGGTAACATGGGTGTTTGCACCTCAGATCACTCTGCTATTTACGTATACTCCTGAAAGTGCAAATCTGGCACAGTTTTTCATCGGATTTTTACAGACAATGTGTCTGTTTTATCCTTTTGTAGCTCTTGGTATGATGTCGTCATCACTGTTTCAGGGAACAGGGAAGGGTGTAACATCTTTTGTTATAAATCTCTTCAGAAACCTTGTTTTTATAGCCGTATTTGCGTATGTGATGGGTGTTGTGCTTGAAATGGGCCAGGTGGGCGTCTGGTATGGTATTGTTCTGGGAGATATTTTCGGTGGAATTTTAGGTTATGTGTGGGCAGTTTTGTATCTCAGGGTACTCATTAAACATGAGGCCTGCATCAATTCTGCATAATTTTAATTACAGGATGTTTATCAGGACTCCTTACAAATTTTAAATGAGATTTATTATGCTTCAGATTACGGTTGTCACAGGTAACGCCAATAAAGTAAGGGAAGTTGCGTCATTTTTTACAGGTCTTGCCGAAGTAGGGCATGTAAAAACCGATCTTCCTGAGATCAAAAGCGATGATGTGGGAATAATTGCGAGGGCGAAGGCCGAAGCAGCATTTGTACTTTTAAAAAGACCGCTTATTGTGGATGATACCGGTTTTTACATCCGGGCATTAAATGGTTTTCCCGGCGCATATGCGGCATATGTCCTTGACACAATTGGAATGGAAGGTATTCTGAGGCTTATGGAGGGAGAGACTGACAGGGACTCGTATTTTGAGACTGCAATCGCATATGCTGACGAAGAAGGCGTCTTTGTTTTTAAGGGGAGAGTTGAGGGGACTGTTACATCTGCGCCGAGAGGTTCTGAAGGATTTGGATATGATCCGATATTTGAAACCGGAGGCAGAACATTTGCAGAGATTGCGATTTCTGAGAAATCAGAGGTATCACACAGGGCGCGTGCACTTCTTGCTTTTAAGGACTGGTTCTTAAAAAACCGGAAATAAAAAAATGCGTCTGATAATTTAACCCGCATTTAAATAATCATAAATCCGGCTTTTTTTAATGCCAAAAAAAGAACGCAGAAATTGTATCAGCAGTTCAAAGGTTTTTTTGCCAAAATCATCTCTGATTTCAGGCATTTTTGTCTTTTGAATGCGGATGTTTTTTTTTGGTGTTTTGCACACCCCGCCGGTTTTCCAAAAATGTTAATACCGCAGACATCGTTGTATATAGAACTGAAAATTAGATTTAACAGGGGTATACAAATATGGCAAGATTTCCAGAGGCTGAAGCAAGGCTCCTTGATGTAAAAATATGCATGAAATGCAATGCAAGAAACGCAAAACGCGCAACAACATGCCGCAAATGCGGTTCAAACAATCTCAGACCAAAGAACAAGGAAAGAAAAGCATAATTTTTTCTGCGCATTTTTTACATGCGCATTTATTTCATATTTTTTTGCAAAATCGTGCATGGCGTTATACGTCATGAACAATTTTTAGTTCTGATAAAGGCTGTAAAACACCTGAGAATATATTCTTCAGGCGTTTTTTATGCTTCAAAAATGTAAATTAATCTTTTTTGTATATTATTTTTGGGCGTATCATTTTTTATACGCTGTAGTATGTCACTCTTCTGCCGTGGTCTGAATATTCGCCATGGTATGTCTCAATGTTTCTCTTGTATCCTATGCGCTGTAAAACACCGAGCTCTTTTAGGACTTCGCGGACTCTCATTACGTCGTCTTTGTCCTCCCAGTCGTGTGTGTTTATGTAGATTACTGTTCTTTCATCCGTTGATTCGGGATTGTGCTTTGATGTGGATACTTTTGCAGAGATGCCAAGTCTGTTTTCAACCGTTGCATCCCGTATCTTCTGCCATAGTTCATCGGCCTCTTCCCTGTCTACGAATACAAGCCATTTTCCTCCTTTCTCCTCCTCTTCCGGGCTTGCCGCAAAGTCCGGTGCGTCCTGGACAATCCAGTACATCAGGGTTGTTTTCGACGGGTATACCCCCTCACCCCCGCAGATTTTATTGTATATTTCCTCAGGTGTTTTGAAGTCTTCTATGAGTGCATCGGCAAGCATTTTGTATTCAATAGAAAAATCAAGGAAGATTTCCTCAAATTCCTTTAGGAAATTTTCCCTGTCATTTACCCGTTCAAAAAGATACCGGCCGCGCTTTTTTAGTTCTTTGTTGAGGATTATCTCAAAGATTCCATAAGCAACATCGCCGATTTTTTCCGGTGCGCTGTCTTCCTCCATGTATCAATTGTTATAAATATATCTATAAAACATTTCGATCTTGAATTTTAAGGAAAAAAGCGGCGGTTATTTATAATCAGTATTCATCAGGCAGTTTTAAAGCCTTTAATTTTTAAAACAGGACTTTATGCTGGTGAATTTTTGATTTCCGGAATAAATCCCATTTTTTCGTAAAGTATGGTTTGAGATTATTATTTTTAATTTTTTATCAGCTGAATATTTTCGCCGGCAGCCTGAGAATTCTGCCCCACTTTTTTTGCATTCTTTTATTCTGTTGCTTTTTTATCTTTTCAGGCAGAATTAAACGGAAAAAATTGCCTTTTTGTCTGAATCCCGCTATTAAAAACTATGCCGGTGGCAGGATGTATTTATGCAAAGTCTGCCTAATATATGTGATATTATGATAGGTACATGGAAAAGAGACTGGGGACTGACAGGCCGTGTCTTTCTCACATGGATTTTGATCCTGGCAGTCTACCTTTTCTTTATAGGAGCAATAAATTACTTTTTCCCGGGATATTTCATATTCCTGATAGCACTGGCTTTTGTGTTCGCATTTGCCCAGTATTTCTTCTCGGATAAACTTGTTCTGGCATCAACCCGTGCAAGGATTGTTGCAGAGGATGAGGAGCCCGAGCTTCATTCGATGATTGAAAAGCTCTGCAGTGAGGCAGGTCTTCCCAAACCGAGGATTGCTGTTATGCCTTCTCCGGTTCCGAATGCGTTTGCAACCGGAAGGAGCCCTTCTCATGCGGTTGTTGCGGTTACTGATTCTATAATGAAAACACTGAACCGCGAGGAGCTTGAGGCAGTTCTGGCACACGAACTTTCGCATGTTAAAAACCGTGATATCCTGACAATGACTGTTGCAAGTTTCATTGCAATGATTGCATCAATGGTTATGCAGAATGCACTCATTATGAATCTCTTTGACGGAAGGAACAACAACGGCGCATGGATTGTAATCTGGATCGTCTCAATACTGGTATGGATTGTTGCAACCCTTCTTATGCTTCTTTTATCACGCTATCGTGAATTTGCAGCGGACAGGGGAAGTGCGATGATAACAGGAAATCCGCAGGCATTAATATCGGCTCTGAAAAAGATCAGCGGCAGGATGGAGTATGTTCCTGCAAAGAAGAAGCAGGAGATTGAGGGTGCAAACGCATTTTTCATCATACCTGCAATTTCAGGAAAGAGCTTAACAGAACTTCTGGCAACCCACCCGTCTCTTGACAGGCGCGTTGCAGCCCTTGAGAAGATTGAGGCTGAAATTCGCGGCTACTAAAGCAGCGGAAAAACCCAGTCCTTTTTTAATTCCTTATTATACCGGCTTCTTACAAAAGAATAATCAATATTTTTAATAACAAGAAACGGTAAAATAGTATGGCACAAGCATTGCGATGTGCAAGCATAATCTGCACCGATGGTCTAGTGGTATGACTTTGGCCTTCCAAGCCAATAGCCCGGGTTCAATTCCCGATCGGTGCATTCGTTTTTTAAGCCTGATTCTTTTGAATTCTGATTATTCTCAAATTCATATCGTTCTAAAGTATAGCAAATGCCATTACTGAACAATTAACGGGACATTTAAAAATCAGTTAAATGCCAGAAAAATGGTTTTTAAATTATTTATTCCGCTCTTTTGATAACCGAATCAAGAGTAATTGTAAACTGGAGATCTTTTCCCACAAGGGGTTTATTCATATCAACAATTACAGAATCTTCTGTTATGTTTGTAAAAAGATATCTCACGTATTTTCCTTCAGGAGGCAGATATTCAATTATCGGACAGGGATAACCGGGGATGAATGATATTGTGATATTTTTCTTATCCATACTGCTTACTAAATTAATTGCTTCGTTTAACGGAATTGTTTTTACAAGGCTTTCATTTTTCTCGCCATAGGCCTCATCCGGTGTTAAAATAACTGTCTTTGTCTCCCCCGGAACCATTCCCTGTATTGCCCTGTCGAATCCGGAGATCATGGCTTTGGTTCCCAGTGTGAAGTTCAGAGGTGTCCCATTTATATTTGATTCAAATACAGGACCTCCGGGAAAAGAGAGGGAGTAGTATACACTTACCTGATCTCCGGATTTTGCAGGCGCATTTTTATCCATTGCATAACTTCCGGCCAGTGACAACCCTGCTACAATCACTATCGACAGTATTACGGCAATAATTGCCAGTGAAAGAGAGGATAATCCTGAGAGCCGAATTCTTTTTTTCATGCATTAACAACTTACGTTAAATCTTATATTGGTTCTGTTTTTTTTTCTAGGAGAGGCAGGTCTTTTGGAACCCATAAGAGGGACTTTTCAAAACCAATAAACCCGAGGCAATCAGAAAAATAATCACATGAATCCCGTTTTAATCATCGTCGTCGGATACATCCTTTTGAATATCATAGCACTCCTTGCCTTTGCAATAGACAAGAGAAAAGCCAGAAAGGGAAAGTGGCGGACGCCTGAGAAGACTCTTTTAATTCTCTCTCTGATCGGGCCTTTCGGGGCGGTTTTTGGGATGAAATTATTCAGGCACAAGACGATGAAGCTTAAGTTCAAACTCGTCTACCTGTTCGTTATTCTTCATCTTCTGGCAATAGGGACTATAATTTTCATGAAAGGACAGTTCGGTTGAAATCTGAAGTAAAATTAAAAGGATCAGAGTATTTTTTCCCATCTGCGTGAAGAGCATTTGGGGCATACCGGCAATGCGTCGGTCTTTTTTTCAAGTTTTATTCTCGTCCTGTCTTTCATGCACCTGTATCTGCCGATTCCCGGCTTATCTCCGCTTGTGTAAGTTTTACTGGCCAATTAAAAATCTCCCGGACTGTTATCTCTGTTAAAGAGAATTAGGATGAGCTTCCTTAAAATTATCGGTCTTTTATTTATTTCAGGTGTTTATGAATTATTCTCTTTATTTTCCTTCATCCACTGATTAACGTATGTGAACTGCAATAAAAGGCCAACAACAATTCCTGCGATGCTTGTGTAATAGACTATGTTTAATAAAAACTGACCTGGATATATGCTGTTTATAATTATCATCAGAAAAGCGATGACAGCGAACCGAAAGCACCATTCTGCCGGGTATAAAAACTCTCTTAAGTTTTGACCTGGTTTCATATTTTTGGTATTAGGGGTTAAGAGATGATTTATTTAATCCCCTGTTTTTTAATCACAGCTCTTTTTTCCTGTGAAAAATCCTTTTTTTTGATCATGTGATATAATAAGGAAAAACCCTTATCCTCTCTAACAGCACACTAAAAAGCCCAATCACATGCCGGGGAAATACATGGAGAATATTGAGATAATACGGGAGGGTTTATCCAAAAAAATCTGCTTTTCGGAAGCGAAAAGAATAGAGAAGGGATTTTCATTTGAAGAAAAGTATCTTCTGAAAGGCGAAAACGGCCGGAATTATCTCCTCAGGATAACTCAGCTTTCTGAAAAAATCAGTGCAGAGAGGAAAAATGAGGAGTTTGAGATAATAAAAAAACTTAGGCAGCGCTCTTCTCTTGTCCCAAAGGCCCACTTTTTCGGAGTATCGGATGATGAAAGCCTCTGTTACATGGTTCTTGACTACATCACGGGAAAAGATGGGGAAGAGGCTTTAGCAGCCCTCTCTTCTGATGAACAGTACAGCCTCGGTATTGAAGCCGGAAAAGAGCTCTTAAAACTTCACAGCCTTGATGCACCGCCGGATCTTCCCGGATGGTACGAGAGGCAGTCGCAAAAATACGCCAGTTACTGCTCCCGTTATGACGAGCTAAAACTAAAAAACCCAATAGTTGATATGGACAGGGTTTTCGGGTTTATATCCGCAAATATATCTTCAATGAGATGCGAAAGGCAGTCTTTTCAGCATGATGACTACCATCCTGCAAACCTGATTGTTGATGGCGGAAGGCTCTGTGGCATTATTGATTTCAACAGGCATGACTGGGGCGATCCTGTTTATGATTTTGTAAAGACTGCATACTTCTCATCTGCAATAAGCATCCAATTTGCAAGGGGTCAGATTGACGGGTACTCGGACGGAGAGGTGCCAGTGGAATTCTGGATGAAGTACTCGCTTTATTCCGCAATGGCGGTTGTGTCTGATATTGTCTGGTCGCACTGGTATTCAAAAGAGGCAGGAGACGCCTTTGAGGTTGAAAGAATGCGGGAGAGAGTGAAAAGGGTATATCTTGACCATGACTGCTTTGACTCAGAAATACCCCGGTGGTACAGGGAATAGCCCCCCGCGAAGTCTCCTTAATTATTCCTCTCTTTTCTTCCCCCTTATCATAGATGCAGCCGTGCCGATTATGCAGAGGAATACAAATATCATAAATGCAAGGTTTACAGAGTCTGTCAGAAGCTCGGGAGGCACCTCTGCAAGCGGTATCTTCTGCATTATTATTGCAAAGACCATCATTGAAATTCCCATTGAAGCCATCATGCCGCAAAGCCTTGTCGTGCCTAAAATTCCGGATGCGACCCCGTAATACCTCTCGCTTACGCTGTCCATAACGGCATGTGTGTTGGGCGATGAGAAGAATGCAAAGCCGATGCCGAGAAACGCAAGGTTTGCGACTATTACAATAACAGATGTCTCATCCGATAGGAACGAGAAGAGTATAAGCCCTGCTGTTATCATCGCCATACCTGCCGTTGCAAGAATTCTTGACTCTATTTTATCAGAAAGCCTCCCGGCGTAGGGTGAGAGGACGGTCTGAAGAACAGGCTGTGCGATGAGGATTAGTCCGGCGTTAAAAGGAGAAAATCCCTTTACCAGCTGAAGGTACAGTGAGAGCAGAAATCCTATTGCATAGGTTGCACTGTAGTTTATAAACGCAGCAAGGTTTGAGAACGCAAATACCCTGTTTTTGGTGAGCAGTGTTATGTTGAATACCGGATATTCGGTTCTTTTCTCCCACATGAAAAAGATGAGGCCTGTTATAATTCCGGCTGACATTAAAACAAGACCCTGCGTTTCTGAAATTCCCTGAAAACCTGTCATTACAAAAAATATTGCTGCGGCATAAAGGACTGCACCCATATAGTCAAATGTTGATTTCTTCTCCGTAATCTCAGTAATATTGAGGTATTTGAGACCCGCAGCAATTATGAGGATGCCGATTATCACATTTGCGTAAAAGATGCTTCTCCACCCGAAAAACTCTGTTAAAAGTCCTCCGACAACAGGCCCGAATGTGAGGCCGGAATAGACAAATGCCACATTTATGCCAAGTGCCCGGCCTCTTAGGTTTGCAGGGAACACGCTTGCAATAATTGCAACCGATGTTCCGAATATCATGGCGCCGCCTATCCCCTGAAGTACCCTAAAAAGGATCAGGGTTTCAATTGAGGGCACCATTGTTGAGAGAAGTGAGCCAAGCGTGTATATGGTGATTCCCCAGAGAAAAATTTTGGCCCTGCCCCTGATATCAGCAAGTCTTCCCATCGGGACTATCATAATGGCAGATGCCAGCAGGTATGCTGTCGGAACCCATGAGAGGAGTACTGCATCTGAGAGAAACTCCGAACCAATCTCGGGAATTGCGATGTTTATCGACGATCCCATAAAGGGCGTGAGAAAAGAACCGATAGAGGTAATGAGAAGAATAATTCTCCTCTGTGCAGCATCCATTTCTTTTTTATTTGTTATTTAAGGTAAAATGCTTTGCCGAAGCATCTTTTCTGATATAAATATCCTGAATAAATAAGCCGTTTTTGCACAACTTCAAAACCCTTAATATAACAAAAATTCAACTTAAGAGAAGTAATTTCCGTGGACTCGTGGTCTAGCTGGTCATGACGTCGCCTTCACACGGCGGAGGTCTCGAGTTCGAATCTCGACGAGTCCATTTGTTTTTTTTATTATCCATTTTCCATCTATATTTCACTCATTTCTGCATATGTCAGTGCACATGCGTATATTTTGACGGACTTAATTTCGGTTTTATAGACCATAAATAGAGAGTTCCAGAAAGGTTCCCCCGGGGTTTAAAAGTGCGGATTTGTCCCTGTTTCGCGAACAAAGGCAAGAAAAGGCAGGTGTTGAACCTGGCCGGTGCGGTCTTTTTGAGGAGGGGAAGGCTTTGTTTAGGTCTTGTGATCTGAGACTGATTATCTGTGAGAGGTTTTAAGGGAGGAGAATGGGAAGAAGGGGTGAATTGAATTAGAGTAAAAAATCATTTTAAAGTCTCACCCAATTCTGAGAATTATTCGCACAATCAAAAAACACTCCAAAATCATAACTACTCATTAAAGCGATAATAAATTATTAGGATATATATCAGATATTGGCTATACTCATGATAGATCTCTCAACAGTCCGGACAATCAATGCGATTATTGAACAGGATTCAAAGGACTCCACTTACAAATTTGCTTTGATGCGGGGTGCAATTGACATATGTCAGCACTATTCCCACTTAAAAGAAATTAAGGGAGACAGAGCTGTCTATCCGCTGGGTCTGCTTGCTGAGAAATGGATTTATTATTACTATCCAATAATAGCTCATGAAAGTTTTATTCCGCAGCGTAGTGGTGAACCTGAAAATCCTATAATACGCGGATCCCTCAAATTTCGTCCACATTTTCTTAAAGTTACGAATTTTTACAAGGCACGTGGTGGATTTGATGTTTTCTGGAACGATTATACTTCAGGAAATCTGCCTGAAGATATTTCTCAGGAAGTACTTTTACTCCTTAAATCTGTCCGGGACACTATAACAGAAAATCCTATGCGTCATATTGGTTATTCACATTTCAAAGAAGAATATAAGGTTTTCACATACGAGAAGGGCCCTATGATTCGCAAAAAAAAGATTTATCCAGACAATAACTTTATTCTGGAAAATTTTGGAACTTACACGATTTCTGCAGATCTTAGTGAGGCTTTTGAAAGTCTTGGCAGTTATCTTCTTGGTGAGGATTCTATAATTCAGCAATGGGCAGAATTTACTCACCGGATGAGTAATAAAGCAATAAAAACTGAAACGATGTTGTCACTTCTTACCTCCAAACCGGAGGATAAACGCTATGTCCAGATGGCAAGCAGAGTGTACAAACAAGTGCTTGATGAGGGATGGATTGAATGTGTCTGGAGTGGAAATCCAATTAAAAGAATGTCTGAGATGGACATAGATCATGTTCTTCCCTTTGCCCGATGGAAAAACAATGATTTATGGAATCTTTTACCTGCAATAAGTTCTGTAAACAGTAAAAAAAGAGACAAAATTCCTGAGCCGGCTCTCCTTCTAAAACGTGAAGATATTATCCTGGATTACTGGCAGAAACTTTATGAGTCATATCCCGATCAGTTCCTGAATGAGATTAAAAGATCATTGACAGGTAATAAACCAGAACAGCAATGGCAGGAAAATGCATTTGAAAGTCTTGTTGAGAAGGCTGATTATCTGATAAATACACGGGGGTATGCAGCATTCGCAATTTAAAGAATTATAATAAAGCAATCCGTGATTTAATCCCTGAGATAATCCGTTCACAGGGAAAGGACTGTGAAGTACAGGAATTAGAAGACTCTGCTTTTCTAAGTCACATAGAGTTTAAATTAATAGAAGAACTGGAAGAATATCTTGAATCAAAAGAACCAGAGGAGTTAGCCGATCTGATTGAAGTAATCTATAGAGTTGCCGAGCTAAGAGGAGTTTCACCAGAGGAGCTGGAAATAATCCGACAAAATAAAGCAACTGAACGGGGCGTTTTTATGAAGAACCTTGTTCTGGTTTCTGTTGAAGACGAAAAAAGGGATGCAGAGGAAGAACCCGGGCGTTTGTCATTTCTTTGTACCTGTGAAAAAACAGATCATATTTTTGAAGAAGAATGACTCAGGCATTTACTTTGACTTTTGTCAAAACAGAACTTCAAAGCCGTGAAAATAAATGGCTACCTGCAGATGTTGAAATGGCACTATTCGCATATGCAGGCACAGATTATCGAGGATTATTAAACCATTAAGAAAAAATAGCAATAAAATCCTTTTGGATAAAACCATTTGCGTATATCATCTTCTTCATCCATCCGGTGTAAATAATGGATCCTGACATCCAAAAGATGAAAAGACAGTAACAATGTTAAAAGAAAAGATCCAAAATCTTGTTTTATAGTGTCAGAAAATCCTTTAAAAAACCACAATTTCAAAAGAAATCCGAAAAAGACCATGCTGAAAATATAATAGTTTTCCTTCGCCCTTTGTAACTGCTTTATTTGATTAATTTAATGACTGGTATACGATTGATACAAAATTATATATTATATTATATACACAATCTATCCCATAGATATTATTGGAGGAAAAAGGATAATGACAACAAACACAAACGGCACTGCAACAACTATAAAACTTCAACCCGACACAAAGGAAGCACTGCGACGTTGGATGCATGAAAATTATTGTGATTCATATAATGAAGCCGTTGAACAGTTACTTAATAAAGTGAAGGCCTTTAAAGAGCTTCTTGGCCCTTGAGTGTCTACAATATCGTAATGAATAATTACACATATTATTCTCTTAAAGGAAACGATACCATTTACTTTTTTTTAGCATATTACAAAAGACATAAATGTAACAATCTCTTACCGATATTTATTTAATTAGGGGGAAAATATGAGTGTTTCAAAAAATTATTTGACAAAAACCAATGTATTAGAAGCAATCTCAATTTCAAAGTTAATTGTTAATGATAATTTGGTGGGGAAGCGATTAAGCAATAGTGATGAAGAAAAAGGCAATCTTGAAAAATATAATCAGAATGTCAAATCAAAAATTGAGGTTTTTAAAAACAAATATGGTGGAAATACTCCCAACAAATTATTAAGATTATTTTTAAATGATTATTTAGTAAAAAAAGGCTATGCAGACAAATTTGAAACAAAAGGTTTTCCATATTATGGCCAGATAATCAATCCATATGTTTGGGCTGCAATTACTAAGAAAGATAATACTTACTCATCTGGAAAAACCTCCTTTTTTCCTCAATTGTATATTTTAATCAACAATCTGGATATTCACTTTGGTTTTTGTTATGGTAATTATGTTAAAACAGACGATAAATGTGTTAATATCGTAAAATCCGACAATAGAATAAAACAACAACTCCTTGATATCTCAAACCAAAACAGGGAAATTCATGTATTTTCTTCATATGATCAGATAAACAATATCAATAATCCTGAATTAAAATTTAATAATTTTCAAGATATTGATGATAATTGGACAAAAGATGTTCATGTAATTGATATTATTAAAGAAACTGAGATTTCAGATGATATCGATGAAAAGATTTCACAGACACTCGATGGTCTATTTGAGTTGTTATTAAAAACGTCTGAAATTGAACACCCGGATTCTATAAAAACAGAAGTTAAACAAATAAAAAATGAATACCCGATTATAAGCAGATTACTTTCAAATAAAAAACAGGTGATTTTTTACGGTCCTCCTGGAACCGGAAAAACATATCAGGCCAATAACTTCATTCATTCTTCTGGTATTCAGGGGTATGATCTTTTAAAAGAGACTCTTTCAGATCAAAGAATATTTTCAGTAACAATTTATGAACCACGTGATGGCAGAGTAAGAGAACTGAAAGAAGGTGAGACTTTCAAGTATATTTGGAATGATGAAAATTCTAAAAATTCAGGATCAAGAGGCGGAAGAAATTATCAGAATTTTTTTGAAGAAATTCAGGAAGGGGATATTGCATTTGCATATACTGCGGTTGAACCTAAAGGATATACAACAATAGTGAAATGTACTCAGAAAAGTGCTGACTATCTGATATTTGAGATCATTAAACAGTTTAAGGGGCCTAGATATAAACAAATTAAAGAGAGTCCTTTGTTTGTTAATTCCAGATTAAGAGCTGGAACCATGAGTTTCAGTCTTCTGAAGCTTTCAGAGAAAGATATAAAAGCAATTATGGCACTGTCTAATGAAATTTCACCTAATATCCTGGGAATTAATTTTGAACCAAGTAAAGAGATGAAAAAAAATACCCAATTTGTTACTTTCCACCCTTCTTTTGCTTATGAAGACTTTATTGAAGGTCTTCGCCCAGTAACAGATGAAAATGGAAAGATCTCTTATAACATTGAAGATGGGATTTTTAAGAAAATATCTTACGATGCCTTTAATGTTTTGCTAGACCATGCAGGTCTCAATGTCTCATGGGAAGAATCTACCGATATTCCTGATTTAACTTCCAAAGATAAAGAAATATTAAAAAAACTTGCTCCAAAAGTTCCTTTTTATCTGATTATTGATGAAATTAACCGTGGAGATATGTCTCGAATATTTGGAGAGCTTATTACACTTCTTGAAGCTGATAAACGTTATTGTGAAGATAATGAACTAGTTACAACTCTCCCATATTCAAAAAACAAGTTCGCAATACCTCCAAATCTTTACATCATTGGAACTATGAATACCGCTGATAAATCAATTGCTCTTGTAGATATTGCACTCAGACGCCGTTTTGGTTTTATTGAAATGATGCCTGATTACAATGTTCTTGAAAAAAATTTAACAAGTAGTGATAAAAAAATTCAGGAAATTTATGACCTTGCAATTTTGGTTCTTAAAAATATCAATGAAAATATCCTAAAAAACTATGATCGAGACCATCAGATAGGACATAGCTATTTGTTAAAATTAAAAGAGTCAAAATCACGTTCAGATGCAATTGAAAATCTATGCTTCATTTGGTATTATGAAATACTTCCGCTTATGCAAGAATACTTCTATGATTCACCAAAAAAGCTCAAACAAGTTATCGGTGATGGGTTCATAGAAATTGAGAATCATTCATTTTCTTGTAAAGATCATCTTGAAGGAGAGATATTTATAAAGACTCTCCAAAAAATGGTAATGTCTGAGAAAATTCTGCCCGAGACAGAGGAATAGTTTTGGCTACTCCAACTGCAACCCTTTTTGAATTTGTTACATATGCCCTTATTTCCCCTGCAGATGGGGATTATTATTCTGAAATATCTAAGACTCTTCATTTAACCGATGAAACTCTAAATGAACTTGAAAGTATTAACAAAACAAAAAAATTCCTTGAAATCGGAAGAAAAACCATAAAGCCCCTAAATTTCATTGGGGTTGTTAAAGCTGGGGCTATAACAATACAGATATTTCCTAAGCTTTTTAAAGATGGCCAATATGAGAAGCATAAGGGCGTCGCTGCAAAAAACCTGCTTAAAATGCTTTCTTACTCTGAAAGATTATCTATAAAGGAAATTGATTCTGCAGGTCTTAATACAGAAGAGCTGGACTTTTTTGAAATTTTTATTTACTTGTTTGCAAAGAATTTGAATGAATTAATTAAATCAACTCAAAGAAAAGAATATATAAAAAATTCAGATGAACTACGCTTTATAAGAGAAAGGATTGATATCAGGCGTTATATAAATCCTGCACGGCTACATATTATTCCATGCAATTATCATGAACTTTCTGTTGATAATAGGCAAAATAGGACATTAAAATACACCTGTTATCTTATGTCCCGGATGGTTCAAAATATTGAAACTTTCCGTTTGCTTAGGTCACTAACCACAATTATGGATTCTGTAACTCTCTCTCCCGTCTCTCTTGCTGATATTGACAAAATTTCTTTTTCCAGATTAAACCAAAAATTTGAGCCTTTTATCAAAACATGTCGAATATTCCTATCTAACTCGACCCTTACTCTTCAGGCCTCAGAAGTAGAGACTTTTTCTCTATTGATACCAATGGAAACTTTATTTGAGGAATTTATAGCTGAAGTATTGAAAGAAGACTCAGAATATTTCTTTGGACTAAATTCATCTATATTTTTGCAAAAAAATATTGGGACTCTGGCAAATCGTGAAGATGGTTCTAATATATTTAGGCTTAAACCCGATATTGTCGTCAAAAAAGATACAGGTGTAATAATTATTGATACTAAGTATAAATCTCTTGATGGTGAGGACAACAAGTCCGGAGTAGTTCAATCTGATATGTACCAGATGTATGCCTATGTATCAAAAGCAAATGCCGTTGGATCAATGCTTCTCTATCCTGACATTGAGTTGAGAAAACCAGACAATTTTTATTTCACATTTAATGAAAGAGAAGGCAATAAACAGATAGTCCCGCTTTACATTCGGTCAATAAAATTGACTTATGATTTAACAGATGATGCTGATTGGCGTAAATTTAGAGAAGAACTTAGGAATATAACCCGAAGCCTCACAATTGATGATAATAGTGAGGGGGTATTTATGGAACAGCAGCGGAATCACCCCTTAATCTCCACATAACTCATCCTCCCATGCACCCCGTCCTTCTTCACAAGATCAACAAGCCGGAGCTCCCCAATTTTCATAAAAGATAAGCATCCGTTAAAACAAAATGATTGAAAATCAGGTGAACTAATTACGCAGAACAAAGATTTTATGCAAGGCCCCAAATAATTTTATAAAGCCGATAAAGAAAGTTTCAAAAAAAGATTAATTTTGATATCAAAAATTTTACCCGAAGATTCCGCCTAAAAGGCCCTTATCTCCAAGTTCTGTCTGTGAGAGTTCTGAAAGCCGGTTCTGCTCCTGTTCGAGTACCTGTATCTGCTCCCGGATCATTGCTTTTAGCTCCTCGTCGCAGTCGCACTGGTTCATAAGAGTGTTCAGGTTCTCAATTCTCTGCCTGTTCTGCTCAATATGTGCCTGAATATCTTTCGCCGCATTAGAATCGCCGCCGAAGAAGAATCTTGAAATCGCATTTCTGCTCTGTATTTTCTCTTCGGCATTGTACTGGCTCATCACTGAGTTGTTAAACTCCTTTGCTACTGCAGATATCTGCTCACCAATTCCGCCGGAGATGTTTCCTGCAGCAAGGAGGGTCTGAACCGCAACACGGACGGTGTTCTGGTTCTTTAATCTGTTATTGGATTCAAGTCCGGAGATATTTGCCGCCTCTTTTTGCATCAGCTTTATCTGGGACTTTATCTCCTGCTGATTCTGGTTGGCAGAGGTCACTGCCGCTGATACTCCTGCTCCCTGTCCTGCCGGTTCGCCCTTCTCTGCCTGTGAAATCACAGCCCCTGCAGACTGGCCTGCACCTTTAAGTTCTTCATCGATTTCTGTTGCTGTGTTGTTGGTCAAACCTGCGGCCTGATTGGCACCTGCGCCGCCGTTTCCTGTATCATCTGTGTTTTTTGCGGCTGTTACCGGAAATGCGAGCAATAACGCGGCAATTAACAGGATTGCAATTATCTTTTTCATATGGCTCTCACCTGTTTTTTGTTTAATTACTTTTAATTTACTATATATATATTATTTCAGATTTTTTTGAAATATTTGTTTGATGAAGAAATTTCAGAGTCGCTGTTATTCTTCCCCTCTCTGGGCCTTCATATCGTGGATTTTAAGGTCGGGATGTTTATATCGTCCCCTGCCCTCGGTACGACTTCCCCACTGTATTGCCTCAACAGGGCAGAAATGGAGGCAGGCAAAGCACATCTCGCATTTGTGTTCCCATTCTGGCTTTCCGTCAGTGATCACAATATTTTCTGCAGGACAGACCTCACTGCATGTTCCGCATGAATTGCAGTTATCCTTTACGATGAAATCCTTATCATATCCCCGGACCTCTTTTAGGAATTTACTGTATGTCAGGATCAGGAAAAGTGAGGAAAAAGGTGTAAATGACGGGTAATCCTTTTTCCCATCCTTTATCTTTTCGGCTATTCTGTCAATCTTCTGTTCTGCTTTTCTCAGGATCTTGTCCTTTGTCTCACCCTGCGGTGGTTTGAAGAGCGGCGGGAAGTTTGCAGGCATCTTTACTGTAAAACCTGAGTCCAGCCCTCTTCTGCAGTTCTCCTTTATGAGATCGTTGAGGATATGAAGTGCGGATGCCCCGGCACCACCCATTGTAACAATGCCAAAACAGTATTCAGCCTCGCTGATGTCAAGCCTTTCGGCAAACTCATGAACCATCATGGGGATTCCAAGGTCATATACGGGGCAGACAATCCCGATACGCTTTGCATCCGGCTTTATCTTTTCCTGCCCTCCATCTAGGGATGCTATTGCTATAAGCTCACACTCCCCGAGTCTTCCGGCTATTCTTTTCGCTGTTGCAAGGGAATTTCCCGTGCCGGTAAAATAGTAGATAGTCGTCTTCATCTTCTTCACCGTATCTTAGAATAATCTTCTTTAATGCTGTCCGGCTTTTCAAGCATATCCTTAAGCGTTACATCAGGGTGATGGTACCGGGGTTTACCCTTTGTCCTGCCTCCGATATCGACTGCCTCTTTCGGGCACCAGTGGATGCAGGCATAGCACTGGACGCAGTCTTTCCCCCAGCTGACTTTATCTGCTGAAACCGTGATGTTTCCAGTCGGGCATATCTGTGCACAGGTCCCGCACCTGTTGCATGTTTTTGCTGTATGAAGATGGCAGGGTGTCCTGTAAACTGATGTCATCACCGTTTTCATTATCCTGCCTCCGGTTTTCATCAGCACAGAATCTGTTCCTTCCGGAACTGAGACCACTTGCTCTCTGACTTTGGCTGCAATTTCAGGGTATCTCTCACTCGCAGCGGCAAACTTTTTCTCGCGGTGTAAGGCATCCCCCATCAGGTCGACAGGCCCTATGTAATTCTCCGGCATCACGAAGGAAAAGCCGGCAGAAAGAGTATTACCCTTCTCTTCAAGTAGTTCTTTCAGGCGGAAAAGAGCCCCGCCCGGCTGCTCCCCGCAGGTTGCGATCCCAAAGACGTAACTGTCATCGTAGAACCTGATGTTCTCAACAAAATCCCTGACGATATCAGGTATGTTGAGGAAATATACAGGAAAAGCGATTCCGATCGCATCCGCTTCGTCATGTCCTTCTTCGGGATGAACACTCTTCCGGATGGGAATAAGCTGTACATCTCCAAGTTCTTCTGCAATACCGCGGGCGACGGCAAGCGTGTTGCCCGTGCCTGTGAAGTAATAGATTATCGTCTTCATGAATCACCCTTCGGAGTCAGCTCCTTTTCTACCTGCCTTGCCGCAAAAAACTCTGCAACAGTTCCTATTCCATGATAAAGGGGGTTTACAGGGGCTTTCGTAAAGTATTTCGTCGTTCTGTCAAGCCATCCCTTCTCCTTCCAGTACCGGTAGTCTTCGGGACTTATCTTTTCGAGCCGGGAGAAGGAGGCACGCTCCCCGTGGAAGATTATAATATCCTTCAGCCCCGGCTTTTTGGGTGTCTCTCTCCCGAGTGCGAAGGAGAAATTGCCTGCCGCCTTTGCTATTGCCTTCCTGTTCTCCTCTTTTCGCCCTTTGGGCAGGGGATCCATTGTAACAAGCCCGGCTTTTCCTGCGATCTCAAAGCCCCAAAGCCAGGCGACATCTCCGAGATACTTCAAAACATCTTTCTGTCCCATGAAGCCTGTTGTCACCAGAATCAGGGCGGATTTTCCGAAAAAACGCGGACGGTGAAAATTGTAGCAGAACCGGTCGATGAAGACTTTCATCTGTCCTGATACATTCATGCCGTATACAGGGGTTGCAAATATTACGCCGTCTGCTTCATCCATCTTTCGTGCGATTTCAGGCCCGTCGTCGTGGTTGGGGCATTTATCCTCCCCGCTGGCAAAGCAGGCGAGGCATCCTCTGCATGGAGAAAGGCCGGCGTCTTTTAACCAGAGGTACTCAAACTCTGCAGAAACATACTCCTGCATGCATTCGCGAAGCTCTTCGCATGCCCGGAAGGTGTTCCCTTTCCGCGGGCTTCCCATTATTACGAGTATTTTCATATTTTTCATCTTTCATCTCTCCTTCCACGAATACCTGATTGCATTACCCGGGCAGCCGTCAACACAGCTGCCGCAGAGGATGCAGTCCGTATTCTCCATCCTCCCCTCCCTGACCATCGACTCCACATCGAGGCTCATGGGGCAGTTTTCCGAACAAAGGTCACACCCTGTACATTTTTTCTCATCCGCTTCAAGGTGGAGTGCCGGCCACCGGAACCGGTTCCTAATACCGCGGCCGATCATCAGCATAACCGCAATCGGGCAGAACGAGTGGCAGAACCCGCGTCTGCCGAATATAAGGGTGAATATTACAATTATGACAACCGGGCCAAGAAATGCTGCAGCCCCTGCTGCCCCGGCAATTGAAATCCCGCCTGCGGTCCCGTAAAGAGGATCAACTGTTCGCAGGCCGCCTGCCGACCAGATTGCAAATCCGAGACTGCCGAAAATCCCAAGGAAGATGAGGTACTTCAGTATCTTCACCTTCCGTGTTCTAAGCGGCCTGTCATATAAAAGACGGAAGGCCTCCTGCAGCCCGCCCGAAGGGCAGAGGTACCCGCACCAGATCCGGCCGAGGAAGAATGAACTGAGGAACAAAAGGGCAAAGACGATCAATCCGCCTGTCACAATCCCGAGGAATGCACCCTCCGTGATAATCGGGCAGGAGATATAGGCAAAAGTGGCAGGATAGAGGACAAAAGATCCGATTATTAATGCAAGGCGGATTCTCTGTCGCTTCTGTGAAGGAATCTTCATGCCTCCTCCATCTTCGGTTCTTCTTCATCATCCACGGCAGGCAGGGCGGCGGCAATCCTCCCAACTATTTCGTTGCAGATCGCCGGGTTCCCCGTGTCTTTTGCATCAAGAGAGATCTCTTTCCTGACACTGACCCCGCGTTCCTCAAGCGCTTTTTTGAGTATTGGAAGTGCCTCGCCGGGCTGGTTGCAGCACGTGGTGAATATTACGGCCGGCTTTCCTTCACAGCCCCGGAGGGCTAAAACAGCAGAATTTATTGCCGGTGCGGGCTTCCACGCCCATACCGGGGTGCCGATGATAAGAAGGTCGTACCCCGATACGTCGATCTCCTTTGGCTCAATATCGTCCGGGACACCCTTTCGTGATCTCAGGACACCTGTCGTATAGGCAGAGAAGGATGAATAGGGTTTTTTTGTCCTGACCTCAATAAGGTCGCATCCCGTCGGGCTGCTGATACCTTCTGCAATACCTCTTGTAATCCCCGAGTAGGAGTAGAAGATGACACACGCCCGGATATTCCTGTCGCGGGTTGTTTTCCTGACCAGTTCACGGCTGCAGTTCTCCATGACGTTCGCGTACATCAGCTCGAAGTTCTCCCTGAACTCCCTGATATGATCGCAGTTGATTGTGTAATAAACAAAAAACCCCTCCCTCCGGGAGTCAACAAGACCCTCGTTTTTCAGGGTCTTTAAGTGCTGGGATACCGCAGGCTGGGAGACGCCGAGGCGTGCAGCGAGTTCGCTTACACCTAAGCTGCTGCTTGTATCAGTTGCAAGCATGTAGATTATCCGGAGGCGGGTAAGATCGCCGAGGGCCTTGAACCTCCCGGCCATTGCAGGGACGACCTCGCATAACTCGTTGCATTCATCAAAGGACTTCATGTGTTTTGTATAAGTATTTGCTTATACACTTATATTATTTGGGCTCCCCCTTACAACCCTGCCTGCACCCGGTCAGGATTCTGTTTCTTTGTTTTTCTTCTCCTCATAATACTCATCAAGGTCTTTGCTGTACTCCTCGGTATCAATAATCGACGGACTCTTTGCCTCACTATCCAAAACAACACCGGAATGTTCGGCAGGCAAAACAGTAAAAGCAGCCTCAGCCTTCTTTTCAGCCCTTCCGTACCTCTCCTTTGCGACCTGAAGATGAGCCGTAATAATGTGTTCACCGGGACTTCTTCCTGAGAGCATCACATCATATTTTCCCGGGTCTGTGAAATGGTCAGCCGGAACACCGTCAATATACACCGTGCATACAAACCCCCTGTGTGCACCTCCGGGAGCATCTGCTGTAATATGTGCCCTTGCAAGCATATCGTCCTCTTTTACAGTCGCAGGGACGTTCATTGAGATCTCAGGCCTGACTCTGTGTTCGCTGATATCCCATACAAAAAAGCCTGCAATAAGGATGAGAATGATAACCGGCGACACATATATCACCATATTGTTAAGATTCGGGCTGATATCAAGTGAATTTAAAACACCGTCAGAATCAACATCTAAAGCAAGTTCGATTGCAGATTTTGCATAATTTATTGCACTCTCAGAATCACCTGCGGCAAGACTTTCTTCTGCATTAAAAAGTGCTTTTTCTGCATCTTTTGGATTATAAATAAGATTATCGGATACAGCCTGCGCCGCTTTTTCTATTGCCTGCGGTGCCATTGATACAAGATTAAAAGAAAATAAGGCTCCTTCTAATCCAATCTCGGTTTTTTCCGTTATACTCTCATAACCAAACTTCTCAACAGTAATCGTGGCTGATCCCTGTTCCACAGAAGCTAAAACAGGAGACTCTCCCAAAAGGTTCCCGTTTAAAAAGACTTCAGCACCGGGAGGCGTTGTCTGCACCGACAGATTGACTTTTGAAAGCGAAAGATCAGCTTTCACCTCTGAGATCTTTCCGGCTGCAACGTCAACTCTTCCTTTCCAGTCGTCATAGCCTGTCTTTTTAATGACCACATCATATGTGCCGGGTAAAACCTCATCAAGCGTGAGTCTTGTTGTGCCTTTCATCTCCCCGTTTAAAAACACCTGTGCATTTGAGGGGACTGACTCAAATATTATTCTCCCTGTTGTGGGCAGAGGCTCAAAAGTGTGTACAACAGACTGCGGCATCCCTTCGTTTATTATAACCGTTTTTGCATAGTCCGAGTAGTTGTCAAGTGTTAAAAGAACAGTGTGCTGTCCTGCCGGAAGTTCGCTTAAAACAGTATTTGAAATCCCGTAAAACTCACCGTCAATATATATCCGTGCACCTGTGGGCTTTGTTGAAACCGTAAATAAGCCTCCGACAAGAGGCTCCATCTCATGGCTTACATATGATATCTGGCCTTCCTTAACCTCAAAAATGTCTTCCCATGTCCGGTAACCGTCCAGCTCAAGCCTGATGAAATGAATCCCCGGAAAAACGTCCAGAATTACTGCATTGGTCTGACGGCCGAGATATTCATTGTTTAAGTAGATGTCAGCACCGGTCGGACTGGAGGTGACAGAGATAGTCCCCTTCATAATTTCGGCATCCGCAGGCATTGCTAAAAATGATATTGAAAGAATCAGGAGGATAAAAAAAATCTTATTAATTCCCTTTTTTTTTATCATAAAGTATACCTGTAAGTCTGCGGTGTATCTGATTCAATTTGAAAAACGGGTTTATTCACCGCTTTCCCTTTCTGTAAAGAGGCGGTATATTCCCGGTTCTGAAACTAAAACCGTTGCAGATTCATTTGATATAAAAACCGGACTGTCTACACTGACCCATGAATATTCCGACTGGTTATATCTCATAAGGTAATACGTCTTTTCCGGCATATACTCTGCAGTCAGCCCGAAAGTTACATTCCGGGGTTTTGTAAGTATTATCTCATATGCACTCCCGAATCCCAAAAGACCATCAGGCATGTTTCCGGGTGTTGAGTTAAGCTGTGTTATAACAAGGTTATCAGGGACAATGGTTGCCGAAGGGGTTATGTGCGGGATATCGGATGTGTTGCTGCCGGAACCAAAAAAGCCGCCGGGAATTATGAAAAGCACAAATAATGCCGCAAGAATCACCACAAAAATTCCGGCGACCGCAAGAATTCTGACTCTTCCCTTCTTTTTTTTCTCCATATGCTCTTCATATTCGAGCATAAGGTTCTCCCTGTCATAATCGTTTATCTTCCATTTTCCGTAATCAGCCTCTTTTGGCGGTTTCATCCCGCTTTTCGCACGGGCTTCATATGCAGAATGGGAAAAAACCTCTGCAGGCTCAGGAGAGGTGCCTATCTTCTCTTCAGTCAAAAAATCCTCAAAGAGACGTAATTTTGAAGCCGGAAAATTTTTATGATTTTTAAATTCCGAAACAAGCCTCTTCTCAATCTTTGGCCTTGTTGCCTCCATTGAAATTTTCTGGCGGACTGCAGGGTTTCTGGCAAAGATGCCAATGCTTCTGTATATATCCTTCCACTTCGGATCTTCTGTTATCTCGGTGTTAAGATCGATATGAACTTTTCCTGAATATTTTTCAGTTACAAGAAGATCAGCATCGTGAAATGTCCTTTTTGCAACGACAATTGTAAATCCTGCTGATATGTATGAGAGAAGTTTCTCTGAGACAGCAACAACAAAATCAACTGATTTCGAGAGATCATCGGATACGCATACAACCTCTTTTGAAAGAAGGAGTCTGCCAACAGCGTAATCAGCCGTTTCTGATCCTGAAAGGCCGGAGGTCATCCTTTGGTTTCTTTCATCAAAAAATTCGTTGTCCGATGCGAGATCCCGAACCTCGTACTCGATATTTGAGAGTCTTTTCTGAACACGCCCGTAAAATTCGTGAATGTATAAGAGATCAATTCTCGGGGGGAGCTCTCTTAGAAATTCTGATTTTTCAAGATATATGAATGTGTCAGGGCGCCTTCCCTTCTTCTGCACGTTAACAGCTGTCCCAAGGAGAAGAACACCGTTTTTTGTGCTGATATACAGTGACGCCGTACTCTCGTCAAGCCTCTCTGCAAGGTTTACCGCGTAATCGTCATGCAGTGTGCCTGCGACAGTTTCACCGTCGGTTGTGTATATTCCGTATGAATCCTTCATCTAAAAACTCCCCTCTTAATCCAAATAATCACAGTCCGAATTTGAAGATCTCAGTAAATCTCCAGGGTGCAAGGGCTGTTGGTGCAATCTCCTCCTCCATTCCCTCTTCTGTCGGGAAAGGCTCTGCGGTTGCATCAACGGAGACTGCAACAAAGTACATTGAGATGTCGTTCATCATGTTTACAAGGTTTCTAAAGACCATGTTCGAACTCAGTATCTCAAAGAGGCTGTTTTCAATTTTAAGTGCCTGCCTGGACTTCTCAGGGATATCAGATAATTTTGTTGCATTCATGGAGTGTATCAGCTTTCTAATCTCATTGTTCTTCCAGAAGACAAGGTCGGTTTTTGTAACAACAAGGGCATATTTCTTATTAGAGCTGAAAAAGCCGAAGTAGTTCTTACCCTCAAGATCAATTAGAGTCTTCATATATCCTCCAAATTCTCTTGCAAGCTGTGAATGGCCTTTTCTGTTGTCCGTTATTTTTTCGCCGTCAATAAGAAAGATAACCTTTCCGGCCTTGAGGAAGTTGCCGTACATGGTTGAAATTATCACACTCTTTGTAAACTCCGGGTCAAGGAGCTTTTCTGAGTGATGCAGTTTTATGTACTTTACAAAATCAATTGTTCCTGCATTCCTCCTGACCTCTCCCAGAGGAATATTCAGCCTTTCACTTATCTGTGAAACCGCTTTTTTGAAGTTAATCTCATTAATCTCGTCGTAGTATTCACCTGCATAGTCAACGACAGTCCATTTTACAGGTATTAAGCCGAATTTTTTTCCGGTAAGCTGGTACATCACCATCTGGTAACGGTATGTTCTTGAGAGTATCTTTCCATCAAGGATGTTTGAGTAAAGGCTTGATATTCTGAGTTCGTCACCTTCATCGTTAGGATCGCCTGTTAAAACAACACCCTCGTTTGAATGCCCTCTCTCAAAATGCTCTGATATATAGCTCCAGAGACCAAGGACAAAGTATGTTTTTCCTGATGATCTCGGGCCGAATATGAATATATCAGATGCCCTGACTCCTATTGTAAGCCTGATTGCAAGCCAGTATAAGATCAAAGAGAGAACTATCCCTGCACCGAAGAAGAAGATGTTTTGTGCGGCATATGCATCCGTTGCACCGGATTCCGGCGAAAGGGCAGTCATATACATCTCATAAAAAAGAAAGCCGACAATGATTGTGAAAAATATCGTGAAGAGAACTTTTGCGAATTTTGCAAGATTGTCGTAGCGGTTTGTTATTACTGACTTTACAACAAATACAAATCCGCAGAGAAACCCTGCTGAAAACGTCAGAATCAAAAGATATATGTTTGCCCACGGGGTCAGCATCACATAAAATACAGGTATTGCCGCAAATATGCCTGCATATATCACCCCGTTTATTCTTGAATCCTCATTAAATATCATTCCGGCTGCGACTGCAAAGAAAAGCCCGCACAAAAATTCAACAAAGACGGTGAGCTCAAAAGGTGCCGGATGGAGCTTAAAAACCGGGGCAACTGTTGTAAAAATGTATGCCACAATGATGCTTATGGGAAGCGCTAAAAGAAGATAGATCTTTCTTCTTTTATTGTTTATTATCATTCACCGACTGCCTCTTTTATATCCTTAACAGTGTAAAGGTCTAAAACCCTCTCTTTTGCCTCTTTTATCTGTGCTTTGGTGCCTGCTTCAAGGTCTGCAATCTCTGCGGCCTCTGTTAAAAGCAGTGTCCTGTCACGGACGATATATTTTCCTTCGTGAAGGTACAGTGCATGATGAAGGATATTGTTCTTTGCCTTCTCATACTTCTCCCAGTACCCGCCGCCTGTTGTAAGAGGCGAGATATTGTCCAGAAAGCTTGCCGCTGCAAAGAAGGTGAGTGATATCTCCCACGGCTTTGTGTAGTTGTGGGAGTTTACCTTGGCGCTGTCAACGCCTTTTAGATCAAGCGACTTGACAAGATAGCGTCTGAAATCACTGCCTTTATTATCAGTTAACTGTGAAAGCCACCTTGAAGGGGAGGATGCAACAAGGGCTGCCTTGTCAAAGCTCCATCTTTCAGTACCTGAATCTCCGTATCCTACGGATATGTTGTTTATTCCGAGTTTGTGTGCATCGACAAGCTCTTTGTACTTCCACTGAACGATGTTGTATAGCTTTTCAATCTCTGATTTGCCCTCATCATCGTAATCGAGGACTGAGAGGTCTGAGTCGTCGTTTAGGAGTGACAGGATGTTTGGATTTATCTCCCCGAACCATGTCCTGTACATCCCCTCAATGGTTGAATTTCCGCTCTTTCTCTTCTCATCTATGCTTCTTAGGCCTGACTCATATGCCTCCACATCGGCATTGAACTTCTTTCTTGCATCAAATGTTGAACTAATCAGATTGTCTGTTTTCTGCAGAAATTCGATCTGCTGCTGCATCATCTTTCCGGACTGAATCATAAAGTCTATCTCTGAGTTTATGTTTTCAGTCTTTGATGTGTATCCTTCGCGGACATTAATTATCTCAGTCAGTTTCTCACGGATTGCGGTCAGAATAGATGCTGTGTCACTGCCGGAGAATGATTTGACAAGGGCCGATTTCTCCTCTGATTCCAGGTTGAACTGGGATACAAGAGGCCCGATTGCAACCTCCCGTAAAGATCCCAGTCTTGTGTCAAATTCCCTTGTTAGGAACTTGTCCTGTATGAATACCTCGAAAGGATCGCGTATTGATATCTTTCCCGGGTGCATCTGTGAAATCTTTCTGATTCTCTCCTCTTTTGTTGCCTTTTCGCTCCTGAACATCTCGGAGTTGAGCTTCTTTCCCAAAATACTGTCTGCAAAACCCTGCTTTTTTGCAACTTTTAGCATATAGTCGTTGAAGTAGTAGAGGGATACTGACTCAGCAAGGTCTTTTAGGTATGCGAAATCAGCGGCTGTTGCCTTCTCAAGTCTCTCAATATCCCCCTGGAGATCTCCGAGCGGAAGAGATGATAGCCACACATCACGTTTTATCGGTTTTGCCTTGCTCTTATCAGACTGGTTCAGCTTCTCCTTTAGTACAAACATAAGAGCTGAGAATTTGTCTAAAAATGTCCTTTCAAGATCCTCTATAGACTCCTTGCCGCCATGACCCCCGTGTCCGAGTGCAACATAGTCACCAATGGGTTTTGAGAGTGCATTCACCTCAAGTCTTATCCTGTCAAGCATTTTGTTCTGCTCTTCTGTTATCTCATCAAGCTCAGAGCGTTTATTTTTGACTTTGACATCCGACTCACTGATTTCTGCTTTTAACGCGGACTGACGTGATGAGAGATCACCGGAGATCTTTCCAAAGTTCTCCTCGCCCCTTATTATGCTTAAAAGCGCAACTCTTGCGGATTTTTGATTTACCGTGAGTGCACTCTTCTGGAGTTGTGACATCTTCTCTAAAAGGCTCAGGTTATTTTTGATAACCTCATACAGCTCCTGATCCTTTGCATTTTCGTGCGGTTTGCTCTCGTTTTCAAGGGATTTTTTAAGTCTTGACACATACTCCGAGAGTTTGTCAAAATCCTTTATTGAAGAGATGTCTTTTAGTTCCTCAGGCATATTGTTGGTGACGGCTGACTCTATTATCGACTGTGTCTTGAAGTTTAAGAGGTCTGTAATTTCGTTCTCCCAGACTTTTTTGACCTTTTCTATCTCTTTTCTGTAGGAGTTGACATCATCATGCGTAATTTCGGTATCTCTCTTTGAAAACTCCTCGGGGTAGAGGCCTTCGCTGGTTGCGATAAAGTCCGAGACCTCTTTTAGGGTTTTGCTCCTGTTTTGCGCAATTCCGGAAAAACTGTCGATGACATCCTCAAATCCTTTTTTAAGAGACCGCAGGTTTTCAACAGGATACTCAATCACATGTGAATCCGCAAAAATAAAACCTGAATAATCCTTCTTTGCATCAACAATTGCGGAAATATCTGCTGTGGGTAAGTAAAATGAATTTATGAACATATAGGGAAATGCAGAGTCAAACTCGATGACTTCCTGCTTTCTGTCTCCACCGTCGACATATCCTGTGGGGCTTAGGGATGAGACAATTATGTAGTTGAACAGTTTGTCATCCTTCATATTCAGATATTCAATCTCAGAAAGAGCGATAGCGGCGTTTAACTGCTCCTTTTCACCCTCGCTTGCAGCCGGAAGAACGACAAAGAGCCAGATTTTTGACTCCTGGCCGCGTTTCTCCTTTATGTATCGGGCGAGATCGATAAACATCCCTGAGCCGGTTCCCCCTCCAAGACCGACTATTAATGCAACCGGCCCGTGACCCTGGAATGACGGGAACTGCTCTCCGCCCTGGGTTATTGCTTTGTAGAATACAGCTTTTGATATTGCACGCCTTCTGTGAACCCCGCCTCCGAAGTCATCGACAATGTTTTTGTCGACCTTCTTTAACATCTGGTAGTCAAATCCGTAATCAGGATCATTCATCCACCAGACATCAACAAGAGGGCGCTCGCGTCTCTTTTTTACCTGTTCTGTAATCTCCTTTGATGTAAGGGATGAGACACGCTCAACATTTGCAAGATCAGGCAGGTGGTAGTGGTAGCTCTTAACACTTCCGCCCATCTGGCTGTTTGTCTTCTGAATCTCCCCTACTTTCGCCTCAACATTCTCTGATCTCTTTATGTCGTCTTTTCTCTGGTTTGTGTCAGTGTCCAGTGTAAAAAGAGTCAGGCGTTTTCCATCGGTAAGATAGTGTTTTAAGAACCATTCATGGGTGTAAAGATTAGAGATGAGTTTTTTTCCGCATCCCCCTATTGCAACGACGGTTAATTCATCCGGCATCTGGAATGGTTTTCCTTCGATTATATCATCGTGAGCCATTTTTATTTAGTCCCCCTTGTAATCATTCTGAAAATCCTGCATGTTTCTCTCTCTAATCTGGCCAAATACCATTCCGGCCAAAAATCCTACTATCAGTAAAACAATTGCAATTAAAACTGCGGTTGTAAACGGAAGAGTGGACTCTTTTGGAGATTCTGCGTATTTTAAGAGTTCATTTGCCTCATCTCTGAGTCCTCTTGAGTACAGGTCATCTATTAAAGCCCTCATTTCAGTGTCGGAGACTGCATTCAGTCTTAATACGAACTGTTCATCATCAGGTATTGTTACTGAAAATGTTCTGGTTGTACCTGCTCCCAGAATATCGCGGTTTTCATCAAGTGCCTCGATATGGTAATAGACATATCCTGTTGTCTGTGCAACCCCCTTTGTTACAACAACACCGTCAACAATCTCAACTGTTGTCAAAACCGGCACACGTCCGGATATGGTTACCAGAATTCCGTCTGAAAATTCCCCGTCTTCAGTAAGTTCTATTTTAGGGCCGTTTAATGCACTGTCTCCTCCGGAGACATTAAAACCGCTGCCCTCTATATGCCAGAGATCTGTGCCTGTAACAGGGAGGAGATCTGTACTCATCTCTATTATCTGTGCCTGTTTAGGGATTCCGCTTACTTCTATTGTATATTGAATTAATTCTCCCTCATTCTGAGAATTAAGGAGATTACCGTCCTTTAATTCCGCGACCACTGCAGCGGACGGCATACATATCAGCAGGAATGTAATTACAAGTGCCAGTGATATGCATATAGATAAACGATTCCGTATTAGCATACTGAGAAGATTTATTTTAAAACAGTTAAATATTTCTCAAAAGATTCCTGTTTTTATCTTCTGAGTGGGCGGAATTTGCAGGTATCTTTCGATCTGCGAGTTATCCGGATTTTTTCTGTCAAAGGATTAACATAAATAAACATCCTATAGAGATTCACGCAGATTTCCATAGCCGTTTTATTAATTGTCCTTGTTCTGATAGCAGTCAGAAATCTATTGCGCATCAGAATTGAAATATGGCAGATTATGCTTGGAGGAGCTCTGGCTGTGCTTCTTCTTGGAGAAATAAGCCTTAAATCTGCGCTTTTGGCAATAAATTTTGATGTCATTGTATTTTTGTTCGGAACTTTTGTTATTGGCGAGGCTCTTTTTAGAAGCGGGGCATTAAACCCTTTAAATGATTATATTTTTAAAAATATTTCATCTGCATCGGGATTTTTTCTGGTTTTAATATTCGGTGCAGGAATTATGTCTGCAATTCTTATGAATGATACAGTTGCAATAATCGGGACTTTTTTTGTTCTCTCTCTTTCAAAAAGGATGAATATCCCTGTAGAGATGCTTCTTTTAGCTTTAGCATTTTCAGTTACGACAGGAAGTGTCACAAGCCCTATAGGAAATCCGCAGAATCTTTTGATTGCGGCAGGCACAGGTATGGAAAATCCGTTTATGATCTTCGGAGTGTATCTTCTGATTCCAACTATAGTCTCACTTCTTCTGATATATCCTGTTTTAAGAGTATTCTATCCGTGCAGTCTTTCTTATACAAAAGATTTTAAAATCGTGGGGGCCTTAAAAGAATCATTTGACAGTGAACTCTCGCGTATTGCACTATTTTCATTATCTGTCCTCATCTTTATGATAATTTTAAAGATGCTTGCAGGATTTTTTGGTTTTTCTGACTGCATCCCGCTGACTGCTATAGCTGTTTTCGGGGCCCTGCCTGTTCTTCTTCTCTCTAAGAAGCGTTTTGAGGTTATTAAAGGAATTGACTGGCACACGCTTTTATTTTTTGCAGCAATGTTTGTTTTAATGCAGAGTGTGTGGGACTCGGGAGTAATTCAGGATTTTTTTTCAGGCTTTGAAGGACTTTTATCTTCTGCTGCCGGAATTTTTGCAGCAGGGCTTATTGTGAGTCAGTTTATCTCAAATGTTCCCTTTGTTGCATTATTTCTGCCTTTAATTGAGATCTCCGGGTCATCTTTAAGCATGTATATGGCACTTGCCGCCGGAAGCACCCTTGCCGGAAATCTTTTTTTATTTGGTGCTGCAAGCAACATAATAATCGTTCAGAACGCTGAAAAAAGGGGTGAAAAAGTTGGTTTTTTGCGTTTTGCAAGAGTGGGCATTCCACTGACACTCATCCAGTCGGCTGTCTATATTCTTTATTTTATGATTCTATAGTTGTCAGGAAGATCATGTTAGTGAAAACCCGGGAATTTACCCTTTTATTCCAAGTGCCCTGTAAGAAAGACCTGCAACTATTAAGGCCATAACCGCACCCGCTGCAAATACCCATGAAAATGCCTGTGCTTCAGGAAATATTCTCATTTCTCCTGCTATTAAAAAACGTGATGAGAATGTTGCAAGAATAATTCCGGCGATAACAGGGCCTGTCATTCCTCCGACATTGATGCTGCTGTGCAGAAGTCCGGTTGCCCCTGCAGTTCTGTTTTCAGGAACGGATTTAATTATCCTTAAGAGATATCCCGTTGAGACTACAGCCATTCCGATGCTGAAAAGTATCCAGACTACTGAGAGTGAAAGTACTGAGAGCGGCATTAAAAAAAAGATCACAGGTGAGAGAATCATACATCCGGATCCAAAAAGGACCGGTCTCAGGAATCCTTTTCTCTGCACCCAGAAGCTTGAAAGAGGACTTGCAATCATATCAGCTATTGATCCGGGAACCATTATTATGCCTACAAATCTCTCCTCTAAAAAAAGGCCTGAAGGTGACTGAACCATAAACGGAAGGCTCTGAATATAAAGAAACGTCATGCAGTTCACCAGAAATGCCACAACCGAGAGAATAATGACAACCGGCCTTTTCATAAGGCTTAAATCTATTGCAGGCATGGATGCCCTTTTTTCAACTGCGACAAAGACAAATGCAAAAATAACTGTGAGCGCTGCGTATAGTAAAACCGCTTCTGAAAAAATCCCGGAATGATAACTTTCCGTTAATGTCAGCATAAAAAAAAACATTGATAATAGCAGAAGTAAGGCTCCTTTCCAGTCAACTTCTTTTTTAACAGTCTCTTTGGATCTCCTGATGATGAGGAAAATAAGGAGAAGATGAAGGATTACTATTGGAATCAGTATAAAATAGGTCCATCTCCATCCCCAGAAGTTGATAATAAAAGATCCCAGGAGAACGCCGGTCATTGTTCCAATACCATAAGATGCGGCTAATACACCTATTCCAAACGGAACTTTTTTTGCGGGAAACTGTTCTGCAATGATTGAAAAAGCGATTGGAATTGCCGCAATTCCCATCCCCTGTAAGGCCCTAAAGAAGAGAAGTGACCATATATCCCAGCTAAAGCCTGTTGCGATAACACCTCCTGTATAGATAAGAAGGCAGAAACAGAGCACTTTTTTCCGGCCGTATGCATCACCGAGCGTCCCGAAAAACGGGCATAGTGCAGCGCCGACAAGAAGAACCACAGGTAAAATCCATGATCCGTAGATCCCCCCGGTTGCAAATTCATATTCAATTTCGGGAAGGGCTGCAACAAGCATTGATTCGGAGAACATTGGTATTACTATGCATAACGCAAACAAAGGAAGAGCAAGCCGAAAGTAATTCTTTTCTGATATCTGACATCCCATAATCTTAATGTTCCAAATTGTCCGTTTTATGCGGAAAGAGCCCTGATTAAAATATCAGGGTATATTCGTGCTCTTTGCATATTAGGGTTTATCCATATTTTATTTGAGCCGTTTGGATATGCAAAAATGCACTCAGGATAAGGAGGAGCAGCATCTGTATGTCATTAAAGGGATCTGTGCTCTAAAAAAAAGAAATGATTTTACATGAAAGTTACTTCATAACTTACATGAAACAGTGCATGAAAAATAATTTCATGAATGTTTTTTGTATTATACAACATTGACTGTTACAGTCCATGTCTCATCATCAGGTGTTGTCTCTTCCCATGAGCGCTTATAGATTCCCTTTACCTGATATGTTCCCTTGTCTTTGGCCAAAAGCTCCCATTTATGCATTCCGCCACCGCCGACAAGCCCTTCTGCGTTTGAATCAGCTATGTACTCATCATTAACAAGGGAAAGACCGCCGGTATCCATCTGCCATGTGTATCCTGTTGTTGGATTTTCAGGAAGTTCGATATAAATTGTGCAGCCCTGATTTACATCCCTTGTTGCTCCGTTGTCCTCTTTGTAAAACATGCTGTAGCATGTGCCTGTACATCCTGCAAAAGCAATGAATGCAAAAAGAAGTGTCAATGCGGCAATTCCTGCAACTGATAATTTTCTCAATTCTTTTTCCTCCGTTTAGGTTTTTAAAATATACTTTCTCTCAACTAATATTAATAAAATCCCTTAACTTCGGATATTTATGAAGTTATAACCTGCCAAAATAAAATATCAGGCAGATTAATGGGGCCTTTAAAAAAACACACAAAAAAATGTTAAAAAAATCCGGATGATTTGTCAGTATAATTTACTGCTGGTTTTTTTCCGGACTGGAATTCTTTGAGTTTGAAACAGATGGCAGAATTTCAAGTTCTGCATGAGTATCCTCTGCAAATCTCATATCAATATTTGCGGAATCCTCGTCAGTGTCAATTACAATATCCACAAACATTGTCAGTTTTGTGAGAATATCCGGATCAAGCCCCTTCTCAACCGCCAGAAAAATTCCGGAGATATCGAGCATTCGCAATTTGCTGGAAACAAAGTGAATGAATTTTGTAATATTCTGTGAAGACACATAAATGAGTGATGAATTGACAGAATCAAATACGAGACAGGTCTTTTTTCCTTCATAATTTTTCAGGGACTCTGTGATTGCAATGCCTATATCAGTCAGATTCCCCGGGTTGCTTACAAATAAGCAGTTATCAGCAGGCTCCGGATCAGTACCGCTGGCATATCTTGTCACTGTATCAATAAAATATATTTTATCCAGTGGTATCTCTTTTTTCTTATAGCTCTTTTGTAGCATGCCGTAGAGCTGGTTTGTTGTAACTACGATAACATAATGATTGGTATCAATTGCGGCTTTTATAAGTTCGGTATTTTTATTGCGAAGTGTCTCAGCTGATGAAAGGATGAGGTATAACTGGCTTTCATCCTGATCAGTGAACGTAAATGTCATATCTAAAACCTATTCTGTGAGGTATTTTTTTGAAGCCGGTGAGATGAATTTATAATTTCCAATAATTGCCTGATTTAGTTCAATAATATTTCGCCTGATCTGTTCCATATTCTTCATCTGCAGCTGCAGCTGCAGTATGACGTCTTCCAGATCACAATCGCCAGATTCAATATCAATAATAGTTGAGGAGATATTATGCTGGATTACTTCCATCGGATTTTTAAGCCTCATTGCCGCTTCTTTGATGTATATGAGGCTTTTCTCCTCACTCTTGCGCAGCTCTTCCTCGGCATGTCTGCTTTCTGTAACATCTTCATAGACTGCAACTATCTCTTTTGAAGGAAGACGGTAGACATAATTTTCCCTCCAGCTTGCAATGCGGCTGTCTTTGTAAAGGGATACCGGGTGACTTTCAGGTTTTCCCGTCCGCCAGACATCCTGAAAAACCTTTAAAAGCCCGTATTCCTTAATCGCAGGGAAAACTTCGCTGACGGTTTTGCCTATAACTTCTTCTTTTGTAACCTTTTCAATTATCTCTGCACTGTTGTTGAAATCAACGATTACAAAATCAGCCCCTTCATCAACAGCCCTGTAAATTATAACCCCGCTTTTTGTTGAGTTGAAGAGCTCTCTGAACCTGTGGTCGCTCTCTTTAAGTGCGTCCTCCATCCGTTTGCGTCGGATAAGTGTCCATGTATTCTTTGCAAGCAGGGCCAGAATGTTTACATCGCTCTCATTATAATCGGATGCTTTGTTTCCTACACCAATTATGGCAACAATCTTATTCTGATCAAATATGGGAACTGCAAGTTCTCTTTTCAAAAGTAAACTGCCTTTTGGAGAATTTTTGCTCTCTGAACTACTGTCAAAATCATTTTTAATTATTGGTTTTCGCTCAAGCAGGGAGTCAACCCAGGCCCCGGCTGCTTCAACCGGATAATAATGTCCGGGTATTTTTGAGTAGCAAAAATGTGTACTGTTTTCTGCGAGGCAGTTTGCCATCTGAATTGTCTTCTCATCCGGATTGACAAAATGAAAGAAACTGGCTTTGCTTGTGGTTAATTCCTCCGCCTCATCAAGAGTGAAGCTTATGCAGTCGTTGACTGACATATCATCCATCAGAATGTTTAGCTTAACAGCGGCTCTTACAGCCTCTTCAATCCGCATGTTTTCTGTAATGTCAGTCATTACATAGTTGAACCCTGTTGTTTTGTTATCCTCTATCCGGGGTGTCTGCGATGTCCGCACATATCTTTTCTGACCGTCTTTGTCAATGATTCTAAAGACATTTGGCGCAAATATTCCCTCTGTTCTCTCTTTGAATCCGTCTGAGGCGATTTGAAGGTCATCCTGATAAACAAAACGTGAAAAATGGTTTCCCTCCACTTCTTCCGGCAGATATCCGTACTGTTTTGTTATCACCGGACTTACGTATGTGATTATACCTGTCAGATCCATCGTGAAGATTACGTCATTTACATTCTCAACAAGGGTGCGGTACTTCTCCTCACTCTCCTGCAATGCAAATTCGGCCTCTTTACGTTTGGTTACATCTTTTAGTGTCTCAAGGACACCGACCATTCTGCCTGTTTTATCAATCAGAGGTGATGCGGTAAACTGAAGCCAGACTCCGGATTCTCTCATCTCCGGAAAAAAATCGGTTGCCTCATATGCACCCTTAATAAGTGCGGATTTTGAATATTTTCCCCGATATATCTTTGGAATAAGATCAGTTTTTCCATCAACCAGCAGATCAGCCATACAGGGGCGTTTTTCAGGATAGAATGCCCTCCAGTGCTGATCTGTTCCCAAAACATCTTTGGCTTTTATTCCCGAGTACTCTTCAAGAGCTTTATTCCAGTAGATGATTTTGTGGCTTTTATTGATAACAAACTGGGGTATAGGAGATCCATGAATAATACTGCCAGTCCAGCCTTCGTACTGCTGCAATGTCTCTTCAGCATTTTCCGTTTCCGAAATCCGGTTTTGCTGATCTATATTCCCACTTCCTGTTATTGATAATTAATGCGTATAAGATAAAAAGTTCCCTGCTTTTATTGGTAATTTATGCAGGATAATCAGTATTTGAATTTTTTTAAAAACCTCTTCAGGCAGGATTTAAAAAAGTCAGATACGTCGGAAAATATAAAAAAACCACTTATAAAGCCGAAATATGTGTTTTTATAAAATGAAGAAATTTTATTTTTGGCTATCATCGCGGGGGGCATCTTTTATTCCAGAGTTCCGCTGCACCGGAGATTGCCACCGATGCCGCCATAAGATGGATTCTGTGCTTTTTTAGCACAATAGATGCTCCTGCTACCAGTATTGCGTTTGAAATTGTTCCCGGAGTAAGTGCTGCATCGATAGTTCTCATTGTATGTGATCTCCATTCTGTTCTTACATATTCTGCTTTGAGTGATTCAGGATTTATTCCGGCTGTCATTATTTTTCTCCTTTTTCACGTTTCCAGAACGGCTTTTTCAGATTATCTATCTCTTTTTCCATATATTCGGTCCAGTCTGACAGGTTTTTGCTGAGGGAATCCTGTGATTTTTTGTAATCATCAAGAGAATTTTCAAAGAAGTCAACCCATTCATTTGCAACTGACATCTTTTTATCAAGTGTAAAAATCATCTCTTTTAATTCTTCATATTTTTTATCAGACTCAGTTTTATTATCCAGAATCTCTTTTTCAAGATTTTCAAGCCTTGCAGTTATCTTCGATATTCTGATCTCAAGTGAACCGAATTTATCGGAATCACGGTTTATTGCCATTGACGTTTTTGCAATCGCCTGGTTTACAGTCTTTTCAGCGGTTTCTATAACACCGGGAGACACTCTTTTGGGTTTATTATCTGCAGAGACCGGATTCTCTCTTATCTTCTCTGAAACTTTCTCTTTTGTGCTTTTTTTTGCCGCTATACACCCGAAAGATGCAAGAATTTCATCTGTTGAAAGACCTTTTTGTGTAAGGCCGGATATTTTTGAGATTATTCCTGCCGCTTTCTCCTCATATATTTTCACCCGGCCAAAGTCTCTTTGAGGTATGGCATTTGAAAATTCCTTTGAGATTCTTTTTACCTCTTCTTCAGTAACACCACAGATTTCTGCGATATCAGCTGCTTTTAGTATTTTATCTCTCATTATACTCAGTATCCTTGAATGCAATATAACTCCCGGATTTTTATCAGGCAGCCTTCTAAGCCTGATTTACATGAAATAAAATTTCATGAACATTTTTGGTAATATTTATTCTGGTCTTTTATATTTGTTAAAGATAGTGACAGATAACCTGAATTGACTGGAAAAGGGATAAAAATAATTATTCAGGGTTTTGTGGATGCAAGAATATCCTGTAGGACCTGGCCTACGTCAAGCCAGACAATAAGGCGTTTTTTCTCGCCGCTCTCTGAGGCTTCCTTGTCTCCGATCTTTATAATTCCCTTGACATAGGCTTCGCTTGACAGGGAGCCTTTGATTGCCTCGACTTCGTCCTCTGATATCTGAAGGACTGCGTGAACATCATCAACGATAATACCTACATTGGAGCCCTCCGCAGCCTCCGGAACCAGAACTATTATCTTCTGATCTTCACGTTTTGCTTTTTCAGGAAGATCCAGGATCTTGTTGAGATTGATTATGTTTGTTATTTCCCCTCTGAGGTTGATTATCCCTGCAATGTGCGCCTGAGCCCTTGGAACAGGTGTTATCGGCACCATCTCAACAATCTCTCTTGTCAGAGTTATGTCAAGTGCATACCTCTCCTTGCCAATATCAAATTCAACCACGTCAATTACTGCCATTTTGCCTGTAACCTCCCTTAAATTATACTTTCAGATGGCTCAGTGATTTGCTCAGGTCATCTGAAAGTGTTGTTACTTCATGGATTGCACTGTTAATCTCTTCAACTGAAGCACTTGTCTCCTCAGAGAGTGCTGCCAGCTCTTCGATTTCATTCTGGGTCTTTAATGTAATATCATTGCTCTTCTCAGAGTCACTTACAATATTGTTTGTGATGTTTGCCTGGTCCTCAATGGCCTTTGCAATCTCACTCATATTGATGGAAACCTGTTCTGCACCTTTAACAATCTTGTTTAAGGATTCAATTGCGGCATTGACACTTCCAACACCGGAGACAACCTGTGTGTTGGCGGACTGTATTGAAGTGGCGGTCTTCTCGCTTGTCTTCTGGATTCCTGAGATGACAGTATCAATCTGGGCAGTTGCATTTCTTGCCTCGGTTGCAAGGTTTTTAACTTCTCCTGCCACAACCGCAAATCCGCGTCCGTGCTCTCCTGCACGTGCTGCTTCTATTGCTGCATTTAAGGCAAGCATATTTATCTGATTTGTGATATCGTTTATAAGTTTGACGACGTTGTTAATCTCAAGAAGCTGTTTGTTCAGATCACCCATCTCTACGACACTTTCTTTTGTGATATCTGCAACAGAGTTCATCTTTTCGGTTGCTTCAACTCCGAGATCCTGTGCATCCTTGCCCATTCCGGCCACACTCTTTGCCTGATCCAAAACTTCCTGTGATGTGCTTGCAATCTCTTCATTTGATGCGGAGAGATCAGATATTGCACGTGTGATATTTTCAATCTGTATCTGGAGTGTTCTTGAAAGTTCGGCTGATTTCTGACTTCCTATTGCGACCTGTTCGGCAGCTTTTGCAATCTCATTTGAACCGCTTGCAGCATCACTCATATTATTCTGAATTGTGTTCATTCCCTCTACTGCGTCTGCAAACAGAAGTCTGGATTCACTTATTGCATTGTTGTAGTCTTCTTTTAGTGTCTCTAACGGGTCATCAGGCTTTATCGCAAGCTGTAGTGTAAAGTCGCCGTCCTTTAAGGCATGCATACCCCTTGCGACTTCTTCAACACTCTCTTCTAAAATTGCAGCTTTCTTCTGCGCCTCTTCCATTAAGGCCTCGACTTCTCTCTGTTTGTTCCTGACTTCTGTGATGTCGTTATAGACTATGAGAACGCTTGCAATCTCACCCTTTGGATTCATAATTGGAATTCCATACTGTTCGACAATGCGGACGCCTTTTGGGAATTTGACTGTTACAACACCATGGCTTCTGGATTTTGTCTCAAAAACGTGCTTTAAGCCTTCACCTTCGGTCTCCAGAACCTCAAAGTCACGAAGAGTCATTGTAAGAAGCTTATCGATGCTTATACCGGAAAGATCCGAATATGCAGGGTTTACAACCCTGATATTGAAGCCTTTGTCACAAAGAATAATAGGCATCGGGTTTTCCTGAACAATAACCTCTGATCTCTCCTGAAGGGCCTTATTTTTAGCAAGCTGCTTTTGGATCTCCTCTTCTTCCTCTTTCTGCAGGGTTATATCATTAAAAACAAAAAGACCGATCTCAATGTTTCCGTTCTCATCTCTCAGAGGAACTCCCTGCTGTTCAACGATTAATTTTCTGCCGTCTTTAAATGTAAATTCCAGTGTGCACGTTGTCTTTTTTCCGGATGAAAAAAGCTTATCGGCGCCTTCGCCTGAGAGCATCTTGATCTTGTAGTCAGATGCATCCATCTTCATAAGCTTCGCCCTGTCCATATCCATCATTTTTTCGTATGCACTGTTCATGTCGATAGCCATGAAATTACAGTCAAGAAGCATCATCGGAACAGGATTCTGCTGGATCATCATCTGGACATTGTCGCATGTCTTTTTTGAATCAATAACGAACTCTATTGCAGTGTTTACCGCCTCTGCAAGCTCTTTGAATTCGCTCTCTGTCTGTTCTGTATCTACCCTTACCGAATAGTCACCTTCAAGCGCTCTTGTTAGGATTTTTGTTATTGTGCTGACACTCATTTTTACCCACCACATCTGCTTTTTTTATGAATTTTTTCAATGTGAAAAAATTTTCAATTATATTATGCTGTTAGTGGTAAATCTGATTATCCCAATATAAAAAGAATTCTTTTTTTACTACAGTCTTTTACATTTATGCAAAATTATACCGGCAATCTGCATTCAAAAAATTGTTTTGCTCTTTTCTTATCCTGAGGTTTAAAAAACGAATTAAAAAATGAGTTTTGTAAAGAGATTTTTTCTAAAAGAGTCTGTATATGTAAAAATTATCTGACTGTCTTTCTTTCTGATCATAATCTGCAAGAATATTGGACCTGTTTCCAAGTTTAAGCATCTTTTCGGCAAGAATCTCCGTTCCGCATGTTTTATCGAGAAGTTTTGTTATTTCGGCGTTTATTTTTCTGATCTCATCATGCGGGATTTTGTCAAGGGCATCTGCCGGGTATGAGTCTATATCAAAGTATGAAAATATGGATTCGAGTGAAACAAGCCAGAGTCTTGACTTTATTGCCCTCCTTGCGGCAACGTTCGCTTCAATGTCTGTTAAAACAAGATATGCCCTGTTTGGGCCGTGATAAAGTGCCTTGAAGGTGTACAAAGTACCTTTTGATTCAGTAATCTTTTCAGGAGATACCCCGAGGTATTTTGCAAGTGCCTTCTTTTTATCTTCCAGTTCACGTTGTGATGACATTTTAACACATCTGCGCGGGGTTTTTTAAAATCTCTTTAGGCTTTATTTTTACAAAAGATCTCTGATATCCTGTGGGATTTATAAAAAACCAATAAGGCAGTTCATCTTTTTTTTCTTTTCTGTATAATTTATCTGTCAGATCTTTATTTTATATTAGACAGTCTTTTGTTTTAAATCTTAAAAAAAGGTGGTATATTTAAATTAAGGAGGGATGAGCCTGGAAAAAGGCTCGCTTTTATATTTAAAGGTCTTTAAGTTATCCTGTGATCTTCTAATATTTAGATCTCAGTTCTTACAAGGGCATCATATGCCATTTTTCTGAATACATTCAGGTCAGTGTTGTAGAATTCACCGGCTTTTTTTGAATCCTCTGTCTCTCCGAATATTAAAAGACGGTTTAAGGTGGATTCAGCTGTGTCGTCGATCCATATTTTTGTTGTCTCCAGATCTGTTTCAGATATGTTTTCGACTCTGACAGAAACAAATACTGAACCGTCGGGAGTTTCACGGACAATGGGCTTTCCAACCACTGATACGTATGCACCCTGTTCTATCTGTGAGATCTTGAGCATGGCTTCCTGCTGGTAACTTCCTGCGTTTATAAAGAAAAGTCCTGTCGGATCTGATACACGGGCTGTGTAGAATGGGTTTTCATCGCCTTTTCTTTCTTTTTGTGTCATCTGCCCGCAGAAAAAAATCCTGTTGGATCTCTCTCCTGTGGGAAGCATTACATATACCGGACTTTTTTCATCATCACCATCTTTAAACTGGAGTCTTGTTTCACGGAGTTCTGATGCAAAAACACGCTTTGCAGGCTCTCTTACATATCTTTTCTGGCCGTTGTGGCCGCCTGTACCTGATGTCATTTAAAGATCAACTCCCGTATCCTGTTCAGATGCCCGGTTGATAAGTCCGGTATGTTTCTGCGGATCAAACGAAATGAGCTCACAGTTTTTTACAAGAAGTGTGCCTTCCATGTCATTTCCACGGCACTGGAAATATCTGCCTATTAAAATATCCTGCATCTTAATGAAAACATCTTCAAGTCCCAAAGGATTATTTTCTGCAATCTCTATTGCCTTTTCAAGGGTTATGCCTGTAATTTTTTCAGCTTCTTCTCTCTGGATAAGAATGTTTGTTGCTGCAGATCCATTGTCAAGCACTCCTGTAATTCTTAAATCGTACCTGAATTTGTCTTGTATTTCGTGAAGCGGACAGAAATTCTGTCTGTTTAAAACACGGTTGCAGCCATCAACAGGGCATCTTTTAATGAGGCCTGATCCCGGACCCAGATTAATAATTGCGCCGGTAATTGTGGTTTTGCCGCCCGAAATTTCAATCTCCGCACCTTCATCTTCAAGAAACATGGCGCCTGTGAGATTGAGGGAGTATCTTCCCTGGTATTCATCCACTCCTGCGTAGTAGATGTTGTATACCTTTCCTTCTTCGAGCTTTTGGTTATTGTTATCCTTCCAGGTAACAAATTTTGTCGTTGCAGTTTCATCACCGAGAATGCCTGTCTGAAACATTCTCTCATGGCGCGGTTCCCAGTCCTGAACTACCTTGACGTGCACTGTTGCAACGCCGGGTTTAAGGTCTGACAGGGAGATCGGAACCGGCATAAGAGGTCTGTCTTCGTCAATCTCTGTAATAGTTGTTCCCGAATGAACTTTCATGCTCGGTGAACCGCGGTATTCATCAATGGTTGCCGATTCAAATCTGTACCACTTATTCTCTTCAAGTAATGTGGCGTTTGCTTTCTCCCACACGACAAATCTGACTGCACCGGAATCATCCGAGATGATTCCTGCCTGCGCCATTGATGGTGAAGGCGGTGTCTGAAGCGATACTACTTTTCCCTCTACTGTTACCCAGTCTCCGGGGTTTGTGTCCGCAATCTTCATGACATCAGGATTATCCCTGTTGCTGCCTGAATTAGTCAGTTTTAGTTCACGTATGAACTCATTAGTCACTGTTCTTTCAGCCTCTTCAACCGGAATTCCAAAGTCTTTCACAAGCAGATTTAATTTTGCTTCTATTCTCTCGCAATCAACGAGAGCGCCTTTCTCTTCTAATTTCCGGGAGATTCTTTCTGTTACCTGAGGATCAATGTCCATTTTTTTCACATCTCCGATCAGTACTCAGCACTTCATGACTATATATTTTTATTACCGTGCATCGCGAAAGTGATTTGAAATTTTTTTTCTGATAATTTCATCGGAGATTTATCATCGGGCAGTTTTATAAAAATAACCTGATAACTTGGATGGAAAATTCATTTTTCAGATCTTTTTTTAGAATTTTTTAAGTACCTTTAATGCAAATATCTGTTACTATGGTATTGACAGCAGACAGTCCGTTAACAGAATTGCTTCAGGAAAATCCAAAATCCGCAGAGATTCTAATGCGTTTTGGAATGGGATGTGTTGGCTGCGCTCTTGCAAGCGGTGAATCAATCAGGCAGGCAGCAGCAGGACATGGAATTCCCCTTGAAGAGCTTCTTGACGCTCTTGGAATTGAGCATTAAATAAAAAAATTAAAAAAAAAATTAAAAAAATTATTTTTTTAAAAAAAACTGTGCGGTTTTTATTCCGTTAATTTAAGATTCATACCGGCTGCAGTTTTTTTAACATCTGAAAGTTCTGCATCCGGATTATTTTTTATATACCGCACAATTTTTGGATAATGGTTGAGAAGACATCTTTTGCACGACCAGACCTTTTTTTCAGATGATGTGAGAATCCATTCGCCAAGGTTTTCATCGCTGCACGGGTAAAAAGGGCAGTAGCAGAGATCGCATCTCTGTCCTTTAAAATGGCACGGATAATATTTGCACCCTTCTTTTTGCCACAGGTTCATCTTTACTCCGTCCCTTGTGCTGAAAATGAAAAATGACGGTTCATTTACAGGGATGATATCCTCATGGCGCTTAATTGCCTCAGGTACCCCGTTTTTCACACAGGTGTAAACCATACTTCCGCAATCGGTAAGTGTTCCTGCATATTCGTGCACAAAAGCGTCCGGTTTTTTTGGGATGTCATATAAAACTGCAACCTCATCGGTTGTTGTCCCTGTAAAGTCATATCCCATTGAAAAAAGAGCGTCTGACTTTGCCTCGGTCGCTGTAATAATCATCTCTAAAAGTGCGCCGTCAGAGAGGGCCTCTCTTGAATGAATGATTATATTGATAGTATTCGGCCCCTTTGGATTTGGGTTTGAGACGCCTGCGGTTATAAAAACTGTAATGTAGTCATACGAAAATACACAGAGATTTTTCATTTCAACCGCTGTAAGCAGTCCGAAAAAATCATCTTCATATCCGTTTTCCTCAATTATAGTTTTAAGATATAAATCAGGACTTAAATGATTAAAATCACGCGGGACAGTGTGGTTTATTACAGTGGATATCTCGGAGATTCCGCCTTTGATACCTGTACTTGCAGCTTTAAAACGTCCCCTTATAAAAAGAGTATTTTTGCGGATGGTATATCTCATGCTACGTTGTAGTGTGCACGATCTTTTAGTTCCTGCTGTTTGCCCTGGTTCCATCCGGCAACGTCGGCAAGATAACCGGTAACCCTTGAGACCTGTGAAACATCGTGTGAGCCACAGTCCGGGCAGATCGGCTGGCCGCAGAGAGGACAGTATTCAATTTTCTCTATGATACTGTGGCTGCAGTTGCAGTGGTCAAGCGGACACATAATCTCAAGTTTTATCTCACCGCAGCAGGGGCAGGGAGTTTCCTCAACCACATGATTGCATGTGTGACACTTGTAGCGTCTTTCTTCAACAGGAATTTCATCAAGTGATTTATATTTTTTTGCAAGCTCAAGCTGCTTTGCGGACCATATCATGCATTAAAATCTTCTGCAGATGAATTAAATGTTTGTATCGGCCCTAAAAACATCAGGGGAGTTAAATATATAGAATTTTTATGCTGCTTTCCTGCCGGGCAGTCTGAGGGATACTTTTTTTGCCTATATTAAAAAAAGTATGCAGGATGGCAAAGAATACCTCCTGTGAGGGTTTGGATGAGGACATGTCAGGAATTGTATTTGATGGAAAAAAGTATGATATTCCCGGAATGGACATGATTTTTTATTCAGTCTATAAAAAAGGCGTCTCCTCACGCGATAAATTAAAGGATGAGCTGCTGCTTGCACTTAAAAAAGCCGGTACAGATGTGCCGGAAGGAAAGGAAGATGATTTCGGATACGCTCTTGTAAAAAAGTACAAAATGACTATGGAAAGGGGCAGTTCAATGGACTTCTACTAATTTTTAAAAAATTAACGCCTGAATTTTTGGGGAATCACTGACTGTTTACCGGCCGGAATTTCGGATTTTGATTTGTTTTTTTAAAATTATTTATAGGATTCGCCTCAGGCGACTCATAGGGTTCATCACTACTCCTTTTTTTTAAAAAAGGGAGCATTCATCAGAAACGGGTCTGCTCATCATCGGCGAACGAAAGAATATTTTTCAGCTTCTTTTGCAGGGTTTTCTGCCGTATAAATGGAGCGGCCCACAATCATTCCGTCAATTAAGGGTGCTATTTCGTGAGCATCTCCGCCCTGTGCACCGACTCCGGGAGAGAGAATCTTTTTTCTTCCGACTATCTCCCTTAGTGCCTTTACACGTTCAGGTCTTGTTGCAGGTGCAATAATTCCGTCTGCACCACATCTGACTGCCATATGTGCAAGTCTGTCTGCAATATCGCCTGATAAAAATTCCAGCGCTCCGGGATGGCTCATCTCGGCGACAACATAGCACTCTCCCCCGGCATCATCTGCGGCATCAACACAGGCTGAAAGCGAATCACTGCCTGTAAATCCCTGAACTATTATGCCGCTAAATCCGGCTTCAAATACGTGCTCTGCTATCAGGCGGTTTGTATTTGGAATATCTGCCACTTTGAAGTCAGCGATTAACGGAAGGCCCAAACCCGAAAGTTCCCTTGCTATTGAGAGTCCTGTGCCTAAAACAAGCGGATATCCGATCTTTATGGCGTCAAGATACGGGGATGTCTCCTCGGCAATCTCAAGTGCCTCTTCTCTTGTAAGAACATCAAGGGCAAGAATAAGGTCTGTCATTTAATCCTCAAGCCTCTCAAGAACTGCTGCAACTATAAGCGGCATATTTATTGTGGCATCGCCGTATACGGTCTGTGATGTAGCCTCTTCTGTAATTTTTCCCCATGATTTTGCCTCCTCAAGGGTTGCGCCTGACAGCCCCCCGAGGTCAGGTCTGTCACCTGTTAGCTGGACTGCATAATCAAAGCCTTTCGGTGTCATGAGCATGCTCTGGAATATGTAATTTTTAGGGACTCCGCCGCCGACAAGCATCGCGCCTGCTCTCTTTGCGTTAAAACACGCATCTATTAATTTTGACATGTCGGCGAAGGCATCGATTGTGACTCCGCCTGTCTGGTTAAACAGCCAGTACTGAAGACCTATCATTGAGTCCTGTATGGCAGGACAGTAGACCGGAATATTCTTTTTTGCCGCCTCTGCAAGTATTCCTGAGTCCAGGTTCTCCCCTATGAATCGTGTTAATTCCTGAATTGAATATTTTTTTCCCCTCTCAAGCTTTCCAAAGGTATCCTGAAGAAACTCTTCAAACTTAACAAAAGCATCATTTGGGAGAAATACGTCGTATATTCTGTTAATTTCCTCTTCATGGAGAAGATTATCATCACAGATTTCCGTTCCGTGATAGTGTCTGCATCCTATTGCCTCTATTGTATCGTGTGTTAAATTGGCACCGGTTGAGACGAGTACATCAATGTGTCCATCTTTTATGAGGTCTGATACAATGCCACCCATTCCCCCGGGGACCATTGCGCCTGCCAGTCCGAAGAATTTGACCGCATCATTATCGCGGAGCATCTTTTCGTAGATGTTTACTGCATGCCACAGTGAACCTGCATTGTATGCACGCGATTTTCCAAATTCTTCTACAAGTTCGTTTACAGTCATCCCCGGTCGCACCTTTGCCTGTATTACAGGTGTACCGCATATATTTTCGTTGTTCATAATCGGAAAACAAGCCTCACTTTATTGCTTTATAATATTTGTCCTTATAGGCGATAAGTGTTAAAGAAAGATAGCAGCTGATATTCAGATAAAATCTTTTTTGCATTGTGGTCTTAAATCACGAATTCAGGCTTAAAAGGTTTTTCATAAGATTAAAATGGGTTTGAGTTGTATCAGGTGTTAGTCAGATGGATAGGAGATACACTGATCATGCAGAGATGATGCGGGCCAGGAGAGAGAGAAGAACTGAGGAGAACTTTGAGAAGTATCTGGAGCAGTTAAAAGACCCGGGAATACCATATCGGGTTAAGGCAGCAGAGATTCTTGGTGAATTTGGGGATCTGCGTGCAGTTCCGCATCTTCTTGAATGCGTAAAGAATGAGACTGACTCCGGTGTTCTGTACGTTTGTGTATGTTCGCTTGGAAAACTCGGTGACAGCTGCGCGGTTATGCCTCTGATTCTTCTCTTAAAACATGACGACAGGTGGGTAAGACGCGGGGCGGCAAAGTCTCTTGGAATGATCGGAAAGCGGGATGCAATACCTCATATACTGCCGATGCTTGGCGATTTGAGTCCGAAAATACGGGCATCGGCAGCAGAAGCGCTTGGAATGATGAGCTACTGGGATGTTGTTGATGATATAATTCCTCTTCTGGATGATGAGGATACTGAAGTCCGGACTGCTGCAAAAAAGGCTGTAAGAATGCTTGGAAGAGGCGACCTTGCGGATCAATAAGGATTATAGGGGAAGTTTTTCTGCCCCGTAAACTTCGTTTAATACCTGTGCAAGTCCGGCGTATATTGCGGAGAGGCCACAGATTATACCCTCATATCCTGCTATTTTTGTAATAAGTGCACTACCTGTGAAATCTCCCAGAGCCAGCAGGAAGAACAGGATTGCAAGTGTTGCAAATACAAACTGAAGCGCTCTGTTTAGCTTTAATGTGGCAGCAAACATAACGGCTGTAAACAGTCCCCACATGAAGAGATATGAGGCCATCTCAAGGCTTCCTGAAGCCTGTGCAAGTCCGAGTCCCGGAAGTATGAGCAGGGCCACAAGACTTAGCCAGAAAAATCCGTATGAACAGAAGGCTGTCGTTCCAAATGTATTCTTCTTCTTCCATTCCATAATTCCGGCAACTACCTGTGCAAGACCTCCGTAAAATATGCCCATTGCCATTATCATACTGCCCAGGCCAAAGTATCCTGCATTGTGCAGGTTTAGGAGGACTGTTGTCATACCAAATGCCAGAAGGCCTAATGGGGCGGGATTTGCTGTTCCGTCTATTATAAACAGATTGTTGCGGTCTTTGTTTCTTTCGTTGTCAGGTATTTCAATCACCTTTCTCTATAATTATAATGATTAATCATTATAATTAGTTTTTGATTGGAGATTTGGCTGCATGAAAATAAAAAACCCAGAAAAATTAGTTAAAAATCAAAAACAGGGAAAATGGGCCTGATGCGATTCGAACGCATGACCGCCCGGTTATGAGCCGGGCGCTCCACCACTAAGCTACAGGCCCGCAATTTTAAATAAGGCGTCAACCGGCTGTCAGAACCATACAGGACTCAATGGGGGGCATTTGATCCATGTGTGATTTATGACAGACCGGTTGTGCACATTTAATTTCGTTGATAGCGGTTATATAGATTTTGAGTCGATGCCCGTCTATTGAATATTTTCATCAGGATTTTGTGTGCCATTTTCTTTTTTTAATTCTGATTCTGGCATATTCCCGCTATTTTTTCTTTTTAGTCTCAGATTGCCTGCAAAAATCTCTGCGACCTCTGTTATTGTGAATTTTCGCATGTAAAGGTTTCCTGTTCCTGCAACAATCAAAGCTCCCAAGAAGACAAATATCATATCAAGCATTGAATCGGTATTTCCATGCTGCATATTTCCGCCGAGGAATGTATCAACCAGAAATTCAATAATTTCCCAGAATGCGCCGAATGCCATTGTAATCATAATTATCATAAAGACAATCATCGGACGGTTAAAATTCATCTCAGTGTACCTGTCCATTAAAAGTACAACTGTAAATCCGAGCAGTGCCACAGTCGAGCCTGAAACGAGGTGTGCGACCTTGTCATAATAAGGGGAGAATACCAGATACCATCCAAAATATTCTCCTGCAAGGTGAAGATACAAAGAGAGAACTATAAGGAGTGTCAGCCCCCAGGGGATTGTCATATTTATCCTTCTTTCAACAATCATTGGGAGAAATGTAAGGAAAATGGCAATAGCACCCCATATTGCAAAGACATAATATCCGGTAATAAAACTTGATACTATTATAGAAGCAATCATCAGCTGCAAAAAATATGTAAGCAGAACGCCGATTTTAAACTTCATTTTAAATCCTTAATTAGTTGAAAACTTTTTTTGCCGGAAGGGATATAGTTTGTGCATATATGCAGGAGCTTTCGGCGATAAAATATGAGGAGAAAAAATCCCGTTTCTTTGCACACCTGTATTTTATTGAATCTCCGCAGGATTTTTCTGATATTTTGGAGAGCCACAAAAAAATGTACAAAAAAGCTGCCCATCACTGTTCTGCGCTGAATATTGTCTCTTCTAAAGGAGAGGTAATACAGGAATTTAAAAACGACAGGGAGGTTGGAAATCCGGGAAGAATACTTTGCAGTCTTCTTGAGAATAATGGATTAAACAGCCATGTTATTGTTGTTTCAAGGCTGTTTGGTGGAATAAAACTGGGGCCTTCCGGTGTTACAAGGGCTTTTAGGGATGCAGGGGATGCGGCAGTATCCCATTATCTTGAAAAAAAGACTATGCAGGATTAAAAAATCTTTTTTTCAAAAACCGCGTTGACTTCAGCCCTCGGATACTTTTTTCCCCTAATCAGCATTGGCCATTTATCTGTTCTGATATATACAGGAGACATCCCTGAAAAAAGCTCTTTTGTCTCATCCTCTGAAAAAAAATGAGTCATTATTCCGTTTTTTTTAAGAAATGTGCCGGGTTCTGTCTCCTCGCCTGTTCCAAACCGCATATCTGATCTCTCAAATTCTGAGAAGAAGAGTATACCGCCAGTCTTGAGCACCCTTGTCAGTTCGGCTGCGATATCATATCTTTTCTTTTCTTTTGAATGTCCGGTAATATGCCTGGCCAAAACGGCATCAAATGTATTCTTTTTAAAGGGGAGATCTGATGCGTCTGATACGAAAACCTCGGCAGATGTGTTCTTCAAAGTATTTTTTTTGCAGAGTTTTAATGCGGTCTTTGAAAAATCAAAACCATATATATTCCAGCCTCTGGCTCCCATTGCACTAATTGTTTTTCCGTTTCCGCATCCTGCTTCTAAAACCAGGGAACCGGGGGGAAGTTCTGGCAGGCTGTTTATGCTCCCTGCCCAGATGTCTCCGCATTTTTTATAATGCTCCTCCCAGAAAGATGGTTTTTCATTCATAACGGTTTTTAACTATATGTATTCAGGCGGGATTTACTTTATCCGGAAAAAAAGCGGGGGGCAGATTTTTTTTAAACAGTAACCCATGGGGATATTGCCGACTGATATGATGCCCGGCTTATCGGATATAGTGATTCTATCTCTGATACTGACGAGTATGAACAGTATCCTGAGAGAATATTTTTGAGAGCTGCAACTGACACTGTATATTTGCTTCCATTGTCAAGCAGAATATTAACAGCTCTTTTTGAGCGTGAAAGTGATATTCTTCCTGCCCCCGCATCCAGGTGCCTGCCCCAGTTCTGTTTAACATGCCATATTATTCCGGTTTCTCCTGTGTAAAGGGTTCTTCTGAGGTCACGAACAATTATAGCAAATATTTTTCCTGCAATACAGACCTCCATAATCTGGTGAACAGAGCCGTCTGCATCCTTTGCCGGATAGCCTGTTTTCTGAATATAACCTGCTCGGATAATTTCTGCCACCTCCCGGTTTTCTGATTAGAGATTAACGGGAGGTATATATGCTGTCTCGCCGTGCGCGGTGTGAAAGTGAAACCGGAAATATCAAAAAAAGGCTTAAAAGAATTCACCGACTTCTTTTTAGACTAATAAACTCGTCTGCATCCGGTTGAAAAATCTTTTCCTTCTGTTAATGGCTATAATTCAAGTACTACCTCTAATAAATCATTTCTGTATGAGCGGGTGTGAAAATCCGGATGTCAGGAGTAACATGCGGATGATGACAGATGAGATCTCCTCTCTTATTGATAAGATGTCAGATGAGAGGATTGGGGAGTTCCTATCTGAGATTTTAAAGGAAAGGAGGATATATGTTGCAGGTGCGGGTCGTTCCGGGCTTATAGGGAGAGCCTTTGCAATGCGGCTTATGCACATAGGTCTTGACAGTTATGTTGTCGGGGAGACAGTAACGCCGGCTATGCGAAATGACGATCTTGTAGTAATTTTTTCAGGTTCGGGAGAGACCAATTCGGTTGTTGATATTGCAGAGACAGCTAAATCACTCGGCGGATTTTTGTGCCTTATAACTTCCCGGAAAGAGTCAAGAATTGCAGATCTGGCAGACTGCGTTGTTCTGCTGCCCTCAAAACCTCCGAATGACACGGAATGGCCGAATACTTTTGAAATAAGGCAGATAACCGGAGGTTACAAGTCTCTTTCCCTTCCTCTTGCACCAATAGGAACACTTTTTGAAACTTCGGCAATGATATTTTCTGATGCAGTAATTGCGGCGGTAATGGAGATAAGGCACTGTGGAATTGAGGATGTAATGCAGAGGCTCTCAAATATCCAGTAATCCTTTAAAATGATTTTAATTGCCAGAAACAAAAAATTAATATCTTTTTGTGCAGAAAGCACCCGTCTGCCCGAAAACATTTTTTTTAGAACCGGACTTTTAAAAAAAAGGGATATTACAATATTTTCGGCAGTATAAGTGAGGTCTGATGAAATGCCGGTTTTTTTTGATGACGATGGTCTTGCCTGTCCTGTCTGCGGAAATGACTGCATAAAGGATGCCGAAGAGGTGATATCCTCTCTTGATACTGTATTTTCAAGGTGTCCCTCGTGCATTAAAACATTTACTGACAGGAATAAACCTCCTTCTCCGGATATAAAAGAACCATGTCCGGAATGCAAAAAGCGGTTTATTGATGATGTAATTGCACACTGCTATCTGATAATGGCACAGGCGGGTGAGATACCATTGGATCTTCCTCTTGCAAAGACTGGTATTCCTCTTGTAGACCCCGGCTTTGCAATGAAATCCCCTCCATATCTTCCTGAAAACAGCCTTGTTCTCATCACTCCCTATGCCGGGTATGATTCGGCAAAAAGGATTGTAAAAGAAGTTCCTGAGGTAAAAGGGGTTGTAAAAGACAATGGAATCGTACCCGGAGTATTATTTTCAGGGGAAGGAGACGGTATTATTCCGCCGAAATCTGTGACAAACACACTTCTTGCCGGATGTGATGTCAGATGCGATGTTTTTTACGCCGGAAATGTCCCTTTTGTTACGTACAAAAGTCAGTCTGAGATGCACATTGAGTTTCCACGTGGTTTTGATCCGAAGATTCGATCGGTTGAGACGAATGTCAGGAGGCATCTCCCTGATACATTTGTTGATGCATGCTCCGGTTCGGGGACTCTTGGAATATCTGCCGCACTATTTGGTGTAAATTCGGTTGTATTCAATGACATATGGTATCCTGCTGTATTCTGGACTATGGCGGGAATTTATTCCAACAGAAAGATGCTTGAGGTGGAGAGGTCTGAAATTTTCCTCGGGTATGAGGAGTTAAAAGAATTACAGGGCAATAAGATACCTGTAAAGGCCGGGCATTTTGAAGGCAGATACTGTTCATATGATGTGTATCTCGGAGACTACAGGGAACTTCCCTCAGTTGTCGGGGGAGAGGGCATCCTTGCAGCATTGGACATCTTCGAAAAGAAAGACCGGGCGCTTGTTGACACCGTAATTTCGGATTGGAAGATAAAAGTTGGCGGTGATGCTTTTATCCCTTGAGTCTCCATTTATTATGGGGACTAGTCCGGGTGGTTAGGCGTCACCTGTAACCTGAAACCGCCGTTATGCAGGGGACGAAGTTTGGAGAGCGGCTTTGGCGATCTTTTCAAAGTGTATTTTTCCGACTGCGAAGCCTTGTCCTGTGAGATCAGCGTAGAGGGATCAATATTCCGGAAGGAATTGCGACCTTTTATTGCGGGGACCGGTTCAGGCCCGGAAGGGAGCAGACTTACCGTAAACGTCTGGTGCCCACGGGGTTTGCAGGGTGGAGAAGGGGAAATATACAGAGTTTAGGCACGTGATTCCCACCTCCATACATGTCCCTTTTTTTTGGTGAGGTTATGGCAAAAGTAACCATTATCGGTGCTTCCGGAAAAGTAGGCCAGTTCGTTGCGTATTCGGTATCGCAGATTCCGTTTGTAACAAAAATGGTACTTTTTGGAAGAGAGGGCAATGAAAATGTACTTGAGGGTACAAAATGGGATTTTATTGACTCTTTTGCTGCTCTTGGAAGAAGTCTGAAACTTCAGTGGAGCATTGACCCTGAAGAAGTCAGGGGTTCTGACATTGTCATAATTACAGCCGGAATTCCAAGACAAAACGGCCAGGACAGGCTTGATCTTGCTAAAAAGAATGCAATTGTGGTTGCACAATATGCAAAGATTATCGCACAGTACGCTCCTGATTCCATTATACTTGTGGTATCAAATCCGGTTGATGTGATGACGGCAGTGGTCCTTAAATATTCAGGTTTTCCGCAGAATCGTGTATTCGGTCTTGGTACTCACCTTGACTCGATGAGGCTCAAATCTTTTATTGCAAACCATTTTCAGGTTCATGTAAGCGAGGTTCACACGCGTATTATAGGTGAACACGGCGACAGTATGGTGCCCTTATGGTCAGCGACAACCATAGGCGGTATACAGATTCAGAATCTTCCGGCATTTGCAAGTCTTCCAAAAGAGGAGATGGTTCACTGGGTAAAAACAGCAGGCTCTCATATCATAGAAAAGAGCGGTGCTACGATATACGGCCCGGGAGCTGCTATTGCATCTCTTATAAAGACTGTACTTGGAAATGAGAACAGGATTCTTTCGGTCTCGGCTTATATCAGAAGTGAGGTTCATGATATCGGAAACGTATGCATAGGCGTTCCTGCAAGGCTTAACAGGCATGGAGCTTTTCCTGTTCCTATACGAATCGACGAGAGCGAGGTCGTTTTATTCAGGGAATCGGTTGAGAAGATACGCACTGTAACTGCTGAAATATTTGATGATCTTGAAAAAAATATGGCTGAGTAAGCATTTTATGGTTAATCTTTTTTGCTGAAATTTATGAAAATACAAATGGTAATCTTAATTTTATCAGACTAAAACCGCTGAAATAAAGCAAAATGCGTTTTTTTGAAAAGTCAAATTCAGGTTTAATGATAAAATTTTGCTTTTAAGGAAATGCAATCTGAATCTTTAAAAAAGCTCTAATGAATAACTCTCGTTTTTAGAATTAAAAAGTATTTGGAATTTTTGTGTTATTCCAATAATTGTCCTGAAATTAATTTCAGGTTAATGTGAGAGATACAATCTCTGCACTCTGAACGCCGTCTATTGAAGCAAGAATTGTCTCTGCCTCTTCTGATGCGCCTGCTTCCCCGTCAGGTATTACTATTGCAACCTTTAATGATGAAAGTCCGAATCCGATAGGTTCAGTCTGCATATCCTTGGTTCCCGGATATTTCTCTTTGATTGCTGTCTTAAGAGCCTCAATGTCAACTTCAGGTGACTCAGGCATAACCTTGACGATAATTACTACGTCACCCATATTATGGCCCCTGGTATCCGCATTTCTGGCATACGTACGGGATGCTCTGGTGTCTGCACCTGTGGCACCTGTAAATAGTCTCGCCGCACTTGGGGCAGTCAAATTTAGTCCATCCTGGCTCTGAAAGCGGCGCTCTGCACGATGTGCATTTTTCTGTTTCCATCTTATTCTCTCCTAAAAGTATCTTATAAATTCGGCGTGTTCCCACTTAAAAACTTCCTATGGATTCTGGTGCCGACAAAATCTCTCCCTAAAAGAAAATCCCTTATTCTGTCGGGTTTTCTGGCATTCAATACCCGTGTGTCTATATTTTTTTCAAGAACAAACGGGATTAAAAAAGAGTCCACCTCTTCAAACCGCAATTCTGCGCAGACCTCTTCTACAATTTTACCGCCGGAATTTAATCCGTCAACGGATTTGAGTAAAAGGAGGTCGGCAGATAATCTGTCTGCCACCCATGCTGCTATGGAGTCTGATGTTACATCCCAGGAATGCGGCAGAGGATCGCATTCCCTCATCACTTTATAGGGTAGGAGTACAGAGACCCTGCCAGGCAGATCTTTGTATTCAGGACTCTGTGTTGTTTTAACACCCAGAGACGAAATGTAAAATCCATACTGCTCCATCCCCAGAATTGCCATCCAGTGTGCTGTGTCAGGTTCGGGGTCAATATCTCTTACACAGTCGGCAAAGAGACCTCCTCCGGGGACAATCAGGATCTCCCTTTCTGATTCCTTTAAAACCGCAATTATCTCCGGCAGAACATCTATTAAGCTTCCGCCTGCCTTGACAACAATAAGCTTTTTTTTATCCTCTTTATCAATAGTATTCAATACGCCAGATATAATACTCAAAAAGTCATAATGACTTCTAAATGAAAGAGCAGAAGACCTTTTGCAGTATACTTCTGGTTTTTGTCCTCATAATTTTTTTAGCATCATCTGTTCAGGCCTTTCAGATAACCTCATTCTGCCCGGATACATGGGTAAAGGGAGAGGGTGATGAATTCTTCATAATATCGGGAGACGGGAGTCTTTCCGGTCTTATGGTGACAGATGGTGAGGGAAGTTTAAAATTTCCCGAAGGCTCTTTCTGCAGGGGATCTGTTACAGTTGCACGGGAAGGCAGGATATATACAGAAATACACAAAACTCCGCCTGATTATGAGATATATGATACTGATCCTGATATCCCCGATGCCATAAGATCAGGAAATTTCCAGATGGGAAATTCCGGTGATGAAATTACTCTTACATTAAACAAAAAGACTATTCAGGAGATAGTCTGGCCCGGCGATTTCAAAAAAGGTGAGGGAAGGGTTCATGTTTTAAAAGACGGTGTCTGGGACATAAGGCCGTATTATATAGGCCAGTCTGATTTTGAGCCTGAAACCTTTTATGATGTCTCTCTGACCGCTTTTATCTCTCCTGACTGCTCATATGAGGTTTTTGAGGATGCAGTATCTGATGCTGATTCCAAAATAAAACTGAATGTCTATGAGTTTACAAGTCCTGAGATCTCCGGCATGCTTTCCGTTAAGGCAGCAGGAGGCGTAAGTCTGGAAGTTCTTCTGGAGGGAGGGCCTGTAGGTGGCATTTCATCATCAGAATATTACGCGGCATCAGAGATTATTGATGCAGGAGCATCTGTTTATTCGGTTGAAACCGAGAATGGACATTTTCACTCACCTTACCGATATGATCATGCAAAGTACATGACAATTGATGGTGAAAATGTTCTTCTTGCAAGCGAAAACTTTGGCCGGACAGGTTTTCCACCGGCAGGAACATCCGGAAACCGCGGATACGGGGTATATATCAGAGACGCCAGTGTTGCCTCATATTTTGACAACATTTTTGAGACTGACATAAAGGGCGGCTGGGTTGCACCATTCTCTAAAAAGGCCGGAAGCCCTGAGGAATCTCTGGGAAGTTCATTCAGTCGGGTATTTGAGCCGGCGACCTTTACGGGCGTCTCTGTAACACCTGTTGTTTCGCCTGACACAAGCTGCCTTATTGAGGATATGATAAGTAGTGCAGAATATTCGGTGGATATAGAACAGGCATACATTAAAAACTGGTCTTCCGGTGAAAACCCGTATCTGAATGCGGCGATTTCGGCTGCAGAAAGAGGAGCTGATGTCCGTATTCTTCTCGATTCCTACTGGTACAATACCGAAGGAGAAGACGATAATGATGAGATGGCGGATTACATAAACGCAGTTGCACAGTCTAAAAACCTAAGCCTCAGAGCAGGCCTTGCAGATTTGAATTCTCTTGGTGTTGAAAAGATTCACAACAAGGCTGTTATAACTGACGGGAAGTCTGTTTTGATAAGTTCTGTAAACTGGAATGAAAACTCTCCATGTTACAACCGCGAGGCAGGTGTTATTCTGTCCGGAGGCGGTGTTGCCGCATATTACAGTGATGTGTTTGAGTATGACTGGGAAAGAAGGCAGGGCTGCGGGGCAACCGGTTCAATGGAAGTCCTGTCAGATGACGGAGGCTATTTTTTAAAATGTATGATTGGCCTCTTTGTGATTGCACTGTTTGCCGGAATTTATGCAAAAAGGAGAATGTAAACTATTTTTTTACATTCCACCACATGCAGACGCGGTTGGAATAACCTGAAATTTCTATTCTGCCGCTGTATTTAGCTTCAAAAAATTCAAGGACTTTTTTTCGGTCTGATTTATCCGCAACAGAGTGTCTCCGGCATATCTTCTCACATGCCTCTTTTGGGGATTCATATGAATCCCTGACTCTTAAGGGAAATGTGGTAACCTCCGGATATATACTGGATTCTGATAAAACTCCGTATAAGAGATCAGCCTTCGGGCCGGGGTAGAAGTCCTTTGATTTAACTGTCGTCCAGAACTCTGCAAACTCCTTATCGTCCCAGGTGAAATCGCCTGCAAACCAGAATAAAAAAATCCGGCCCGAGCATACCGAATTCATCTTTTCAATTTCAGGCTTTAGATCTGCAATGGAAAGCGAGTAGGACGCAACAACAATATCAAATTTATCTTCCGAAAGTTCATCCGGCGATATCTCCTCCCATCTCTTCTGAATAACAGAGATATTGGACAAACTTTCTTCTTCTGCCCTCTCTCTTAAAACCGTGCACATACCATCCGAAGGTTCGACTGCGACGACTTTCAGGGCTATTTTTGCCGCCGGAATTGTGATTGTCCCCGGTCCGGCCCCTATATCAAGAATTTTATCTGTTTTTTTCGGCTTTATAAGTTCAAGCTGATCGAAAACCCTTTTCTCATCTTTTTCTGTCCTTTCCCAGTACTCCCTTGCATGCCTGACAGATTCCCACTTAATACGGTTTCCGTGCTTCTCGTCATCTTCAAAGACTGAAAGCATCTTCTCTTTCCAGATATTATTGTAAAATTTATTTTCATCCAAAAAAATCCCTCCTCTTTTCCGGAATAAAACCAGTATATGGTCTGTTTCCAACCGGTTTTTTATATTTGTCTCATATGTAGTACGACTGTATTTTTACAATCTCTGCTGAATCCTTAGCTTTTGAATACTCCTCAAGCGGTTCTCTGTTGACCTCCAGAAAGCGAAGGCCCCAGTTGAATTTTGATAGCACAAGTTCTGCCTGCTCTTTCTCACCAAGAATATAAAGTGCAGCGGCAAAGGCTTCAACAGAGTTCAGCATAAAAGGCCTTCCAAAATGCCCCGGGTTTGCTGCGACAAGAAAAGGAAGCGCCCTTCTTCTTTTCCACCCCTCAACAATTCCTGTGTCAAGCGCCTTCCATGAACAGTCCAGAACAGTGATAGAAGGTGAGATTTTGTCTGCCGGTGAAAGCGCCTGGCCTGCGGTCGGGTCAAGCATCAGGGTATTTTTTGGTATTGCTGAGATTTTTGGATATATCCTGACAAGCCCGTACTTCTGAAGCTTTTTAACAGAACATACTCTAGGATCACAGGTGTCATCCCGCCATGCAAGAAGCGGTATCATCATAATATTGTGGTAACCAAAATCCTATCAATGTTTATACTGATGTGCCCCTGTATCGGTGAACCTTCCCTACGGGCCGAAGGCATAACAAAAACCTCAGATATTGAACTGTTTTCACGCTGTATCGGGAGATGTGAGGAGTTTGGAATTGAGATTGTTTATCTGCCCTGTCCCGAGACCATATATCTCGGGAGGGGAAGAAATCCTGGCAGTTTTCTTGATAATCTGAATACAAAGGAGTTTTCAGCTCTTCTTGAAAGGCTGAAAGGCGATGTTTTAAAGATAATTGAAGAGAAAGGAAAGCCTCTTTGCATCGTAGGTGTTGATTCATCTCCATCGTGCGGTGTCAACATGACTTATTATTCTGATATGAAAGAGAAAGGAAGAGGTGCATTTCTTTCTCTTTTTCCTGATATTCCGGCATTTGATGTAAGTGAGTTTGCGCGTTACAAGGTTTATTTTGCAGCGCCCCTGTTTTCCTGTGCCGAAAGGGATTTCAATGAGAGACTGGCCATTCTTTTAAGAGAGCATATGTTTCTTGTTCATCTTCCGCAGGAGCTTGGAGATAATCAGGGTTCCAGGGAAAAATCACAGAACAAAAAGATATTTGAACAAAATCTTGCAGCTTTAGATGAGGCTGACATAGTTGTATCCATAATAGACGGTTCTGATGCGGATTCAGGCACCTCCTGGGAGATGGGGTACGCGTATGCAAAAAACAAAAAGATAATATCTCTCAGAACAGATTTTCGGAGTGTAGGAGAGAATGAGCTGGTCAATCTGATGCTTGAAGAGTCATCAGTAGTTATAAACTCTGAAACTGAGCTTATAAACCTCTTAAATCCTCTGAAAAGCCCTTGAAAACTGATATATCCAAACCTTCAAAAAAAAGAAAATCTCAGATAATATGTGGAATTAAATTCTTATTGCCTTAATAATTTTTATGACAGGGAGATAAGTCCTGAAAAATGAGGTGTGAATAAAAACAAGCAGAATTCTGCAGTCTCAAAATAATAACCGAATCAATAATTTTTTTTAAAGAAAAGGGGGTTAAGACCTTTGGCCAAACAGAAAAAGATCCTTATAGCAGAAGATGAGGGAACAGTCATTCTCGGAATGAGGGAGGCACTTGAGAATCTTGGCTATGAGGTTGTTGGTGAGGCAGATACCCGCCATGAAGCAATATGGATGGCAAAGGAGCTTTCTCCTGACCTTGTCTTAATGGATATTGTGGTTCCTGATGATATGGACGCAATTGATGCGGCTGAACGCATATACACTCTTTATGATATACCGGTGCTCTATCTTGCATCACTTTCAGATGAGGAGATTTTCAACCGTGCCTTGAAGGCAAACAACTTTGGATGCCTGATAAAACCCTTCAATAACAGGGAGTTATACAGCAGTATTGAGATGACGCTTCATAAACACAGCATCATCAAAAAAGTCGAACCTGAAGAGAGTGTTGACTCAAAGATGAACTATACATCCGATGCTGTTATAACAACGGACTCAAAAGGACTCATCACAAAAATTAATCCTGCTGCTGTTTCACTGACCGGGTGGACAGGAAAGGAGACAGTAGGATCTGACATATTTGCAGTTTTTGAGCTGGATAAAAGTAAAATAACAGGTCTGATGGATTCAGTTCGCAGTAATGCCTTTGATAACAGATCACTGCTCTCATGGGTTGACGGTCTGAAACTTAAGAAGAGGTCCGGTGAAAGTTTGCCTCTTTCAATAAACATCGGGTTTATAAAGGGGAATAACTGGACAAACGATGAATTTTTCTTTGTTCTTATACCAGACGGAGCCGAAGAAATAAATATCCGGGAGAATCCGCTTGAGAATTATTACAGGATTATACTGGACACAATAGATGATTCTGTATTTTTAATAAATTCCGAGATGAAAATTGTTGTATATAATAAGGCATTTGTCAGGCTCTGTAAGGATCTTGGTCTAAAGTTAAATGATCTGGATAAACCGGTTTATCAGATTCTCTATAACGATATCTTTGGCACCAGCTGGGATTATAAGGAGATATTTAAGACAGGTGCTGCCACTAAAAAAGAGAGATCCTTTAAGAAGGACGGCTATACCCGCTACATAAGTCTCGAAAGCATACCCTTCCTTGATGCAGATGTGGTCACAGATGTCGCAGTTATCGGTTTTGATATAACGCGTGAGAAGGAGATTGAAGAGCGGGATAAGATGATTGCCAAAAATTTTAAGGCCCATAATAAAAACGTAGAGGATATAGCAGACCTTTGCGGTCTTTTAAAAGACCCTGTCGGAGAGATAAAAAAACTTGTGGCAGGGGATGAATCTCAAAATTCCAGAGCTGTTCTTCAGGCTGCATCCGAAATATCTTCTATACTGGAGAAGATGGATATGAAGTGGGTTAAGTACGAGAAGATAAAAAATTATTTTGATGTTATGAGCGGATCACTGCCTGAAAACAATAATGAGAATAAATAATCAATCTTAAAAAAGGTTTCAAATTTTTTCAGATATAATATACCCCTTTGATTCCTCAATTTTTATATATCCTTGATATCGGCAGGAATATGCCACATGGTTTCCGGAACAATTATCTCAAATCTTGCACCTTTTCCATATGTTCCTGTCTCCTTTATTGTAATGTTTGTGATGCCCAGTATGTTTTCAACCAGAAACAGGCCGTATCCGGAATTTCCGCCATATCCTTTTTTAAATATCTCCTCTTTTTTATCCGGTTCGACACCTCTTCCATTGTCTTCGACAGTAATGATTCCTGTCATATCCCTTTCTTTTTTAAAGGAAACTCTTATCTTTGTAACATTTTTGCCGTGGCGCTTTGAGTTGTCAAAGAGGTTGAAAAAGACCTTTTCAAGCATGAGGTCGGCGAATATCTCAACATTTCCGATATCTATAATAATCTCTATTTTATCATCCATTGCTGTTGTTGCAGCCCTTTTTGCAACTGTTGAAACATCCTGCCATTCCGGTTTTGACAGTCCCATCTCCTCATAGTCCTTTGCGAAATTGATCTGCTGCTGGATTATCTCTGCAGATCTTGTAAGTTTTTGTATGAACGCCGAGACATCTTCGTCTTCTGCATAGAGGTCGCCCATTATTTCAAGATAGCCTAAAAGTGCTGTAACCTGATTGAGAGTGTCATGTCTTGTGACAGATGAGAGTATGCTTAACTTTTTGTTTGCCTCCAAAAGAGCATCTCTGTACATGATGGTCTCACCGATATCGGTGAAGGTCCCTACAATCCGTGTTGCACTGCCGTCTTTAACCCCGGTTACATTTCCACGCGTACGGATCCATTTCCATGCACCCGATTTGGTTTTAATCCTGTATTCACGTATGAATTTTCCCGGAGATTTTTTTGACTGGTTAAAACTTGCCAGAATCCTTTCTTTATCGTCAGGATGAATCATCGTCTCCCATAACTCGGGAGTAAAAACAATCTCCCCGGGAGTATACCCGAGCATCTCAAGCCCGAAAGGACTTGCATAATATTCATTCTTTTCAAAATTCCAGTCCCAGATGCCGTCTTTTGTGGCCTGCATCGCCATTGAAAGCCTTTCTTCACTTGTCCGGAGCAGCTCCCCTGTTATTTTGATTCTTCTGTTTGATATTATAAGAAGAACTGTTACAATGAATAAACAGAGTCCGATAAGCAGTATTGCGATATACTGAATTAATGAAATTTCAATTATTGTGTCAGGCTCGTTGAGAATTATGCTGTCTTCCGGAAGTTTTGAGAAGTCATATCCAAATCTGGAGAGTGTTTCATAGTCAAAAAGAGGGTAGCTGTATGGATCCTGCTGTATTTTTATTTCAGAAGGATTTTTGCCTTTCATTATCTCGTCTGCATATTCTGCGGCAAGATAGCCGTGCTGGTAAGGAGACATTACAATACCGCCGACAGGGCCGTAACCGACGATATTGTCAATCATTGAATATACAGGAACTGAGGATTTTTCTGATAAAAGACTTACAGCCTCCCTGTTTGTAAAAACATTCCCGTTTGTATCCCTGTTAAATACAACATAAAGTATTGCCGAGTCGTCCGGCATATTGGACGCTTCAAATAAGAGCTCGTCCATTCCAATATCATATATGTGGACAAATTCTATTTCATTCCCAAATTCGGGAGTTATACTGTCTACCAGTAATCTGTTTGAGTGTCCTGTTTCTGTAATGTCAGTTAAAATGTAGATTCGTTTCAACGGCTTTGGGTTTATTTCAATTGCCTCTTGAATAGTATCTTTAATGTGAACATATTCCAAAACGCCTGTGATATCCTGGTGAATCTTCTGAAAATCATAGGATACCTCATTGACCCCGCAGAAAACAACAGGGGTTTCGGGAAAAAGTGTATCCTGTTGTTCAAGTATAAATTTCAGGGCATTATCGTCTGATGTTATAATTACGTTAAAATCCCTGTCTTTATATTTGTAAGTGTATAAATTGTAGAGATTTTGGTAATTTTCATCGGACGGATAATTTTTGGTATCCATATATTCGGTATAAAGAGTTACTGAAGGGTCTTCTGCGAAAAAATCTTCTATGCCTTTAGAAATTTCGTCTCCCCAGTCCTGACCCTTATGATATGAATTTATGAAAAGTACATCTTTTTCGTCTGCTGCATATGCCGGCTGTATGAGTGAGATAAACAGCAGAATGAAAAAAAATATCGATAGAGAATTTATGAGAGTCTGTTTACTTTTTCCTTCTGCATATTCTCTGGTATTAAACATGAAATTAACTCTCAAATCTTATTTGAAATTTATAATAAAAGCTTTTTATTGCCTGAATCCCTCTGAATATTTTTATTTGTGTATATGAAGTATAAGAGTTTATATATTTTAAAGAATGCTGTCTGTTAAAAAAATCTTTATGAGGTTGTCCAACGACTCTTCAACTTGTTGGACAGATCTTATCGCAGGTCCCACATCTGGTGTAAAATAATCCATTGAAATCGAA
>JAFGWE010000018.1 GCA_016937345.1 Methanomicrobiaceae archaeon
ACAGTCACGGATGAGGATGACGACACAGATTCATACGAATTAACAATCACTGTCGATGATGACTCTGCACCGACAGCTGATTTTGATCTGTACAGTGATGATTATGAGGACAGCGGAGCGGCACCTTTTGCAGTCAGATTTATTGATGAATCAGAGCCCTCAGAGGAAACAAACAGCACTATAACCGAGTGGTACTGGGAATATATTGACGAAGACGGAGATATTGTTCATACTTCAACATCCCAGAATCCATATAGTTATACTTTTGAGAATGCCGGTCTTTATACAATACGACTTACCGTCACCGATGAAGACGGTGCCACAGATACGGAAACAAAAGAGGACTTCATTGAGGTAACACTCGGCCTTTCGGCAACATTTTCCGCATCAGTGACATCCGGTTATGCTCCCCTTACAGTCAGTTTCACCGCAACCGACGGCAGCGATAACGACTATGATATAGAAATTTATTACTGGACATTTGGTGACGGTGCCGTTACCACAACAGCAACAGGCAGCACATCCCATACATATACAACAGCCGGAACATATGATGTAAAACTTAAGGTCACAGATGAGGAGGAGAATACCTACACCTATACAAGAGAGAATTACATCACCGTAAATACAAAATCAACTGCAGCAGCCGCAACTACACAGGCCACAACCGCACCGCTGACTGCAGCAAATACCGTCGAAACATCATCCGGAACAAAAATATTCGGCCTGCCGGGAACGGAGTTTTTCAGGGACGAAATCGAACGGTTTTATGACTTTTATGAGGAATATCTGAGCATTCTGACAGGCATGTTCGGAATGAGCTGAAAAATCAGGGACAAATAAACCAAAAAAAATATTAAATTCAGCCTTTTTTATCCATATTCTGAAATTTATGAGAGAAGACTTTTTTTAAATTAGAATATTTCAGCGATGCAAAAAAGGCACCAGAGATAATTTTATATATTATCATGCCAGAAAAATCGTATCAATAGGGGGGCATAAAAAACATGGCAGCTACCGAAAAAATAAAAGAAACACGGGAAAATTTTCTAAAGCAGGCAAACACAAGGATAAAAGATCTTAAGGGAATAAGATCTGATATCAAAAGAAGACAGAAAGAACTACCAAAAGAAGTTCAGAATGCTCTGGATGAGTGGGCAGTAAAACTTGATATGTACATTAACCTTGCATTAGTTGAGATTGAACTTGTGGAAAACTCAGACCAGAATCTATGGGGAAAACTTCGGACAAGGGTTGACGAGGCGATAGGAAAAGCTGAGAGAGAAACAGAAACGGGATATGAAATACTTGAAAACCCGAAAAATATGATCGATTACTCAGCTGTTAATAAAGATGTGTGCGATTAGGCACAATAGATAATCTTTTTTTATTCAGCTTTTTTAAACCAGTAAAAAATTAAATTTACAAAAAATACTCTTATCAGCCTGCACGGGATTAAACCTGTATTGATTAAGTTAACATACATTTGCAGCTTATCTTATGCCTGTGTCAAACCGGAATAAAATTTATAGTACACATCCGGAAATCTAAAAGACAGGGAATATCATGGAATTTAAATCATTAATAAAACCGGTTTTTGCAGTCGCTCTTTTGCTGATAGTGGCTGTATTTTTAGGTTCCTTTCTTCTGAATGCAGAAACCAAAGGGATTTGCGGAAAAGAAACAGGAATATTAAGCAGCAATAATTCAGGGCTTAACAATGATTTCTCAGGTTCAAAGTATTCAGGAGCAATTACTGTTTTAACAACTCCTGACATTCACAGCCACCTGTTTCAAATGAGCGATAACGACACAGGTTCAAGAATAGGAAGGATAAGTGCCCTTGCAGATACCCTCGGAGAAGAGAGCCCTGATACACTTTATCTTTTTGCAGGTGATCTCGGGGAGGGCAGTTTCTATCATACGTATGCCGGAGTACCTGAGGTTACAACCTACTCAATGGCAGGATTTGATGCGGCTGTTTTGGGAAATCATGCCTTTGATTTTTCAACCGATGGCTTAAAACAGTGGGTTACAAATGCATCATATCCTGTAATCTGTGCAAATCTTCGCTTTTCAGATCCTGTTTTAAATAAGACAATAACGGATTACACAATCCTTGAGGCCGGAGGCGCAAAAGTTGGCGTTTTCGGGATTATAACACCTGATCTTAAAAAGATTGTAAACCTCCCGGAAGGCGTATATCTTAATGAAAACACAACAGAATCCGGAACCCGGGCAGTAAATTCACTAAGGGATGAGGGTGTTGATATCATAATTGCACTTACTCATCAGAACAGGGAGGAGGACACGAAATTTGCAGAGTCAGTTCAGGGAATTGATCTTATAATCGGCGGACACGACCATCTTGTATGGAATGAGACGGTAACAGATGCTGACGGTGAGAAGACACTGATTGTTCATGCCGGAAAGTATGGTGAGGAGACCGATTCTGTTGATCTTGTGTTTGAAAACGGCACTTTAGCTGAAACATCCGTGAAGAGATTTATTATAACAGAGAAAATGCCGGATGACTCTGCGATAACATCATACATAATGCCTTTTTATGAAAGTTACTCAGAAAGCCTCTCTGAACCGGTCGGGTACACAACAGTCCCGCTGGATGTATCATATGAGACTATCCGGACAAAGGAGACAAATACAGGCGATCTGATTACTGATACAATCAGGGGGAATGTGCCGGGCGTTGATATTGCATTTATCAATTCAGGCTCAATCAGAGGAGATACAATAATTCCGGCGGGAGAGATATCATATCTTACGTTAAATACCATACTTCCTTATGAGAATCTAATTGTAAAAATTCAGATGACAGGCAGTGAGATAAAGGATACGCTTGAGCGGTCTGCATCCGCAATTGTTGCCCCGGGTGATGACTGTAAAAGTGAAGAGAGAACGGATTCAGGCGGATTTTTACAGGTTTCAGGAGTCAGGTTTACAATCAATACAAAGGGCGATGTCTTCTGCTGTGACTATGACACTGACACAGTAATTTCAAAAGGAGACAGAATTCTAAACCTGTCAGTTGTTTCAGATTCAGGAATTGTCCCGATAGACCTGAAAGAGACATACACTGTCGCCGTTAACGACTATATGGCGGGCGGGGGAGACGGCTATACAAACCTGGAGGATATTTCGGATGATAAAAAATACAACACCGAGATTAATTTAATAGATCTTCTTGCAGCCGCAATTGAGAGGGATTCCCCGATTACGCCTGTTACTGACGGGAGGATTGTGGTTGTATAGAGGGTTTTTCCAATTTTAAATTACCTGATTTTTTTCATATTTTTTACGTAATATATTAAGCCTTTAAAAATTATAATTAAACTTAAGAGAAGGGGATAAGGCTTTGATGACACCGGAGGCTAAAGCAAGGGAAAATATTGACGGAATGCTGGATGCCGCCGGATGGGTTGTTCAGGACAGGGAAGGGTTGAATATCAGTGCCGGAGCAGGGGTTGCAGTAAGAGAGTATCCGTTAAAAGAGGGGTTTGCGGACTATCTGCTCTTTGCCGGCAAAAAGGCTGTAGGTGTTATTGAGGCAAAAAAGGAAGGGACAACATTAAGCGGTGTCTGTGATCAGTCACAGAAGTATCTTACAGGCAGACTTGATAATATCCCGAATGAGCTCGGATTTTTACCTTTCGGCTATGAGAGCACCGGAAAGGAGACTTACTTTCGTGATCTTCGTGATCCCGAGCCGCGTTCAAGAAGGGTATTTTCGTTTCACAAACCGGAGACACTTCTGGAATGGATGAAGCAGGAGAAGACTCTTCGTGCAAGGATGAAAGAGTATCCGCCTCTTATGACAACAGGTCTTCGCGAATGTCAGATTGAGGCCATTACAAACCTTGAGCACTCTTTTGCGGATGACCATCCCCGTTCACTTATTCAGATGGCGACAGGGTCGGGAAAGACCTTTACCGCGGTTTCGTTTGCCTACCGGCTGATTAAGCACTGCAACGCAAAACGTATTCTGTTTCTCGTTGACAGAACAAGTCTCGGCACCCAGACGCACAAGGAGTTTCAGAAGTATGTCACACCTGATGACGGGCGGAAATTCACCGAGCTTTATAATGTTCAGCCCCTTTCGGGGAAGAATATAGATGACGTTTCAAAGGTCTGCATCTGCACAATTCAGAGGCTTTATTCACTTTTAAGGGGCGATGAGAATTACGATCCCGAGTCGGATGAATTTTCATCGTTTGAGCAGGGCTTTTCAAACGGAAAACCAAAGGATGTTGTTTATAATCCTGATATTCCGATTGAGACCTTTGATTTTATTGTTACTGATGAGTGTCACCGCTCGATTTACAATCTCTGGAGTCAGGTTCTGGAATATTTCGATGCCCACCTAATCGGGCTTACAGCAACTCCTTCAAAGCAGACGCTTGGGTTTTTCAACAAAAATCTGGTGATGGAGTACGGTTCCGAAAGAGCGGTTGCAGATGGTGTCAATGTCGGGTTTGACGTGTTCAGGATTGTTACCGAGATTACAAAGGGCGGAAGCTCGGTTGATGCCGACCTCTGGGTTGAGAAGAGGGAGAAGCTTTCGAGGGATAAGAAATGGGAGCTTTTGGATGAGGACTTTTCATACAACGAAAAACAGCTTGACCGCGATGTTGTTTCTTATGATCAGATAAGAACTGTAATCAGAACTTTTAGAGATAATCTGTTTACAAAACTTTTTCCGGGAAGGGAGGAGGTTCCAAAGACGCTCATCTTTGCCAAAAGCGATTCGCACGCCGAGGATATCGTTGAGATTGTCAGAGAGGAGTTCGGACGCGGAAACGAGTTCTGCAAGAAGATTACATACAAAACCGGCAGAAAGCCTGAGGATATGATTAGGGAGTTTAGAACCTCTTATAATCCAAGAATTGCAGTAACGGTTGACATGGTGTCAACAGGGATTGACATAAAACCGCTTGAGTGCCTGATTTTCATGCGGGATGTGAAATCGCAGGTCTATTTTGAGCAGATGCTTGGCCGGGGCACAAGAACGGTTGACTTAACCGATCTCCACCAGGTGACAACCGATGCACCGCCTAAGGACAGATTTATTGTTGTGGATGCTGTCGGCGTCTGCGAGTCGTCGAAGAATCCGGCGGTTGTAATTGACAAGAAGCCGGGGATTTCGTTTAAGAAACTCCTTGAGGCGGTTGCGGTCGGAAACCATGACGACGATTTGATAACAACGCTTGCGACAAGGCTTGCAAGACTTGACCGCCGGATTTCCGACCGCGAACGTGAGGAGATTTTTGAGACTGCAAATCTGCCGGTGAAGTCCATTATAAACTCACTTTACGCATCGGTTGATCCGGATGAGGTCAGAGGCCATGCAAAAGAGATGTCTGCGACTGAAAATCCGACAGAATCCGATATTCTGGATGCAAAAGAGTCCCTTGTATCAGCGGCCTGCGAACCGTTTGACAACCCGAAACTCAGAACACTTCTTATCGATCTGAAGACAAAATCCGAGCAGATTTTAGATAAGGTATCAGAAGACCGGGTGCTTGAGGCGGACTTTTCAACTGATGCAAAGGAAAGAGCGGTTATAACGGTTGCAAACTTTAAGCAGTTTATTGAGGATAACAAGGACTCGATTACAGCTCTTCAGATCATATACAGCCGTCCAAAATCCGAGAGGCACTTAACCTACGCTCAGATAAGAGAGTTATCAGACATTCTCTCAAGACCCCCGTACGGGTTTACGCCGGACTCTGTCTGGAAGGCGTATGAGCAGGTTGAAAAAAACCGCGTCCGCGGCGCATCGCCGCAGAGGATGTTGACAGACATAATATCGCTTGTCAGATTCACCCTCGGATGCGACAAATACTTAGAGCCGTTTTCTGAGAATGTTGAACACCGCTATGAGAGATGGCTGAGAGAAAGAGAAGAGGACGGCCAAAAATTCTCAGACGAGCAGAAAGAGTGGCTCAATATAATTAAGGACCACATAAGTACAAGCGTTGAGATTGGTCCTGACGACTTTGAATACAACCAGAGGCTTATGCAGAAGGGCGGCCTTGTCTCTGCATACCGGGCGTTCGGGGACGATTTGAACAATATTATGAGCGAGATGAATGAGGTTTTGGGGGTATAAGCGATATTATGATTGATACAGAAGAAAAAAATGATTTCTCCAAAAAATTAGTTGATTTTTGGAGAAAATTTAATAATTTACCATTTTTATTTGTGGGTTCTGGGATATCACAGAGATATATCTCTTCAGAGAACTGGGAAGGACTTTTAAAGTTATTTGTTGAAGAAATGGCCAAACATCCTTACGGATACTACTCTTCAAAAGCAGATAAAAATCTTCCTAAGATAGCATCATTAATATCTGTTGATTATCATGAATTTTGGTTTGAAAAAAATCATAAAATTGCATCTATCTATGAAAAAGATATGTTAGATATATCATCACCGCTTAAAATTGCAATCTCTGAGTACTTAAAAGAACGAGAAATCAAAAATGAACCCGAATCTTTAAAAAATGAACTCCTTGCATTCTCAAAAGCTAATTTTGATGGAATTATTACAACAAACTATGATTTATTATTGGAACATATTTTCCCAAATTACAAAGTATATATAGGTCAAGAAAATTTGCTTTTCTCAGAAACTCATAAAATTGGTGAAATATACAAAATACACGGTTGTTGTTCAAAGCCAAATTCGTTAGTTTTATGTGAAAATGATTATCAGAATTTTAATGAAAAAAGTCAGTATTTAGCCGCAAAACTTATGACAATTTTTGTGGAACATCCAGTAATTTTCATGGGCTATTCAATAAATGATACAAATATTCAAAATATTATTTCATCAATAGTAAAATGTCTGTCTAATCAGAATATAGATTCTCTTAAAAACCGTTTGATCTTTGTGAAGAGAGATAAAAATTATGAGGGAAATCTTATCTTTGATTCAATATATCAAGTCAATGAAAAAATTACACTTCCAATAAAAATAATCAGAACTAATGATTTTAAATTAATTTATGATTCATTAACAAAAATAAATAGAAAAATTCCTGCACATATACTCCGAATGTTAAAAGATCAATTTTATTCATATGCCTTATCAACAGATCCAAATATCTCTAAAAAAATAAATGTAGGAATAGAATTTGATCAAATACATGATAAGTCAGATATCGAATTTTATGCAGGTATAGGAATTGTAGAGGGTATGGGTAAATACGGATATTTACCTTTAAAACGACAAGATCTTTTTGAGGACATTTTATTCAATACCTATAATTATGAGCCAGAAAATGTCTTGAAATATACTATTCCGCAAGTTTCAAAGCTGACAAAAAATATTCCTATATTTAAATATCTCAAAATTTCAAACCGAATCTCAGGAAATATTCTTGATACTTCAAAATTAGAAGATAGCGTTATTAATATAGCTACAACCGTAAATTTTCAATATTTTAGAAGTCAACAATTCAGCAAAAAATTTGGAAAACTAGAGAAGAAAAGTTCGATTAAAGAATTAATCGATAGTAATGATAATGATTATCATACAATTCATTTAATTCCATTTCTAGACGCAAATAATATTGATCTTGATGAACTCAAAAAATATTTAATTGAAAAATATTCAGACCTTGAAGATGATAATTCTAAAATTTCAAAATATAATTCACAATATTTTAAATTGATTTGTTTTTATGACTGGTTAAAATATACTAACGGTAAACAATTAATCATGGATACAAACGCAAACTAAAGAGGCATTCCTAAATATGAATAGTAAATATGACAACAAATTCAATTATATTAAACAAAATAAAATCAGAAATCAACCAAAAGGATGGATACACACCAATATTGGCGAGATTTTAGAACTGAATTATGGGAAAGGACTTCCTAAAAGAACAAGAGTGGATAATGGAAATATTCCAGTCTATGGGTCAAATGGTATAGTTGGCCATCATAATATCCCATTAGTGAACAAAAAAGGATTGATTATTGGTAGAAAAGGAACAGCAGGTTCTGTACATATATCAAAAGAACCATTTTACCCAATAGATACAACATATTTTATCGAAGAGTCGAATAATTTGTCCTTGATCTACACTTACTATTTACTAATTTCATTAAATCTAAATTCTTTGGATAAATCTACTGCAATACCCGGATTAAATCGAAACGACGCATATTCTGTCAAAATCCCACTCCCCCCTCTCGCCGAACAATACCGCATAGTCGAAAAAATCGAAGAGGAGTTCACCCGGCTTGACGCAGGCGTTTCTGCTCTTAAACGTGCAAAGGCACTGATACCAAAATACCGACAGTCTGTTCTGAAAGCTGCGATGTGCGGCGATTTAACGAAGGAGTGGCGGGCGCTGCATCCGGATGTTGAGATTAATAAGGAAGATGATGATAATCTCATCAAATTAGATAATAACAACAATTATCTATTTCCAAAAAAATGGACTCTCGTAAAATTAAATAGTATATCCAATGCCATTGGAGGCTATGCATTTAAAAGCAATGAATATTCAGAAAAAGGACATCAAATAATAAAAATTGGAAATGTAAAAATGGGGAGGTTAGATCTTTCAGTAAACCCTACTTTCATTTCAAAAGTTGATTATAAAATAATTAGTCAATATTTACTAAACAAAGATGATATTTTAGTAACACTCACAGGCACAAGAAAAAAACGTGATTATGGAAATATTGTAAAAATAAAGGATCAGAAAAATTTATTATTAAATCAACGTGTAGGAAAATTAGTATTTACTGATCCAAGACAATCACATTTTTATTTTCTTTTTTTTCAAACAGATTATTTCAGAGATCAATTTTTTGAAAGTGAAACAGGTAATGTCGGTCAAGGTAATGTAAGTATGAAATCTCTAAAAGAGACCATCGTACCACTCCCCCCTCTCGAAGAACAGCACGAAATCGTCTCTGAGATTGAGAGGAGGTTTTCGATAATAGATGAGATGGAAAGGATTGTTGAGGAGTCTCTTCTGAAGGCTGAGAGACTCCGGCAGTCCGTTCTCAAGAAAGCTTTTGAGGGAAGGCTTGTTTCACAGAATCCTGATGATGAGCCGGCGGGTGTTCTTCTTGAGAGGATTCGGGCGGAGAAGGAGTTGCGGGCGGCTGACGGGAAGAAAAAAAAGTGACTAATAATAAATAATCACGTGTTTTTTTATTATGAGGCTTTATATTCTTTATTCATATATTCATCGATAGTTCCAATAATATGAGGTGGTACCATATCGTACTCTAATAAATTTAGATAATATGCATAATCATTTTCGATATGATAACTTTCATTAATGAATTTTATGTAAACATCTTCAATATCCTCAGCACCCACAATTGTCATCAACGTTCTAAATAATTGGAGTTTCAAATATGCATTCTTTTCCAAAAAATATAGCTTGACTAATTCATTTTCATTAAATAAATTATTAATTAATGTATTATAGTCAAAATCCGCGAAAATTTTCTTTATTTCTTTTTCTCCATCTATAATATTCTTTGGCGGATATGGAGTTCCATCTTTTGAAGTAATATTCGGGCGTCCATGAATTAATGAAGATAAAATATAATAGGCATCAATATGCTCATTTATTCCGTGATGCTCATAATATTTCCTCAGAAATGCGACACGATGAACCATACACAATTTATCATTGCGAACATGGCATAATAATTCCTGAATTATAGATTTAATGTCATTATTTTTGTCAATTGCTCTTTCACTGAGACAACCATTATTATTTTGAATGAAAGTCGCGGACACATATTCTTGAGGAAGCTTACCTACAACAATAAAATCAATAATTGGCTCAAAATCATGTGTTAGCATTAAAACTGTTTGCTTATAAAAATTTTTAGGCATCCCATTTTTTACCTTAGCAAATAGTTTATGAATTATAGCATATTTTTTGTTTGAATCAAACGATGAAATTGGATCATCTAACACTATTAAATCAGCATTTTTATTCTGAGCATAGAACATAAAGAGAACTAATGCAAATGCATTGCGTTCTCCCCAACTAAGGGTCTTCCTAATATTATCAATTTTAACCCACTTTTTATCTTTTTGATATTGTAATACTGCAATTGGTTCCCCTACAGGATCAACATCTAAGAAAACCTTGTATTGAATTCCAGCAGAATTTAAAAAAGAATTCATATCTTCAGAACAATTTTTTATTGTAGATCGCATTAATGACCGTAATTTCCCCATGTCAATCTTTAATTCTGTGACTTCAGCTTCAAGGGATTTTATTTGTGAATTGACGAATTCTACTATTTCTGTCATCAAAGGACTTGTAAAATAATTCAATCTAGCATTTTCTATTTTTAAATCTCTAACAGATTCGTCTAATTTATCAATATCTACATCACCAAAAAAAGTTGAGTCAAATTGATGAATTTTTTCTAATTGTGATTTTAAATATTCAAAATCGTAAGTAAATGTTTTTAGCAAACTTTTGATTGTATCTATGCCAGGATCACTTTTAATGCAGGATATTAGTTCAGAATATCTTTCGGGATCTAAATAATTTTCAAAACATTCAAACAAATCCAGCATATTTTTAAGATTTTGTGAATCTGCTTTTTTATATGTGTCATTGAATATATTTTTTTCATCGATATATTCATCTTTGAGCTCATCGGAACAAAAAGGGCAAATACCTTTTTGATCAAAGGATTCACCTTTTGTTTTCCAATCAATCCAGTTAATGCTCAAATCCTTATCACTGATAAAAGGAGTATATTTTTTTAGAGAATCAGGAACATTAAACAGGTTCTCTTTTTTTAGAATTGATTTTAAGTAATTATTTGATTTTAATTCTTTTTTTGCCGCATTGAGCTCTAGTTTGCCTGAAAAATTATGAATCTCATCGTGTAATTTGATTATCCGATCATCATTCCCAATAGACACTTTTAGAGCTTTTAATCTGTTATCAAATGCTGCACGTTTCTCATCATAGTTTGGAGTTTTTATGAATACATCAAAAGCATTTTCGATTAAATTACTCTTTTGAAAGACCACTGTATTCACAAACTCTTCATTAAATACTGACACCATCGCCAGTTTTTCACTAATATTCACAGTTGGTTCATCATTCTCATTTGAGCCAAAAGGTTTAAGATCGGATAAAGGTTTATTCTTACTCAAAAGTTCCAAAGCGCTTGCAATTGTGGATTTACCGGTTCCATTCACCCCATATTTTATATTTAACTTCCCTTTTTCAAGAACAAAATGTCCACTAACAATATTATTGCAATTTTTAATATCTACATCAATTTTCCCCATTATCATCCCCACCATAAAAATTATATAAAAATTTCAGAAAACCTGCAATCCAACTTAATTTGCATAAAGAAAAACAGGAGAATGATACATTTAGAATTTATAAAGGATTATATTTACGATTGAAAACTAATTATAAAAAAATAATAGGCGGTGTAGTATTACAACAGAAATTCATGAAGAGGACGAATTTTTTGTTGCGAAATGTCCTGAAGTCGGAACAGTCAGCCAGGGAAGAACCAGAGAAGAGGCTTTAAAAAATTTAAAAGAGGCAACAGAGCTTTACCTTGAAGAGTTTTCTGCTGAATAAAAAATCTACTTTTTTATTATACATTTAAGGCAGTGATTTGAAACCGGTCTGAAAGTTTCATCAACCGATTTAAAATTCATATGCGTCACATAGCCGTCGTTTCTGGAAATGAGGCCTCTTGTAAGGCCGGAAAAAGATGTTTTCTCCTCAATTAAAACAAGAATTTTATCAGGACTGCTCTTATCAGACATTATTCTGTATTCCTGAACTGCCGATTCATTAACAGGGACTTTATCAGTTTCACAGTTTTTAAAAAAATAGATTATATGAATATCACTGGTTTCTATCAGTTTTTCACTGATTTTCAGGTTATACTCATCCCGTGATTCGCCTGCTTTTGGGGAATATTTATCTTCCAGATCCAAAGACAACCGGGTATGAATATATCCTTTGGAGAAGAGGTATTCCTTACACAGTTTTAATTGTTCTATCCGCTGGAATGAACCAAAAATCCCAATCTGAACTGATTTTTTTTCAATTTCCAGATCAAAATATTTCATTTCATTCCTGCGGGAGAACTTCAAAGACTATTCCTCCTCTGCTTCAAAAAGTTCAGGACAATCTTTTTTCAATACCTCAACTCTCTGATTCATCCATTCAGATATCTGAATGAATATCTGAGGAGACATACAGGTTTCAACCATCAACCTTCTTTCAATTTCCCTCAGTTCCATCTCACCGGAAGAACCGTCTTTTATCTTTGGAACCGGCGAATCGAGAAAAAATCCGATTCTTCCCTCCAAAGGATTTAGCGCACCAAAAACTCCCGATACCGGCAATCTTCTAAATTCCGGATCTTCTTTAATTATAACCTTCATTGCCGGCATTTTCTTTGCACTTTCATTATTTTTAGTCATTTTAAGAAGCCTCCTAATTTTTAACTGTAATTTTTCTCATATTTTTAAAGGAAGATGAGAACCCATAATTGAGCTCAATTTTCTTAAAACTTGAGATATTAGAGAAATATGTAGCCTCAGGTTCAGCTACGGCAGTATATTCTAATTTTTGAGATATACATGATTTTTTATGAGGTGACAATATACCCTGCATAATACTGTCTACCATGATTTCCCCAAGTTCGGTCGGTGCATAGAAACCTCTCTTCTTATCGGCCATATCCTCAAGAGATTTTGCCTTTTTGATCACCAGTCCTGCCTGTGTAAGATCTTTCAGACGATTGGTGAGTGTCTGGGGATGTTCACCAAACTCTTCTTTTATCTGACCAAAAGTCATTTTTTCGTTCTCCAGAAGAGCAATAAACAATGCCCAGTGGCGGTCATCAGAAAGTCCACTCACCATCCATCGAATCTCTTCAGGAACAAGCTTTAGATATTTTTCTTCTTCTTTTTTTACTTTGTCCATTCACATCACCCACCTTTATAATCAATTTATATTGACCTAATAATATATACATTTTAGGGCAAAGTCAATTATTTTTGACCAGAGACTTCTCTGATAATTCTAAATAGATCTTATTATGATTTAAAATTCAGACTGTTCACAATCGCGAACAAATGTTCGTATATACGAACAAATAAGTTCAGTCTTTCCCGCCGGTTTTATTATTCATCAGAATAATTATTCTGTAAAAAATGTGAAATGAAACCAGAATGCTCCTTTTTCTCAAGTCTGTCTAAGAATAAAAAACTGGAGGAAATATGTAAGAGACATAACGTCAGAGAGTTGTTTATCTTTGGATCTGCAATTCGCCCTGATTTAAATTCTGAAAAAAGTGATATTGACTTTCTGGTCTCATTTAAAAAGATGACACACACAGAACACGCAGATTCTTATTTTGGTCTTCTTAAAGATCTAGAGGATTTTTTTGGTCGCAGTGTTGATCTTTTAGAACCAGAGGCTGTAAAAAACCCGTATCTTAAAAAAAGCATTGAAGAATCCCGGGTTATTGTCTATTTATCAGAATAAATCAGATTCAAAATTACACAGACTCAAATCCGGCACCATAAAGCATTCACAGAATACAAAAATAGTCAGGGAAATATGGCATCCGAATCTTCCGCACTTGTGCAAAAACTATGGAATTACTGCAACGTACTAAGAGATGACGGCGTAAGCTACGGGGATTACGTCGAACAGCTCACATACCTTCTCTTTTTAAAGATGGCAGACGAGCACAAAAGAGCCCCATTCAACAAACCCTCAACAATACCGGATGAATACAGCTGGGAGACACTCGCATCAAAAGACGGCGATGACCTTGAGACTCACTACCGCCACACCCTTGAAAATCTCGGAAAGGAATCAGGACTCCTCGGCGTTATATTCAGAAAATCCCAGAACAAGATACAGGACCCGGCAAAACTAAAGCGGCTTGTTGATCTAATCGGAAAAGAGACATGGGTCGGCCTTGACATGGACGTCAAGGGTGAGATCTACGAAGGACTCCTGCAGAAGAACGCCGAAGACACAAAAAGCGGTGCAGGCCAGTATTTCACTCCAAGGGCTCTGATTCAGGCGATGGTTGAGGTGACAGTCCCAAAACCCTGCCGGACGATAGCCGATCCCGCATGCGGAACGGGCGGATTCTTCCTTGCAGAACGCGATTACCTCGTTAAAAACTATAAACTCGACCGGGAACAGTCTATATTTTTAAAAGAGCAGACATTCAGCGGAACCGAAATTGTGGACAGTGCCGCCCGCCTCTGTGCAATGAACCTCTACCTGCACGGAATCGGGACAGACAAAAGCCCGGTCAGTGTCGCAGACTCCCTTTTATCAGAACCGGATGAGCACTACGACTTTGTCCTTACAAACCCGCCCTTTGGTAAAAAGAGCAGCTACACCGTAATCAACGGTGATGGAAAGGCTGAAAAGGACAAGCAGACTTACGAGAGGGATGATTTCTGGGCGACAACGTCAAACAAACAGCTAAACTTCCTTCAGCATGTAAGAAGCATGTTAAAAATAAACGGAAAAGCGGCTGTTGTTGTGCCTGACAACGTCCTCTTTGAAGGCGGTGCAGGTGAAACAATCAGAAAAAAGCTTCTCGCCGAATGCGACGTTCACACACTTCTCAGACTCCCTACCGGAATCTTCTATGCACAGGGTGTAAAGGCAAACGTGGTCTTCTTTGAAAGAAAAGCCGGACGCGAAGAGCCATGGACTGATACACTCTGGATATACGACTTAAGGACAAACATACACTTCACCCTAAAGGAAAACCCGCTCTCCCTGGAAGACCTAAAGGACTTCATAAAATCCTACAACCCGAAAAACCGCCATGTAAGGGAAGAGACAGAGCGGTTTAAACCGTTCAGATACGAAGACCTGATAAAACGCGACAAGGTCAGCCTTGACATATTCTGGATAAAAGACGAAAGCTTAGAAGACACAGAAAATCTCCCCGAACCTGACGTAATCGCAGGCGAAATTGCAGAGAATCTTCAGACCGCAATAGAGCAGTTCTCCGGAATATACGAAGACCTCAGCGAATAAAATTAAAAAATTACTTAATTAAATGACTGGAAAAATCTGGTTGATTGATATTTATCGGGGATTAATATTCCCTGTAAATTTTATTTCTGTTTCCTGCCTCAATTACATGGATTAAAAGAACACTATCCTCAATATTTAAAATAACCCTGTAATTTCCCACACGCAGGGAATAGAAAGGCGGATTTTTATTTCCTTTTAATTTTTTAACGTGGTTTTTAGGATTATCCTCGCAGGATAGTGATGTTAATTCAAGATAAATCTCTTTTGCAATATCCCTTGGAAGCTGTGCAAGACTCTTTTTTGCACGGTTTGTAACAAGAACTTTGTAAACCATATCAGTTGAGACCAAGTTCTTCTGCAACCTCTTCCAGAGAATAAACCCTGCCTGCCTTAATATCAGCAAGTGATTCTTCAATTGCTTTTATTGTGGAATCACTTAATGGCTCATCGTCCACTGATGATTCAACAAGACGTTTTATTACATCCTCATAAGACTCCTTCGGATGCACTTTCAGCCCGGAAAGTTTATCCTTCATATCCGTGCTTATGCGAATGGATGTAATCGAAGACATATGCACATATATTAGCACATATGTAGATATATCTGACGGGTGCATGGGAAAAACAAATTAAAAAAAGAAGGCATCCGGATTATTGTGAAATCCGGGGCGAGACGTACATATCAGCACCTTCTTCGTCAGCTACAAAAGTGTAAATGACCCCGTCTTCCACCCAGCCGTTGTAATAATAGCCGTTGTCCGTGTAAAAGACAGAATTGTCCGGGTACTGTTGTAAAAATCCTGTATCAGTTCCATTATTGACATTGATGTATATGCCGTTGCCCGTCTTAAGAAGAGACCAGGCATAATCAGAGTAGTCTTTCACAAATCCATCAGCAGAAATTTCGGCATAATACTGATCTTTATAGTCACCTGAGATATCCGCAAGCTCCGGATAAACGGACTCTGAGACAGTTGTTCCGGATTTTACATAAACATCAGTAAATGCCCCGTCCTCATTAATCCAGTTCCAGACAAATTCTTCACCTGATACTTCAATCTTTCCAAAATCGCCTTCTTCATCATAAGAGACAGCATATAAAGCATTTTCATCAACAGCATATACAGCACCGACAAAATCGTATTTGGTGAGGACATTATCAGTTATTACACTATAACTGCCGTAGAATACCGGACCGTCCATTTTTACAATAGTCATATTCTTTGATCCGGATTCGGTCTGAGTAACATCCCAGATTCCGGTCAGAACCGGATATGCAACATTAGATGCTTCTTTGCCGTCCTTTACAATAGCATATGAATCTGCATAAAGAGAACCATCCAGGATACCGGCAAATGCCATCCAAATTTCAGAATCAGAAACAATCTGTCCGTAAATCTGCCAGGGTTCTGTTGAATTTTTTGCAGAATATGATGTGACCATGGTCCCTGCTTTGTCATAAACAGCATAATATGACGTTCCGTAGCTGTCAGTAAGAGTAAACAGACGGTCATTCTGACCCGAAATAACTATTTCATCACTGAAAGGATCGTATGAGAAACCTGAATTTTTAGAATATCCAACAAAAGAAACTATCGAATAACTGCCGTCAATATTGTATGATACCGGTGCCGGAACATACATTCCTGTCATATTCAGGAGGTCTTTATTGTCCTGAACCTGTTTAGTATCTTCAGTAGTGCAGCCAGCTGTCAGAACAGAGGCAATCACTAAAAATAAAATTGTAAAAATAAATTTTTTTTCCATAGACGAAAATCACCATCACCAGAGTGATGACTAATTATCAATCATTTAATGATAAAAATCCTTGGATTTGGCTGATAATAAAAATTTAACCAGATTAAGAGGAAAACGGCTGATTACACTGTAAATCAGGACTCAGTTCTGTTTATCCTGTTATCAAAAAGCTGTATCAGATTACTCATTCGCTACATTAATTTCCAAAGAGTCCCCTAAATAAAACAAATGGCACTCAAAACCCTTGTGATAACTCCTGCAGGAGAGGAAAAGATCTGGGATGTGGATGAAAATCTCGACAAAAACCGCCACATAAAAGCAGATTATGCATTCACTGGAAGGTTTGCAGAACGATGCCACGAATATTCAGAAAAATTCTATCCTTTCGACAGGGCGATACTCTCGCCAAGATACGGATTTGTCCTTCCGCATGAGGAGATTTTATATTATGAAGAGGACACATTTGCGGGGTCAGGAATCGAATATGATACAATAGAGATAAATGCAGAGTCCGACGGCCTTCTAAACTATGAGAGAGTGATCTGTCTTGCAAGCCGAAAACTTCATTCCGAATACATAGATATTGTCTCAAAGGTTTTTGCAGACAAATGGGTAGAATATCCGCTCCTTGAAGCCGAAAACGAAGAGGAGATGCTCGGCCGCTTAATAGATGCGATAACAAGGGACTCACCCCTTCGTTTTAACAGGATAAAACTTGAGGATATTGAAATATACAGACTCTTCGGGAAGTTTGATCACAAAATACCAATTGAAAATAATGAAAGCATCTCAATAATTACCGCCCCGAACGGATATGGAAAAACAACAATCTTAAGACTTCTGAGGGCTGTTTTCGTCGGGAACCTTCAGGAGATAAAGGATATTCCGTTTGAATCCCTAAAACTCACTTTCAGACTTGAAAAAGATGAGGAGGGAAAAGAGCAGAAACGAACTCTTACAATTGAAAAAAGTCTCGGGAAGATGCAGGGCAAAAAGCTCCCTCTGGGAGATATGTGGTCGTTAAACTTCAGATCAGAGACACATGACGGAAAAATCCTTGAATATACCGTTAACCCCGATAACTTTGATGAGGACATGACATCATGGGAG